>NCFZ01000069.1 GCA_002281415.1 Burkholderiales bacterium 28-67-8 | reverse complement strand
CGCCGCTCACGGCATCACCGAGCCGCCGTTGGGGCCCAGCACCTGACCGCAATAAAAGCGCGACAGGTCGGACATCAGGAACAGCACCGTGGCGGCGATCTCGTCGGGCGCCGCAAAGCGGTGCTGCGGGATGTCGAGTTCCTTTTCGATCCACTCGGCGCTCATGTGTTCGGTCGACAGCATCGCGGTGGCCACCGGCCCCGGCGCGACGGCGTTGACGCGGATGCGCGGGGCGAACTCGCGCGCCAGCGAACGCGTCAGGCCGATCACGCCGGCCTTGGCCGCGCAATACGGCGCGAACTGTTCGCGGCCCAACACGCCCAGATCGGAGGCGATGTTGACGATCACGCCCGCGCCGCGCTGCACCATGCCGGGCAGCACCGCGCGGCACATGAGGAATACCGACTTCAGGTCGGTGTTGAGCATGCGGTCCCAGTGTTCTTCGGTGGTCTCGAGAAACGGCCGGTCGTCGATGATCCCGGCGTTGTTGAGCAGCGCGCCGATCGGCCCGAGCTCGCGCTCGACGTCGGCGACCATGCGGGTCACGTCGGCCGAGCGGGTGACGTCGGCCTCGAAGGCCTGCGCGCGTGCGCCGCGCGATTCGAGCAGCGCGACCAGCTCGGCGGCCTCGTCGGCGCGCGCCAGGTGGTTGACGGCCACGATCGCGCCGGCCGCACCACACGCCAGCGCAGTGGCGCGGCCGATGCCGCTGGCCGCGCCGGTGATCAGCACCACGCGTCCGGTGAGCGACAGCGTCATCGCGCCGGGGGCCGTTTCTGGGGCAGCCATCAGTTCATCACCTCGCCGTGGCTCGCGCTGATCGCCTGGCCGGTCAGTGAGCGAGCGTCGTGGCTGGCCAGGAACAGGAACACGCCGGCGATGTCGCTGGCCTCGAGCATCGTCGGGTTGGCCTGGCGCGCCAGGATGTCGCGCTCGACCTCGGCCTCGCTGCGGCCCTGCGCCAGCGCCATGCTGGTCAGCGAGCGCAGCGCCGCGTCGGTGCGGATCCAGCCCGGGCACACCGCGTTGACGCGGATGCCCTGCGGCGCGAGCTCCCAGGCCAGCGAGCGGGTCAGCCCGATCACCGCGTGCTTGCTGGCCACGTAGGCCGAGAAGTCGGCCACGCCGGTCAGGCCCCAGATGGAGGACTGGTTGATCACGCTGGCACCTGACGGCATCAGCGGCAGCAGCGCACGCGTGAGCCGCACCATGGTGCCCACGTTGTTGTCGAGCAGCGCCGACCAGCGCGCCGCACCCGTGGGCGTGGCGTCGGCCAGCGGTGTGGGGTATTCGACGCCGGCGTTGTTGACCAGCACGTCGACGCGGCCATGGCTGCGCTTGATGCCGTCGACCAGCGCCTGAACGTCGTCGTCGCGGCCCAGATGGCACGGCAGCGCGGTGACATCGCCTGTCTTTGCCCAGGCCTCGGCCAAGCGGTGCAAGGCCATGGAGTCGCGGTCGGTGGCCACCAGCCGCACCCCTTGCGCAAGGAAGGCCTCGGCCAGCGCACGGCCGATGCCGCCAGCCGCTCCGGTGAGCACCACCACCCGACCGCTCAGGCCGTGGCTGGATGCGCTTGGCAGGCCGGCAGCCGCGACCACGTCACACCGCCGTCAGGAAAGACACACCCACCGCGCCGACGAAGCCGTCAGCCCGCCCGGCCACGCTGGGGTCGAGCACCTGGCCGTAGTCGCCCGACAGCACGCGGGTGAGCCGGTGCTGGTGAAACGCCTTGAGCAACTGGCTCACGGGCACCACCTGGCGGTAGTCGTTGCCGTAAAGCTCGCGGTGGTACGCCGGCAGCCGGTGCCACGCCACCGTGGGGCGCTCGTGGTGGGCGTTGTGATAGCCGAAGTTCAGCCACATCAGGTTGAGCCAGAAGTTGTCGATCCCGAACACGTTGCTGTAGGTGTTGGCCTGCTCGTAGGCGCGGTCGCGCACCTTGTCATTGGGGATCGGCGTGTCGCCGAGGATCGGATACGAGTCGTAGGTGTGCTGGAAGCAATCGGCAAAGCGCAGCACGGTGACGAACACCAGGTAGGCGGCGAAGTACAGCGCCAGCGCCTTGGGCGAGTACCAGCCGAGCGCGGCAAAGGCCGACACGCGCAGCACCGCGATGCCCACGATGCGCCATGACGACGCGACATCGCCGCTCTTGAACGGCTGGGCGATCACGAAGGCGCGCATCAGGAACTCGACCGCCGGGAAATAGGCCCACTCCAGCGCCAGCACGCTGCCGCGGAACCACGCGGGCGCGGCCAGCAGGAAGCCGCGCGAATCGAAGGTGATCACGTCGGCGCGCTCGACGTGGTGGCGCATGTGCTTGCGCCGCAGGTCGGCAAACCGCGCGTAGCAGCTGCCGTTGATCCAGGTCATCAGCGTGCCCCAGCGCTCGTTGGCCGGGGCACTGCGAAAGATGGCCAGGTGCGCGAACTCGTGGATGTAGTACGCCGACCAGATGAGCGTGAGCGTCACCAGCACGAGTCCGATGGCGTTGAACACCCATGACGGCGAGGTCAGCGCGACCACGCCGAACCCGTAACCCAGCAGGGTGAAGGCCAGTGCCGCGATGTTCGGCGCGGCGCCGTCAGGGGTGCGAAACATCACCGGCTCACTTCTTCGTCAAAGCGGTCACGAACTGCGCGTCGAAGGTGGTTTCGGTCGCCGGAATCGTGGTGATCTGACCCTTGGCCTTGAGCAGCTGGCCGATGACCTCACCGCTGCCGAAGTACGAGGTGGTCTCAGACGACTTCACGAACGCCTTGGGCATCTCGGCCAGCGGGATGTTGTACACGCCGGTCATCTGCTCTTTCACTTCCTTGGCCGACACGCCGAGCACCTTGCCGATGATCTTGGCCGACTCGTCAGGCTTGGCCTTCATGTAGGCCATGCCGTCGAGGTAGGCCTGGATGATCCCGGCGATCTCGGTGGGCTTGGCCTTGATGACCTTCTCGTCGAACACCAGCACGTCGGCGATCAGGCCGGGCGCGTCCTTCGAGGAGAACACCACCTTGAACTTCTTGCCGCCGCCCTGGCTCACGATCTGCGACAAGCTCGGCTCGTAGGTCACGCCGATGGGCATCTGGCCCGAGGCCATTGCGGCCGGCACGGCCTCGGGCGTCATGTTGATCGGGGTGACGTCCTTGTCGGTGAGGCCATTGACCTTGAGCGCGTACGACAGCAGGAAGTCCGATGGCGACAGCGGGTTGAAGCCGACCTTCTTGCCCTTGAAGTCGGCCACCTTGGTGATGGTCTTGTCGGCCACGATGGCGTCGCCGCCGTTCGAGTAGTCGATGGGCATCACCACCTTTTGCATGCGGCCCTCGGCCACCTGACCGACCACCTGGTCATAGGTCAGCATGCCGCCTTCGACAGCGCCGCTGGCCATCGCCGGCGGAATCAGCGCCGGGTCGGTGAACATCTGCAGCGTGACCTTGAGGTTGTGCTTCTTGAACAGGTCGAGCTTTTCAGCCACGTAGAACGGGCCGTAGCCGATCCACGCCAGCGAGCCGATCTTCATCGACGTGACGCCAGCGGCCTGGCTGGTGAGGGCGAACACGCCCAGCGCGATGCCGGCCAGCGGCTTCTTCAGCGAAGCGCCGAAGCGGTTCAGCAGCGGCTGGGACGCGAGGGAGGACTTGGACGCGCGAACGAGGGCAGATGTCATGGCGAGAGCTCCAGGTGAATGAGAAACGGGCGCAGGAGAAGACGTGTCGAACGCGTCCATCTCCCGGGCTTTTGTCCCTCCGTGGAACCCTGGCCGCCAACGCCTTCGCGATGACCGCCTGAGCCGGGTCACTCTCGGACCAGCACCGGCATCGCTGCCGATCGGAACCCTAGTGACCCTGAGTGAGAGGAGATGCGCATGCGACAAACACACGAAACCGCTCCACCTGCACCCAGCACACAGCAAGCCATGTGCCAGCTGCGCAGACACGCCGCTGCACCACATTGAAGCGGCCCGTGAGCGCGGCCTCGATTCAGGCCGTGGTGCGGCCGCGGGCGAGCCGCTCCAGCCGCCGCCGGATCCACCGCCGCGCCGCCCTCAGGTTCAGGAGGGCCAGCAACTGGTGCTTGCTGCGCCGCATCAGGATGCGAACGGCCAGTGCGTCGTCCGGCCAGACCCGCCAGCAGGCGTAGCGGTTGGTCAGCACCTCCCACAGCCTGAGCCGCAGCGGGTACGCCAGCGTGATGCGCTCGGGCTGCGCGTCGCCGGTGCAGCGTGGCGACTGCAGCGTGCGGCCCGAAACGAAATGGTCCTTGATCCTGGCGGCAGGGTCATCCGAGAAATGCCGGGGGTAGTCAGCCCACGCCGTGGGGCGCAGGTCGGCCTCGAAGTAATAGCGCTTGCCGTCGGCCGCGCACTCGATGCAGCTGATATTGGCGAACCCATGCGCGCCCAAGGCGGCGCCCAGCCGCGTCAACTCGTCGACGATGCGCTCATCGAGGTGCGCGCGCGGGCGGAACTCGCGCACGCACGACGGCGAGAACTCATCGTCGTGCTGCAGCCTCAGGGCCCTGGAATATCCAAACTGGACCAGCTGCGCGTCTTGATAGAAGGCCTCGATCGCGATCAGCGCTCCCTCGACATGGCGCTGCAAGACCGCGGGAAAAAAGCCGAACGGCTGCGGCAGTTCCTGCAGCTGCTGCGCATGGAGCAGCTTGAACGTCTGGGTCCCGCCGCCTGAAAAATCGCCCTTCAAGATGAGCGGGAAACCCATTTTCCGCACGGCGATCGCGAGCTCCTCCGGGTTGCGGACCGGCGCGAACTCGGGCGTCGTGACGCCGTGCGCCGCCAGGGTTTCGGACAGCCCGATCTTGGACGACAGGTGATGAAAGTCGCGTGCGGTGGCCACGGGCAACAGCGACAGTTTTTCTTCCTCCGACAGGTCGGACAACAGAATCTGCCGGATGGTCTTGTCGTCGGTGAGCACGACCAATCGGTACGTCGCCCGCCGGATGGCCAGCGCGGCCTGCGTCACCAGACTCGGCTCATCCTGGGCCCAGACAAACCGCTCGATGGCCGGATGCGACAGCAGCGCCTTGCGGCTGGAAATGCAGTCGATGGTGAACCCGGCGTCAAGCAGGATGCGCAGCACCGGCAACGCCAGCTCCAGGCTGGAGCCGATCATCAGGACACGCAAGGGCGCGGCGGTGGTCATGCGTGAGGCTCGGCGGGAATGATCCCGGCACCTTAACGCCTGGGGCGTTCGGTGCAGGCCCGCGCGCTGACGCGCCGCGCCGGATGGCCGCAGCGTCAGTCCGGCATGTTCAGGTGCGCGCGCCAGCCACCCAGCGCGGTGATGTCGCGGGCGTCGGCCACGGCGTGGCTCTCGCACACGAAGCCCTGCACGCTCGTGCCGTCCTCGAGCAGCACGGTGCCGATGCCCAGCGGCGCGGGGATGCCGGCCACGAACGAGCCGAACTCGCGCGCGGGCAGCTCCCAGACCTCCAGCTCGATGGCCCCGCCGCCCTCAGTCACACGCACCATCCCCGGACGAAACGGCGGCCCGCCCGGCAACGCATAGAACTTGTAGAGCGGCGCGCTGCGCACCGTGCGCACCAGCGTGGCGCCACGCTGCGTGAGCTGCCAGTTCAGTGGCAAGCCGCTCAGGTGCGCGCCGCACACGGCCACCTGCACCTGCCCCGAAGGAAACGGCGTGGTGTCGGGCAGCACCCCCAGCAGGTGCGGCGCGTGCGGTGTCGCGCCGACCGTGGACACGCTGCCCGCGTGCAGCCGGGCGGCCAGCGTGAGCAGCGGCAGGTCCTGGCCGCAGCGACCGATCAACGTGACGCCGTGCGGCAAGCCGCGCGCCGGGCCATCGACCGCAAAGCCCACGGGCACCGCCACGGCGGACAGATCGAGCAGGTTGACGAAGTTCGTGTAGTGGCCGAGCTGCGAATTGAGCGCGATCGGGTCGGCCTCGACCGCGGCGATGGTGTGGATGGTCGGCGCCGTGGGCACCACCAGGCAGTCGATGTCGCCCCAGGCAGCGCGTGCTGTCTGCTCGAGCGCCTTCAATCGGTACAGCGCGGCAAAGGTGTCGGCCGCGCTGATGCGCCCACCGGCCTCGGTGATGGCGCGCGTGACCGGGTGCAAGGACTCGGGCTGGGTCTCGATGAACTCGCGGATCGCCGCATAGCGCTCAGCCACCCACGGGCCTTCGTAGAGCAGCGTGGCCACGCTGCGAAACGGCGTCAGGTCGATCTCGACCGGCACACCGCCCAGCGCGATCAGCAGGCCCACCGCTTGGGAGAAATGCGCCAGGCCCTGCGCGTTGCCATAGAACGCCAGATCGTGCCCGCGCGGCAGGCCAAAGCGAAACGCGCCCGCGCCGAAGTTGCGACCGTGCGGCGGCAGGCTGCGCGAATAGGCGTCCTGCGGATCGGGGCCTTGCGCGGCGGCCAGCACGACGGCGGCATCGGCTGCGGTGAGCGCGAACACCGACACGGTGTCGAGCGTGCGGCACGCCGGCACCACACCGGTGCTGGGCAAGCGCCCGAGGCTGGGCTTGAGGCCGATCAGGTTGTTGAACATCGCCGGCACGCGACCCGAGCCTGCCGTGTCGGTGCCGAGCGAAAAGCTCGCCAGCCCCAGCGCCACGGCCACGGCCGAGCCCGACGACGAGCCGCCCGACACGAACTCCGGGTCGATCGCGTTGCGGCACGCGCCGTAGGGCGAGCGCACGCCGACCAGCCCGGTGGCGAACTGGTCGAGGTTGGTCTTGCCCACGGGGATGGCGCCGGCGTCGATCAGCCGCTGCACCACGGTGGCGCTGCGCTCGGGCGTGTAGGCGTAGTCGGGGCAGGCGGCGGTGGTGGGCACGCCGGCGAGATCGATGTTGTCCTTGATGGCAAACGGAATGCCGTACAGCGGCAGCGTGGCCGCATCGCGGCCTTCGAGCGCGCGCGCATGGGCGGTCAGCTCGGCCAGGCTCAGACGATGGATCCACACGTGCCGCGGCAGTGCGGCTTCTTCGGCCTCGATCTGCGCGTGCAGCTGGGTGACAAGTTGCACGGGCGTGAGGGTGCCGTCGAGATAGCGCGCGCGCAGCGCGCCGAAAGACAGGTCGAGTCGCATCAGGGCCTCACTCGGTTGCAGGGTTGGGAGCGCATTCGCTCAACAGGACCAGCGGCTGGCCGGCGGTGACCGGCTGGCCCTCGGCGCACAGCACCTCGTGGACCACGCCGTCGCGCGGCGCGAGCACGGTGATTTCCATCTTCATCGACTCGACCACCAGCAGCGTGTCGCCGGCGCGCACCGTGCTGCCCTTGGCGGCCAGCACCGACCACACGCCGCCCGAGACCTCGGAGGTGACCACCTCGCCATCGAAGGCGCTGGCCGCGGCGGCACGCGCTTCGGCGTCGGCATCGACACGCTCGTCGACCGTCTCGGCCACGCCGGCCACGCGCCAGCGCTCACGCTCGTCTTCGAACGCGGCTTGCTGGCGGGTCTTGAACGCGGTGATCGACGGCTCGTTGTCGCGCAGGTAGCGCTGGTAGTCGGCGAGCTTGAAGGTGCCTTCCTCGATGCGCAGGTGGGTGCGCCCGGCGACGAAGTCGTCGCGCATCGTGAGCAGCTCGTCGGCCCCCACCGGATAGAAGCGCAGCTGGTCGAAGAAGCGCAGCAGCCACGGCTTGCCGGGCTCGAAGTCGCGCGCGCCCTGGCGCGCATCGCGCCAGCGGTTCCACATCTGCACGGTGCGCCCGACGAACTGGTAGCCGCCGGGGCCTTCCATCCCGTACACGCACAGGTAGGCGCCGCCGATGCCCACCGCGTTCTCGGGCGTCCAGGTGCGTGCCGGGTTGTACTTGGTGGTCACCAGCCGGTAGCGCGGGTCGAGTGGCGTGGCCACCGGCGCGCCCAGGTACACGTCACCCAGCCCGAGCACCAGGTAGCTGGCCTCGAACAGCGTGTCGTAGACGGCCTGGATGTCGTCCAGCCCGTTGATGCGGCGGATGAACTCGATGTTGCTCGGGCACCAGGGCGCGTCCGAGCGCACCGACTGGATGTACTTGTCGATCGCCAGCCGGGTGGCCGCGTCGTCCCACGACAGCGGCAGCCACACGGTGCGGCTGGGCACCTCGATGTCGGCAATCGCCACGGCGCCGTCTTGCGCGTCGAGCAGCACGTCCATCAGCGCGGCCAGGCTCAGGCTGGCCGGGTCGTAGTGCACCTGCAGCGAGCGGATGCCCGGCGTGAGGTCGACGATGCCGGGCAGGCGGCCTTCGTCGCGCCAGGCTTGCAGCCGCTGCATCAGCGCGTGCACATGGAAGCGCAGCGTGAGGTCGAGCTTGAGCTCACCGAACTCGATCAGCACGTAGGCGTCACCGGCACGGCGGTAGACGATGTCGATGCCGTCGTCGCCGGCGGCACGGCGGTGCAGCACGGCGGCATCGGCCAGGGCCACGCCGCGGCGCGCAAGCGCACTCGGGGCGGCCTCAGCCGGTGCGGTGACTGCCGGGGCGAGCACCGCGTCTTGGCGCTGAGCCAGCGCACGGGCCTGTTCCAGCGTGAGCGGCTTGAAGCGCACCGTGTTGCCCGGCGAGAGCTGGCCCAGTTTCCACAGCTCGGCCTGCACCACGGTGGCCGGGCAGACGAAGCCGCCCAGGCTCGGGCCGTCGGGGCCGAGGATCACCGGCATGTCGCCCGTGAAGTCGATCGCGCCGATCGCGTAGGCGTTGTCGTGGATGTTCGACGGGTGCAGCCCGGCCTCGCCGCCGTCGGTGCGCGCCCAGGTCGGCTTGGGACCGATCAGCCGCACGCCGGTGCGGCTGGAGTTGTAGTGCACCTGCCAGTCGGTGGCGAAGAAGGTGGCGATGTCTTCGGGCGTGAAGAAATCCGGCGCGGCATGCGGGCCGACCAGCACGCCGATGTCCCAGTGCGTGCCGTGGTGCGAGGCGAGCGCGGCCGCCTGCGCCGGGCTGATCGCCGGCACGTCGGCCGCTGCGCCCAGGTGCAGCACATCGCCGCCGCGCAGCACGCGTCCGCCATGGCCGCCGAACTGCCCGAGCGTGAAGGTCGAGCCGCTGCCCAGGTAGTCGGGCACATCCAGACCGCCGGCCACCGCGAGGTAGGCGCGGCAGCCCGCGCTCGTGGCCGCCCCATCGGAGCCGGGCGCCCCCTGGCCGACGCGACCGATGCGCAGTGTCTGACCGGGCATCACCGCATGGGCCACGCCCAGCGCCAGCTTCGCGCCATCGAGCGTGAGTTCGATCGGCGCGCCGCACACCGCGATGCGCGCCTCGCAGCGAAAGCGCAGCGCCGGTCCGGCCACGGTGATCTCGAGCGCGGCCGCGCCCTGCGCGTTGCCCACCAGCCGGTTGGCCAGCCGCAGCGCGAGCGGATCCATCGGGCCCGACGGCGGCACGCCCACGTCCCAGTAGCCCAGGCGTCCGGGCCAGTCCTGCACCGAGGTCTGCACGCCCGGCGAGATGACATCGAAAGCGCGGCTCGGCGCGGCAAACGACGCCAGGCTGCGCGTGGTGTGCGAGCCGCTCACGAACGGATCGAAATGCATCACGCCGCGCAGGTAATCGAGGTTCGATTCGACACCGTCGACGCGGCTGGCGGTGAGCGCGGCCGACAGCTTCGCGATGGCGTCATCGCGGTCGCTGCCGTGGGCGATGAGCTTGGCCAGCATCGGGTCGTAGTAGGCGGTGACTTCGGTGCCGCGCTCGATCCAGGTGTCCACGCGCAGGTCGGTGGGAAAGCTCACCTGCGTGAGCACGCCGGTGGCCGGCTGGAAGTTCTTGTACGGGTCCTCGGCGTACAGGCGCGCTTGCACCGCGTGGCCGGTTTGCGTGATGTGCATGCCGTCGAGCGCGGGCAGGTCGCCCGAGCCCAGGCGCACCATCCACTCGACGAGGTCGACGCCGGTGACCGCCTCGGTCACGCCGTGCTCGACTTGCAGCCGCGCGTTGACCTCCAGAAAGTAGAAGTCCTGCGTGCGCGCATCGACGACGAACTCGACCGTGCCCGCCGAGCGGTAGCTCGCAGCCTGAGCCAGCCGGCGCGCGGTGTCGTGCAGCGCGGCGCGCACTTCAGGCCGCAGGTGCGGCGCGGGGGCTTCTTCGACGACCTTCTGGTTGCGCCGCTGCAGCGAGCAGTCGCGGTCACCGATGGCCAGCACGCGGCCGGCGCCGTCGCCGAACACCTGCACCTCGATGTGGCGCGCGTCGCTGATGTAGCGCTCGATGAACACGCCCGCATCGGAGAAGTTGGACTGCGCCAGGCGGCGCACCGTCTCGAACGCGCCGCGCAGCTCGTCGGCGCCGGCACACATCTGCATGCCGATGCCGCCGCCGCCCGCGCTGCTCTTGAGCATGACGGGGTAGCCGATGCGCTCGGCGCTGGCCAGCGCGTCATCCAGGTCGGCCAGCAAGCCGGTGCCCGGCAGCAGCGGCACGCCGCTCGAGGTGGCCAGTGCGCGCGCGGTGTGCTTCAGGCCAAAGAGGCGCATCTGCTGCGGCGTCGGGCCGAGGAACACCAGCCCGGCGGCCTCGCAGGCCTCGACGAAGCTGGCGTTTTCGGACAGGAAGCCGTAGCCGGGGTGGATGGCCTGCGCGCCGGTGGCGAGCGCCGCCTCGATGAGCCGTGCGCTGTTGAGGTAGCTCGCGGCCACCGGTGCGGGACCGATGCACACCGACTCGTCGGCCATCGTCACGTGCAGCGCGCCGGCATCGGCTTCGGAATACACCGCCACCGAGCCCACGCCCAGGCGCTTGAGCGTGCGGATGATGCGGCACGCAATGGCGCCGCGGTTGGCAATCAGGACCTTGTTGAACATGGTGGACTCGGCGGGAAGGCAGGTCGTCCTGCGATCAGGAAAAACGCACGCCGGTCGTCCGGCGCGGTGGAACCCTCAAACGGGATCCCAGACCAGAAAGCGCACCGGCGTCGGGTTGTAGCCGTTGCACGGGTTGTTCAGTTGCGGACAGTTCGACACCAGCACCACCACGTCCATCTCGGCGCGCATCTCGACGTACTTGCCCGGCGCGGAGATGCCGTCCTCGAAGGTCAGACGGCCTTCGGGCGTGACGGGCACGTTCATGAAGAAGTTGATGTTCGACACCACGTCGCGCTTGGTCAGGCGGGGGATGTCGCCCGCGCCATCGTCGGTGTGCGACAGCGCCAGCATGAAGCTGTCGCGGCAGCTGTGCATGTAGCGCTTTTCGAGCGCGTAACGCACGGTGTTGCTCTCGCAGGAGCACGCCCCGCCCAGCGTGTCGTGGCGGCCGCAGGTGTCTGCGGTGATGGTGAGCATGGGACGGCCTTCGCTCGACATCAGCACCGAGCCCAGCGTCAGGTACAGCGCGCCTTGCGCCTGGATGGTGTGGGTCAGGCTGTAGCGCTCGCCGACATCGGCC
>NCFZ01000068.1 GCA_002281415.1 Burkholderiales bacterium 28-67-8 | reverse complement strand
TTTTGAGTCAGTCCGCTCCGCTGTGCGCAGCCTTTCGCTTGTTGCGCACTACGTAGGTGACGGCGGAATCAGCGACTCGATCCGCGAGGCGTTTCCCGATCCAGCAGTCCGAGACACCGTCTTAGTCGCAGCGAGAAGGCTCGCTCCAAGCGGCCGGCGAGGGATCGACAGCGTTTCCTTCTCCTCCCCGGAGTCCGAGCAGGACCGTGTCTGGACACTAACGCCAAAGTCCCGCCTAGCGCTATCCCAAGCACTTGTTTCTCCGGTGAAGGTCAGCACTAGCGGCACCTTCGACGGATTGGTCCGCGAAGTCGACTTGGACGCGCGGCGCTTTGAAATTAGAGGGGTGAGTGGTGTCGGTGCCATTCGCTGTGTATACGGCCCGATGCATGATCAAGTGGTACGCGCCGCGCTAGACGCGAGAATCCGCGTCAACGGCAGATACGACACCATTGAAGGGCAACGCCCGCGCTTTATGGCCGTTGATGGACTGGAAGTTCTAAGCAGTCCTAGCACTCAACTCAACCTACCGAATGGTGAGAGCTAACCCCTCGCTCACACGTTCGCGAGGACTTCGCATAGGTGAGACCTTCAGTGGTCAGGATCACCTCGCCATCGCGGGCTAAGCCCGGATTTCAAAGTATTGAAACGCCAAAATTTTCTAGCGGCCAGGTGGCATGTCGTCTACAGCGACGCCAGTCGAGAAAGGTACCCCGTCAATGACACCGCCCGAAACGTGCCACCAGCTGTGGGTGGGCCGTACAGCCAGTTATCAGGGCCACGACGTCGACACGGATCCTTGAAGCGGCGGCACACTCGACGACCTTGACAGGCGCTGAGGGGTCGCAGTCCGCCTTTTCCTCTTATTGCGTCGGAAACTGTTGACGACCTTGCTCCACTGGTGCTCCACTGCATGAGCACTAAGGCTGGCAATCGTGCCAGTCACAGTGCAGTGCTGGTGGGAGCACAAGACGACGTGATAAACCAGAAGCCAGGCTCGAGATCAAAGCCAAGTCCTTGATCCGCCAACAAAAAAGCCCCAGCTCTCACATGAGAACTGGGGCTGATACCTGGTAGGCGCGATTGGACTCGAACCAACGACCCCCACCATGTCAAGGTGGTGCTCTAACCAGCTGAGCTACGCGCCTGGGGAGCCCAAGATTGTAGCCGTCTCAAAGGCCTTTTGGGAACCCAATTTGGTAATCGGTTGAGATCTCGTCACGACACAGGTCGGCCGCGCTCAGAACGACACCACCTCGGTGTACACGCCGCGTTCCTCAAGCATGTCCCGCGCGGCCTCAGCGGCGGTCTTGGAGTAGAAGGGCCACAACGTGGCGCGCCAGCCCTTGTCGACCTGCATGATCTCGCTGCGCAGATCGCCCGACATGTTGCCGCCGGCAAATCTCAGGGACATCATCCTCTGCCGCCTCTCGGACGCCGAGCGCGTGCCGGTGAGCGATGTCACCAGCGCGAACACCTTGACCCGGGAGGCTGCCGTTGGCGGTGCCGTTGCCGTTGCCGGCACAGGAGTTGTTTCGCGCAGCGCCTTCGCCTGACGGATGGCTTCAGCCCGCTGCGAGCCGCTCAGCAGCGGGCGCAGTGTCTGTTTGGCGGGAATGGCGATCTCGTCTTGCGCCAGTTCGGTCGGGACCGGATCCCGGTCGGGTGCACGGGAAGGCTGGTGGTTGTTGAGTGCGGTGCCGGGCGTATGGGCACCCCGCTCCGCCACCGCAGAGGCGCCACGGGAGGTGATCGCGCTCGAGGCTGCATCAGCGTGCTGCGGCGCTTCGGGCGTAGCCTCGCTGGCTGCAGGCGCAGCTGCTGAAGCGCTCGCTTCGGCCAGCGCTGGCACGCTCGCGGCCGCGGAAGCTGCAGGCACCGCAGCCGATGCGGACGATGCCGTTGCCTGCGGCTCGGGCGCGCTGGCTGCGGGCGCTTCGGAGACGGCGTCCGGTGTGCTGCCGGATCCCGAGAAGACAAACCACCCGACCAACGGCAAGACCATCGCCAGTGCGAGCAAGCCGGCGGCGATCGCCACGCGGCGCTTGTGCCACAGCCGCGGTCCGATGACCTTCGGGGCGCCTGAATTGCTGATCAAAAAGCGCGCGCGTTGACGGCCTCGTTCGACCGAAGCCGTGCTCAGGAACAACCGCACGACCGTCTCGGGCGCCACATCGGAGTCAGCGGCAACCTCACGCTGAGGCCATTCGGCGTCCCCGATGCGCTCGAAGCTGCCGTGGCAAAGCGCGAAGTCGGCCGCCCTGCGCGGGCTGATCGGTGCGATGAAGTCTTCGCTGAAGGCCGCCATGAGGGTGGGGCCCCCGGCAGGCGGCCCGGGCAACTTCGCCAGTTGGCGCAGGCGTCGCCACACGAGTGTCGGGAGGTGCATCCAACGTGAAGACGCAGCGCCGACGATGGCCACGAACGGCAGCACCACCACACCCACGCCGCTCACTTCATCAGGCGTGATGCGCAGCGCCAGCGGGTGGCGGTTGTGCCAGGCCACCAACTGGGCGGCCGGGTCGTGGAGGGGCTGATCGTCCATGGATAGGCCGGATTTTCCCGGCACGGCACGGCACGAAAGCCCCGAACAGAGCCGCGCCAGACCCCCAATCCTGCCGCTCGCGACCCGGCGCGGCTCACTTGCGGCGCACGGACCTCACGCCACCGATGCGCCCCACCACACCGAGCACCTTCGCCAGACGCGCAGCGTCGGCGACCTCCAGCGTGAAGGTCATCCAGGCGGTGCCGCCGGAGTTGTCCTTCACCGACTGGGTCTTGACCCCGATGACGTTCATGCGCTCTTTCGAGAACACCTCGGAGATGTCACGCAGCAGGCCCTGGCGATCCGAGGCCTCGACCACCACATCCACCGGGTAAAGCGCCTCGTTCCCGCCGCGCGGCGCACCCCACGCCACGGCGATCACGCGCTCAGGCGAGCGCTGCGCCATCTGGGCAAAGTTGGAGCACCCGTGCCGGTGGATCGCCACGCCCTTGCCCCGGGTGACATAGCCGCCGATCGCATCGGGCGGCGCCGGCCGGCAGCAGCGCGACAACGTCGTCAACAACGACTCCACGCCGACGACCAGCACACCGCCCTTGGGCGAGTCCTGTTCGGGACGGGCCAGCCGCTGCGCGATGGCATCGTCGATCGATGGCCCAGGCTCGGGTGGCTTGAGCAGCGTCTCGATCGTGCGCAGCGAGAACTCGTCCTTGCCGACCACTTCGAACAGCGCATCAGCCTGCCTGAAGCCGAGCTGTGCGGCGAGATCGTCGAGCCGGGTGGAAGTCTTGCCCAGACGCTGGAGCAGTTTTTCGACGGCCTCGCGACCGCGTGCGACCGTCTGAGCCTGCGCCCGTGCGTTGAACCAGGCACGAACCTTGGCCCGGGCGCGCGGACTTTGCACGTAGCCCAGATCGGCGTTGAGCCAGTCCATGGACGGGCCGCCCTCCCTGGCCGCCGTGACCTCCACCGTTTGCCCGTTGGACAGCGCGGTTTGCAGCGGCACCATCGAGCCGTCGACCTTGGCGCCGCGGCACCGGTGACCCAGCTCGGTGTGCACCGCGTAGGCGAAGTCGAGCGGCGTGGCGCCCGGGGTCAACTCCACCACGGCACCCTGCGGCGTGAACACGTAGATGCGGCCTTCATGGGCGGCATCGGTCTCGCCCCCGGGTTCGCTGGCGTCGTGGCCGGCGAGGTCGCGTTCCCAGGCCAGCAACTGGCGCAAGACGCCCTTGCGCGCCTCGGCCACGGACGCGTCCAGATCGGCATCGCCGACCACCGCCCCGCTGTAGCCCTTGACGCCCGATTCCTTGTAGACCCAGTGGGCCGCGGCACCGTGCTCGGCGTGCTCGTGCATGGCGCGGGTGCGGATCTGCACCTCGACGGGCCGACCGGCCTCATCCAGCACCACGGTGTGCAGTGACTGGTAGCCGTTGGGCTTGGGCCGGGCGATGTAGTCGGAATACTCCTGCGCCACCGCGGCATGCATCGAGTGCACCTGACTGAGCGCGGCATAGCAGTGCGGCACATCGTCCACGATGACCCGCAAGGCGCGGATGTCGAGCACGTCGGCAAAGTCGAGCCCCTTGCCGTTCATCTTTTTCCAGATGCTGTAGATGTGCTTGGGCCGTCCCTGCACCTCGGCCTCGATGCCGTGGTCAAGCAACTGCGCGGCCAGCCGCTGCCGGAACGCCTCGACCCGCTGCTCGCGCTCGGCACGCTTCTCGTCGAGCAGACGTGCGATCGACTTGTACTGATCAGGCTGCAGGAACCGGAACGCCAGGTCCTCGATCTCCCACTTGATCTGCCCGATGCCCAGCCGATTGGCCAGCGGCCCGAACACCTGCATGGATTCACGCGCCAGCGGCTCGGGGCACGCGGTCTTGCTGGCCGCAAAAAAGCGCAGCGTCTGCAGCCGCGAGGCGAGCCGCAGCAGCACCACGCGCAGATCGCGTGAAAACGCCAGCAGCATCTTGCGAACCAGCTCGGTCTGTTGCACGCGCTGCTCGCCCTCGAACTGGGCCTCGCGCGCAGCGCGCTGGATCTGCACCAGCTTGCGGGTGCTGCTGACCAGGCTGGCGTGCGACGGCCCGAACGCCTTGGCCACCATCTCCTCGGGCTTTTGCAGGTAGTCGCCGGCGTACACCAGGTAGGCGGCAGCACGCAGCGAGGGTGCGGCACCGATGCCCTCGAGGATCTCGCTCACACCATCGGCGTGCTCCAGCGCATCCTCGCCGGTGTCCAGCGGCTGCCCGGTGAGCAATGGCTCGGCGAACGCGCGCGCGCGCAGACGCTGCAGCTCGCCTTCGTCGTCGGCGAGCAGGTCGCGCTCGGCGGGATCCGCCGCCGCGTCGCCCGGCGCGGTTGAGGCCCTTGCGGCCAGAGAACCCGTCTTCATGAGGCCAGCAGGAACTCCCGCACCGCGCGCACCTGATCGTCGGCCACCAGGGTCGGCGCATGGCCGACACCGCTGAAGCGCACCAGGCTCGCACGCGGACCGCGCTGCGTCATGGCCAGCGCCGTGTCTTCGCTCAGCAGGTCGGAGTCGGCGCCGCGCAGCAACAGCGTCGGGCAAGGTATCGCGTCATAGGCGCGCCACAGTGCGGCCTCACCCAACGCCGCGCTTTCGGCTGTGGCCGAGCGAAACGGCACCGCGATCGCAGGGTCGTAGTGGGCGCGGAAGCCGCCGCCTTCGGCGATGTCGATCGGCCGGAGCATCGGTCGGGTGAGCGCGAGCCACTGCTCCTTCGTGTGCGGGCCGAAGCCGCGCGAGTTGGACCACATGTAGTCCGCCGCCTCCTCGACCGTGGCCCAGCGCTGCGCCACGCCCACATAGCTGCCGATGCGTGTCAGCGCCGCGGCCCCGAGCACCGGGCCGATGTCGTTGATCACGAGTCGATGGATCGGAAACGGTGCCAGGCTGGCCAGCGCCATGCCGATCAGCCCGCCCATCGAGGTGCCCAGCCAGTGCACGGTTTCGGCGTTGACACGCGCCAGCAGCGTGACCATGTCAGCCACATAGCGCGGGATGACGTACTCCGCAGCCTGCGGCAGCCAGTCGGACTCGCCGCGGCCGGCGATGTCCGGGCAGATCACGCGGTAGTCGTCGCGCAGGGCGCGCGCCAGCACATCGAAGTCTCGGCCCTGGCGCGTGAGCCCGTGCGCGCACACCAGCACACGCGGGCTGGCAGCATCGCCCCACTCCCAGTAAGCCACGCGGTGCAGGCCGACACTGTTGAGGCATGACACGTGGTGAAGGCGGGGCTCGTGGTCAGACATGGGCAGCTTCAATGGAGCGGGCTCGGGCGTTGGATCGATGGGGTGCGGGCTCTTCGATAATGCATCGTACCAACCCACTCCCGCCCCCCGAAGGAACCACCATGCTCAAAGGAAAGACAGCGCTCATCACCGGATCGACCAGCGGCATCGGCCTGGGCATCGCGCTGAGTCTGGCCCGTCAGGGCGCCAACATCGTGCTCAACGGGTTCGGCGATGTCGAGTCACCCAAGGCGCAGGTCGCAGCCCACGGCGTGAAGGTGATCCACCACGGCGCGGACATGACCAAGCCGGCCGAAATCGCCGACATGTTCGCGGTGGCCACAGCGACTTTCGGTGGCGTCGACATCCTGGTCAACAACGCCGGCATCCAGCACGTGGCCAACGTCGAGGACTTTCCCATCGAGAAGTGGGACGCGATCATCGCCATCAACCTCAGCTCGGCCTTTCACACCACGCGGCTGGCCATTCCCGCCATGCGCGAAAAGAACTGGGGCCGAGTGATCAATCTGGCCTCAGTCCACGGCCTGGTGGGCTCGGCGCAAAAGTCGGCCTACGTGGCGGCCAAGCACGGCATCGTGGGATTCTCGAAGGTGGTGGCGCTGGAAACAGCCACCACGGGCGTCACCGTCAACACCATCTGCCCGGGCTGGGTGCTCACACCGCTGGTGCAAAAGCAGATCGATGACCGGGCAATACGCCAAGAGGTCAGCAATGAGGAAGCCGGCCGCGGCCTGCTCGGCGACAAGCAGCCCTCGCAGCAGTTCGTCACCCCCGAGCAACTGGGTGAACTGGCCGTCTTCCTGTGCTCGCCGGCCGGCGACAACGTGCGCGGCGTGGCCTGGAACATGGACGGCGGCTGGGCTGCGCAGTAAGCGAGCGGCGCGGCAACCCACCCGCCGCGGTGGGTCACTTTGCCATTTGCACCGTGCCGTTGACGGTGACCGACACGCTGGTCTGACCGGCTTCCACCGGCAGCGGCGCATCGGCCTGCACGGCCATGGCGCGCACCGCGAACATCGGCACCGGGCCGGGGCCGGCTTCGTTGGTCGACACGTTGACCTCGCGTACCGTGTAGCCGGTGTAGCCGAACTGCTTGGTCACCTCGGCGGCCTGAGCGCGGTAGCGGCCGATCGCCTGCGTCATGGCGCTCGCCTCGGCCTTTTCACGCTGCTCGCGCGACAGGCTTTGCGACACGCGAGCGATGTTCATGCTCTGGATGCGACCGGCCAGTTGGCTCAGCCCCTGCAGATCGCGGCCCTCAAGCACCAGCTCGGCGCTTCCTTGCCAGCCCGCCAGCGTGTTCTTCGTCGAGTAGCGCGGGTTGAGCGAGAAGTTGCCGGTGCGTGCCTCGATCTGGCCCGGCCGGGCCACGTTGCGCGCCTCGTTCAGGGCGGTATCGAGCGCTTGCTTCAGGGATGACTGCACCGCGCTGGCATCGTTGCCATCGCGCGTGGCCACCAGCGTGATCGACAGCATGTCGCGGGTCACATCGACGCTGGCCGTGGCCGTGAGGGCCACCACGCCACACGGCACGGCGGGCTCGGAGGCCACAGCGGCCGTCGAGATCAGCGCCAGTGCGCCGACACACGCGCCGAGGCGGCGAACGCCGGACAGATCGAATCGGGTGCAAGAGAAATTCATGGGCTGGCCCGGGAGGCGTCGCGGATTGCGACCTTGCAGCCTAACGCGAGGCGACATCGCCGCGATGACAGATGGCACGGATCAGGCCGCACGGATGTGGCGCCGATCACCGGGGCCGGATCTTTGTAACGAATGGTCAATGCGGGCCGATTCGCGGCCTCGACCGGCCGCAAAGCCGCGCAGAATCTCGTTTGTTACAAATGGAGCCTGCCATGAACGCCAGCACTTCCGCGCGCGCCGACCGCATCGTGATCGTCGACGACGACGCCCGAATCCGCGACTTGCTGCGCCGCTACCTGAGCCAGGAAGGCTTCGAAGTGCTGCTCGCCGAAGACGGCAAGGCGCTCACCCGATTTCTGAGCCGCGAGAGCGTCGACCTCATCGTGCTCGACTTGATGCTGCCCGGCGAAGACGGCCTGTCGATCTGCCGCCGGCTGCGTAACGCCAACGACCGCACGCCGATCATCATGCTCACCGCCAAGGTCGAGGACGTCGACCGCATCGTCGGCCTCGAAGTCGGCGCCGACGACTACCTGCCCAAGCCGTTCAACCCGCGTGAGCTGCTCGCGCGCATCCACGCCGTGCTGCGCCGGCGCCCTTCCCCCGAAGCACCCGGCGCGCCAAGCAAGGAGTCGATGACCGTCAGCTTCGGCGAGTTCGAATTCGACCTGTCGCAGCGCCGGCTGTCGAAGTCCGGCGAGGCCATCGCGCTGACCACGGGCGAGTTCTCGATGCTCAAGGCGCTGGTGCGCCACCCCCGGCAGCCGCTGTCGCGCGACAAGCTCGCGCAGCTGGCGCGCGGTCGCGAGTTCGAGCCCTTTGACCGCAGCCTCGATGTGCAGATCTCGCGCTTGCGCAAGATGATCGAGACCGACCCCGCGCAACCGCGCTACATCCAGACGGTGTGGGGCCTGGGCTACGTGTTCGTGCCCGACGAGGCGGTTTGAGCCTCACCCCCCAGCGCTGAGGCAGGGTCTGCCCATGCCGTTGCAAATCCCGAGACTGCGACTCGCGTTCAGCCTGTTCTGGCGCACCTTCGTGCTGCTGGTCGTGCTGCTGGCCGGAGGCGTGTTTGCCTGGGTTCAGACTTTCAGCATGCTCGAGGTCGAGCCCAGCGCGGTGCGTGCGGCGCATCAGATCGCCAGCCTGGTGACGCTCACGCGGGTGGCACTCAAAGACCCTGACGCCATTCACCGCCTGGCGCTCATCAAGAGCGTGTCCACCAACGAGTCCATGAAGCTCGCGCCCCGCGAGCCGACCGATCAATGGAAGCCCTACGAGACCGACCGCACCACCCGGGCGATCGCGGCCGAGCTTCGCGAGCATCTGGGCGCCGGCACGCTGGTGGCGCGCGAACTCAACGGCACCGCCGGGCTGTGGGTGGGGTTCGAGATCGGCGACGACCCGTACTGGCTGCAAACCGACCCGGCCCGCATGGGCAAGGTTGCCAACAGCACGCTGCTGATCTGGGTGGGCATCGCGCTGCTCGTGACGCTTCTGGGTGCGCTGGCCGTCACCCGGGCCATCAACAAGCCGCTGCGCGACCTGTCGCTGTCGGCCGGGCGCATCCGCGAAGGCGAGTTCGACTCGCGACTCGACGAGACCACGCTGACCAGCGAGATCCGCCAGGTCAACATGGGCTTCAACCGCATGGCGCGCGAGCTGGCCAAGCTCGAGGACGACCGCGCGGTGATGCTCGCAGGCATCTCGCACGACCTGCGCACGCCGCTGGCGCGGTTGCGACTCGAAGCCGAAATGAGCGTGCACGACGAAGAAGCCCTCAACAACATGGCCCTCGACATCGACCAGCTCGACGCGATCATCGACAAGTTCATGGACTACTCGCGTCCGGGCGATGTGCGCTTGTCACCGGTGGGGTTGAGCGGCGTGATCGACCGCGAGACGGCGGTGTTCCGTGATGCGGCGCGCATCCAGATCCACTCACGCGTTACGCTCGCGGCCGTGATCCTGGCCGACGACATCGAACTCGGCCGCGTGCTGCAGAACCTGTTCGAAAACGCCCGCCGCTACGGCCGCAGCCCCGACGACGACATCGCGCACGTGGACGTGACCTGCGCGCCCGATGGTCCGTGGCTGAAGCTCAGCGTGCGTGACCACGGCTGCGGCGTCCCACCCGAAAAGCTCGCCCAGCTGACCACGCCGTTCTTCCGCGGCGACGCGGCGCGCACCTCGGCCACCGGCGCCGGCCTCGGCCTCGCCATTGTCGAAAAGGCCATGCAGCGCATGGGCGGCTCGCTCGAACTCAGCCTGGCCGAGGACGGCGGTCTGGTGGCTCAGATCAGGCTCAAGCGCGCGACCTGAGCGCCTGACGCCAAGCGCGCGCTCAGCGCATCAGCAGGCACACGGCGCGCGCTTCGATCGACTCGCCCCGGCCCACCGGGCCCATGCCCTCGGCCGTCTTGGCCTTGATGTTGATCTGATCGGGCTGCAGCGCCAGCGCCTGCCCCAGCCGCAACCGCATCGCCTGAACGTGCGGTGCCATCTTGGGTGCCTCGGCAACGATGGTGCAGTCGATGTTGCTGATCTTCCAGCCGGCAGCGCGCACGCGGCGCGCCGCCTCGGCCAGCAGCGCCAGCGAATCGGCACCGCGGAACTGCTCGTCGGTGTCGGGGAAATGGCGCCCGATGTCGCCCAGCGACGACGCACCGAACAACGCGTCGGTGATGGCGTGAGCCAGCGCGTCGGCATCGGAATGGCCCTTCAACCCATGCGTGTGCGGAATGTTCACACCGCCCAGGATCAGCGCGCGGCCGGTCACCAGCTGATGGCTGTCCCAGCCCTCGCCGATGCGAAACATGGAGGCAAAGGCGGGCTGGACCATGGATTGGCTTTCGAAGTGGGGGGTATCAGCGGCTGCGCAACAAGCGCTCAGCCAGCGCGAAATCGCTCGGGAACGTGACCTTGAGGTTTTCCATGTCGCCGCGCACCAGCCGCGGCGCGTGGCCCAGTGCCTCGATGGCGCTGGCCTCGTCGGTGACCGCCACGCCGAGCGAAGCCGCCGACGCGAGCGCGTCTTGCAGCATCCCGAGTCGAAACATCTGCGGCGTTTGCGCCTGCCACATCTGCGCGCGCTCGACGGTGGCGCCCACCCGATCCGTGCCGGGCGCGGCGCGCTTGAGCGTGTCGGCCACCGGCAGCGCGAGCAGCCCGCCCACCGCGTCGTCGAGGCACGCGTCGATCAGCGCGTCGATCGCCTCGGGGCGGATCAGGCAGCGCGCCGCGTCGTGAACCAGCACCCAGTCGCTGCTGCGCGCGCCGTGCTCGATCAGGGCCTCCAGGCCGGCGGCCACGGTGGCCGCGCGGGTGGCACCGCCGCGGCGATCCACCCAGCCGGCAAACCCGGGCAGCAGCGATTCGAAGCGCGCATCGGTCGGGCTGAGCATCACCAGCACCTGATGCAGCCGGCTCACCTGCGCCAGCGCGGCCAGCGTGTGGCCGACCACGGTGCCGCCGGCCAGCGGCTCGTACTGCTTGGGGCCCGCGGTGCCGGCCCGCTCGCCCACCCCGGCGCACGGCACCAGCGCATACAGACGGGGTTCGTCAAAGGCGCGATCGGTGGGCGTCGGGAGTGGTGTCATGGGGGCCTGCGAGCGGGGCGAATTCTATAATTGGCCCCTGCTTCGCCCCGTGGGTATCGTCTCCCGGGGCGATTTGCTTTGTCTGATGCAAACACCCTCCATCGCCCCTGGCAAACGCCACACCCTGAGCCGCCCGATCGGCTCGGCCGACTCGCTGCTGCTCGCGCGCCACGCGCAAGCCCAAGCCGCTCAAAAGCGCCTGACCGCCATCTTCACCGCCGAGCCGGCCGACACCCAGCGGCTCGAGGGCGAACTGGCGTTCTTCGCGCCCGAGCTGCGCATCGCCGTGTTCCCCGACTGGGAAACGCTGCCCTACGACACCTTCTCGCCGCACCAGGACCTGATCTCCGAGCGGCTGGCCACGCTGTGGCGGCTGCTGCA
>NCFZ01000067.1 GCA_002281415.1 Burkholderiales bacterium 28-67-8 | reverse complement strand
AGCCAGGGCCACATTCGCGCACGCCACGCGCAGCGCAAACCCTCTCCATCCGGCCGCTGGCACATAGGTACCGCGTCGGCGCAACCCGATGAATAGCCATACCGCGTTGACAAGCGCGGCCAGGCCTATCGACAGCGCCAGCCCCGCGTGCCCGAGAACCGGCACCAGCACCAGGTTCATGAGTTGAGTGAGGACCAGCACGACCACCGCAATGCGAACCGGGGTGCGAATGTCCTGTTGCGCATAGAAGCCCGGTGCCAGCACCTTCACGGCGATCAACCCGAGCAACCCCACGCCGTACCCCCGCAACGCCCAGACCGTCTGCTGCACATCCAGCGGCGTGAAGTGCCCATAGTGATAAAGCACCGACACCAGCGCCGTGGGGAACAACAGCAAGGCGACCGCGCAAGGCAGGGCCAGCAACAGCACCAGCCTCAGACCCCAGTCGAGCAGGCTTGAATAGGTAGCGTCGTCTCTGGCGCCCTGCGCGGCCGACAACTGCGGCAACAGCACCACGCCCAGCGCTACGCCGAGCAACGCGGTGGGGAATTCCATCAGCCGATCCGCGTAAGTGAGCCACGAGACCGCGCCCGTTCCCACGTGAGAGGCGATCTGGGTGTTGATCAGCAGCGACACCTGCGCCACCGACACGCCGATGATCGCCGGGGCCATCTGGCGCAAGACGCGCCGCACGCCGGGGTGTCGCCACGCCGCCCCGATACCGCGCCCTGTGACTCCGATCTTCGGCAGCTTGGCCAAGGCGTACAGCGCAGCACATTGCACGCTCAGTTGCAGAACGCCACCGATCAGCACCCCGGCGGCCAGCGAGAAGATGGGCTCGATGCCACGCGCCTTGAACCACGGCGCAAGCCACCAGGCCGCGCCCATCACGCACAGGTTCAGCAACACGGGCGTGACAGCCGGAATGGCGAAGCGCTTCCAGGTGTTGAGCACCCCGGCCGCCAGCGCCACCAGAGACATGAAGCCGATGTACGGGAACATCACTCGGGTCATCACCACTGCAGAGTCAAACGCCTGCAGCCCCGAAGCCATCATCCAAACGAGCAAGGGCGCCGCCACGATGCCCGCCAGCGTGGTCAGCACCAGCGCCCAAAAGAGCACGGTGGCCACCGCGTCGATCAGGTCGCGCGTCGGGCCATCGCCATCAGCGGCCCGACTGGAAGCCAGGATGGGCACGAAGGCCTGCGAGAACGCGCCCTCGGCGAAAAGCCGACGCAGCAGATTCGGGATGCGAAAGGCCACATTGAATGCGTCGGTCTCGGCGCTCACGCCAAAGCTCGATGCCACGATCAGCTCTCGACCGAGTCCCGTCACGCGCGAGATGAGGGTCAACAACGAAACAGTAGAGGCGGCGCGCAGCAAATTCATGGACAAAAGTCCCAAGGCTTGGGTACGCGACGGTAGCGCCGATTCGGCTTTCGCCTCGACCCCTCAACGGATTAGCGAAAGCACATCCTGACAGGGGCGGCAAGCTGCTACACTCGCGGGCTCTGTTCCAACTGAACAAATTACAGCATGGCCACCTCCTCAAAAGCGAAAAAGAAAACCGTCCGCATTGCCTCCGGGTTGAAGCGCGTTCGTCAGGACGTCAAGCTCAACGCCGCGAACACCGCCTTGCGGTCGAAGTTCCGCACGGTGATCAAGAATGTTCAAAAGGCCGTTCTGACCGGCGACAAGGCGAAAGCCACCGATTTGTTCAAGACAGCCGAGCAAGTCATCGACTCGGTTGCCGACAAGGGACTGTTCCACAAGAACAAGGCAGCGCGTCACAAGAGCCGCCTGTCTGCCAAGGTCAAGGCGTTGGCTGCACCCGCAGCCTGAACCGGCTCACGCCGCTTCGCCCAGAAGGCCCGCAGTCGCGGGCCTTTTTCATGGCCGTCGTTCCCGTGACGGGCAACGCCTCGTTCAGGTCTCCGGCGCGTTGGGCAGCAGGCAGGCCTGCGCCACCTGCAACTCGTTGTCGCGCGCGAAGTTCATGACGAAGTCCCACGCCATGGGCGCCGACTCGCGCAGCCGCTCGTCGACGATCACGCACTTCACCCCGTTGATCACCCGGGGAACGCAGTACGGCGAATAGCCAATGAACGCACCGATCCCGCCGGTGGTGCCTTCCGGGCGGAAGCACGACATCGCGCCGGCCAGGCGTTCGGCCCAATCGCTGGGGCGGAACGTCTGTCCGCTCAGCGTGACGCCTTGAATGAACACTTCGTGTTTTGCTGCTGGATCCATGCTTCGGGTTCGGGGATGAGCGGGCGCGACTCTAATGCGTCGCGCCGACCTGCTTTCGCGTCATCGTCGGTGATTGTGCCGCCTGCCTCACTTCGACCACGATTCAAGCACGCCATCGCGCAACTGATGAGACCGGGGGCGGGACTTAGAATTTCCGCTCCCCTTCCGATGCCGTGCGACACCGCACGCGTCGCGCTCGCAGCTTGCCAAGACACCCCCGCATGAACGCCCCTGAAAAGCCTGCTGTCGATCCCGAACCCCACGTGATGCACACCTACGGGCGGTTGCCCATGGCGATGTCGCATGGTCAGGGCTGTTGGGTGTGGGATACCGACGGCAAAAAATATCTCGATGGACTCGGTGGCATCGCGGTCAACACGCTCGGTCACGCCCACCCCAAGCTCGTGCCGGCGCTGCAAGAGCAGATCGGTCGCCTGATCCACACCTCGAACTACTACGGCGCACCGCTGCAAGAGCAGTTGGCGGCCAAGTTGTGCGAGCTGTCAGGACTGACGCGGGTGTTCTTCTGCAACAGCGGCCTCGAAGCCAACGAAGCAGCCTTGAAGATCGCCCGCAAGTTCGGGCACGACAAGGGCATTGAGCGCCCGGAAGTCATCGTCTACGAGAAAGCGTTCCACGGCCGTTCGATCGCCACGCTGTCGGCCACTGGCAACCCGAAGATCCAGGCCGGCTTCGGCCCGCTGGTCGAAGGCTTCGTGCGGGTGCCGCTCAACGACGTGGCCGCCATCGAAAGCGCGGCCGACGCGCACCCGAATGTGGTGGCGGTGTTCCTTGAAGTCATCCAGGGTGAAGGGGGCGTCAACCCGGCCACCACCGATTACCTGCGGGCCATTCGCCGCCTGTGCGACAAGCGCGACTGGCTGCTCATGCTCGATGAGGTGCAGTGCGGCACCGGACGCACCGGCAAGTGGTTCGCCCACCAGTGGGCGGGCATCGTGCCCGATGTGATGCCGCTGGCCAAGGGGCTGGGTTCGGGCGTGCCGATCGGCGCGGTGGTGTGCGGCCCCCGAGCGGCCGAAGTGCTGCAACCGGGCAACCACGGCACCACGTTCGGCGGCAATGCCCTGGCCATGCGCGCAGGCATCGAAACGCTGCGCATCATGGAAGAAGATCACCTGCTCGAAAACGCCGCCACCGTCGGCGCGGCCTTGCGTGCCAGCCTGGCGCGTGAACTCTCTGGCCTGGCTGGCGTGGTCGAGATCCGCGGCCAGGGCCTGATGCTGGGCATCGAGCTCGACCGCCCCTGCGGCGATCTGCTGTTGCGCGCGGCCCAGGCCGGCTTGCTGATCAGCGTGACCGCCGATCGCGTCGTGCGTCTGGTACCGCCGCTGATCCTGAGCCTGGCCGAGGCCGAGCAGATCGCGACGATCCTCGGCGGGCTGATCAAAGACTTCCTGCAAAACCCGGAACAGCCGTGAACACGCCCACCATCAAACCCGGTCAGGTGCCCATGCGGCACTACCTGCAGTTCAAGGACCTGAGCGCCGAGGAGTACGACTACCTGCTCGGCCGCGCCACGCTCATCAAGAAGCGCTTCAAGAACTACGAGAAGTACACGCCGCTGTTCGACCGCACGCTGGCGATGATTTTCGAAAAGGCCAGCACGCGAACCCGCGTGAGTTTCGAGGCCGGCATGTACCAGATGGGCGGCTCGGTGGTGAACCTGACCTCGGGTGACAGCCAGCTCGGGCGCGCCGAACCGATCGAAGACAGCGCGCGCGTGATCAGCCGCATGGTCGACGTGGTGATGATCCGAACCTTCGAGCACACCAAGATTGAGGCCTTCGCGGCGCATTCGCGCGTGCCGGTCATCAACGGCCTGACCAACGAATACCACCCGTGCCAGATCCTCGCCGATGTATTCACCTACATCGAGCACCGCGGCAGCATCCGCGGCAAGGTCGTGGCCTGGGTGGGCGACGGCAACAACATGGCCAACACCTGGTTGCAGGCGGCCGACGTGCTGGGCTTCACGCTGCACGTGAGCACCCCGAGCGGCTACGAGATCGATGCGAAGGTCGCCGGCGTGAGCAACCAGGCCTGCGTCAAGGTGTTCGACAACCCGATGGATGCCTGCCGCGGCGCCCACCTGGTGACCACCGACGTGTGGACCAGCATGGGCTACGAAGCCGAGAACGAGGCCCGCCAAAAGGCCTTCGCCGACTGGCGCGTCGACCGCGACATGCTCGCCGTGGCCCAGCCCGATGTGCTGTTCATGCACTGCCTGCCGGCGCACCGCGGTGAAGAAGTCGATGCCGACGTGATCGACGGCCCGCACAGCGTGGTGTGGGACGAAGCCGAAAACCGCATGCACGTGCAAAAGGCGCTGATGGAATACCTGCTGCTCGGCCGCATCGGCTGACGCGCTGTCGCGGGTGTCATGAAACTCGCACTGGTCACCGACGTGCACGCCAACCGCGAGGCGTTCGAGGCGGTGCTTGAGCACGCGGCCACTCAGGCCGTCGATCGATACGCGCTGCTCGGCGACTTCGTGGGCTATGGCGCCGACCCGGGATGGGTGGTCGATCGGGTTCGATCGCTGGTCGACAAAGGCGCGATCGCGATCCAGGGCAATCACGATGAGGCGGTGGTCAACGGCCCGAGCGGCGCCATGGTGCGGCAGGCGCGCGAGGCGGTCACCTGGACACGCAAGCAACTGTCGGCCGAGCAGATCGACTTCCTCGCCGGCCTGCCGCTCAGCCACACCGAGGGCGAACAGCTGTTCGTCCACGCCAACAACGTGGCGCCGGCGCAATGGGGCTACGTGGTGAGCCGGCTCGATGCGGCGGCCTGTCTGCAAGCCACCACCGCGCGCCACATCTTTTGCGGCCATGTGCATGAACAAGGGCTCTACCACTTGACCTCGGGTGGCGCGAGCGGCGCGGCGCAGTTCAAGGCGGGTACCGCCATCGCGCTGCCAGAGTCGTCGCAGTGGCTTGCCATCGCCGGCTCGGCGGGACAGCCGCGTGACGGCAACACCAGCGCGTGCTACGCCACGTTTGACACCGACACGGCTGCGCTGACCTTCTGGCGCGTGCCCTACAACAACATCCAGGCCGCGGCGAAGATCATCGCCGCCGGGTTGCCCTCGCCGCTGGCCGAACGACTGCTGCGCGGCGAATAGGCGCAGCGCGCGGCCTCAATGTCACCTCAGGATCGACTTCCGACATGAACACGTCACCGCGCAACTCGGCGCAGTCACTGCGCGATCTCACCCTGACCATCGGGCCGTTCGTTGTGCTGGCCGTCGCGCTGCTGCTCGCGGCGTATTACGTGCTCGACCCGACGCCGCCGAAGAAGGTCGTGCTGGCCACCGGCGTGGAGCAAGGCGCCTATGCCGCTTTTGGCAAGCGCTACGCCGCGCTGCTCAAGGAGCACGGCATCGAGGTCGAACTGCGCTCCACACAGGGCACCGCCGAGAACCTCGCGCTGTTGCGTGATGCCCATTCAGGCGTCGATCTCGCCTTCGTGCAAGGCGGCTTCGATGACCTGCCCGTGGCGGCCGAAGACGAAGACGCGCCGCCCTCGCTGGTCTCGCTGGGCAGCTTGTTCTACGAACCCATCTGGCTGTTCTACCGGGAAGATTCGGCTCGTCGACTGCTGCATGCCGACACGCTGTCGTCGCTGCCGCAGCTGGCCGGCTGGCGGCTCAACATCGGTGCGCCCGGCAGCGGCATCCAGCACCTGATGGAAGGGATGCTCGAGGCCAACCACCTCGCCGAGCCGCAGCTCACGCTGCTCAAGGCGCCCGCAACTTCTGCGGTGGCGACCTTGCTGGCGGGCGAGTCCGATGCGCTGGCGCTGGCGTCGGCCCCGGAGTCGCAGGCGGTGCAAACGCTGCTCAACACGCCCGGCATCCGGCTGTTCGACTTTGCTCAGGCCGAGGCCTACTCGCGCCGCTTTGTCTTCATGCGGCCACTGGTGCTGCCGCGCGGCGTGGTCGATCTGGCCGGCGATGTGCCCGCGCACGACGTGCACTTGGTGGCGCCTGCGGCCACGCTGGTCGCGCGTGAGGGCACGCACCCGGCCCTGATCCAGCTGTTCGTGCAGGCCGCGCAAAAGATCCATGGCGGCGCAGGCTGGTTCCAGCGCAAGGGCGACTTCCCGAGCCCGCTCAACACCGAGCGTCCGCTCGCCAAGGAGGCACAGCGGTTCTATCAGAACGGCATTCCGGTGCTGCAGCGCCACCTGCCGTTTGGCGTGGCCAACCTGATCGACCGCATGTGGCCAGTGGTCGTGTCGATCCTGGCGATGCTGCTGCCGTTCACGCGCGTGCTGCCGCCGGTCTACCAGTTGCGCATCCGCCGGCGCGTGTTCCGCTGGTACGAGCAGTTGCGCGAGATCGAAGCGCGCAACGGCACCGAATCTCGGCAGGCCTTGCTCGACCAGCTCGACGAACTCGAGTCGCGGGTCTCGCGCGTGTCGGTGCCGCTGTCTTACACCGATGAGCTGTACGCGCTGCGCAGCCACATCGCGCTGGTGCGCACGCGACTGAACGACACTGCCGGCGCGGCGCTCACACCACCACCGGCTCGGTCTCCAGCCTGATGCCAAAGCGGCCGTAGACGCTTTCCTGGATGGCGCGTGCCAGCGTCATCACTTCCGAGCCAATGGCCTCGCCGCGGTTGACCAGCACCAGCGCCTGCTTTTCGTAGACGCCCGCCTGGCCCACGGTCTTGCCCTTCCAGCCGCAGGCATCGATCATCCAGCCGGCGGCCAGTTTCACGCTGCCGTCGGGCATCGGGTAATGCACGATTTCGGGGTCGCGCCCGATGATGTCGCGGCACTGTTCGGGCGTGACCACCGGGTTCTTGAAGAAGCTGCCGGCGTTGCCGATGAGCGCCGGGTCGGGCAGCTTGGAGCGGCGAATGCCGATGACCCATTCGGCCACCTGCTGCGCCGTGGGCTGCGCGGCGGGGTCGGCCGATCGCAGCTCGGCCAGCTTGCGCTCGAGCTCCAGATAGCCCAGCGCCGGCTGCCACGGACGCGGGAGCCGAAAGCGCACGCGGGTGATCACCACCAGGCCGGCCAGCGAGTGCTTGAAGACGCTATCGCGGTAGCCGAAGGCGCAGCGCTCGTGCCCGAGGGTCACTGTCAGGCCGGTGCGCAGATCGACCGCATCGAGCGAGTCGAAACGGTCTTGCAGCTCGACACCGTAAGCGCCGATGTTTTGCACCGGCGAAGCACCCACGGTGCCCGGGATCAGCGCCAGGTTCTCGAGGCCCGGGAAGCCCTGCGCCAGCGACCACATGACCAGACCGTGCCACGACTCGCCGGCACCGGCTTCGACGATCCAGGCATCGGCCCGCTGCTCGACCAGCCGCAGGCCCGGCACCTCGACCTTGAGCACCACTTGTGGCATGTCTCGCGTGAGGATGATGTTGCTGCCGCCGCCCAGCACGAACTTGGGCGCCCGGCCCAGCGTGGGATGATCGACCACACGCCGCACATCGGCGTCGCTGGCGATGCGCACCAGCGTGTGCGCCACGGCCGGCAAGCCAAAGCTGTTGTAGGGGCGAAGGCTCACGCCGGACTCGATGTGCATGGCAGAATTTTCGTTGATTGCCGCCATCAACGGCCCCTCTTTCAAGGCGACCACCATGCCCAGTTTTGACACCGTCCTCGAACCCGATCTCGTCGAAGTGCGCAACGCCATCGACCAGGCCTCCAAGGAAATCGGCACCCGCTTCGACTTCAAGGGCTCGTCATCGAAGGTCGAGTTGAAGGACAAGGAGCTCACGGTGTGGGCCGACAGCAATTTCCAGATCGACCAGGTAATGGACATCGTGCTGGCCAAGCTGGCCAAACGCGCGGTCGACGTGCGCTACCTTGACCGCAGCGCCAAGATCGAAAAGATCGGCGGCGACAAGGTCAAGCAGCTCATCGTCATCAAGACCGGCATCGACAGCGAAACGGCCAAGAAGCTGCAAACGCTGGTCAAGCAAAGCAAGCTCAAGGTGCAAGCGGCCATCCAGGGCGACAGCGTGCGCGTCACCGGCGGCAAGCGCGACGACCTGCAAGCGGCCATGGCCATGATCCGCAAGGACCTGGCCGACGCGCCGCTGTCGTTCAACAACTTCCGCGATTGAGACCGATGAAGCGATTGCTGGCGCTGCTGATCGCGTTGGCCTGCGGCGCCGCCGTGGCGCAAAGCGTGTCGTTCAGCGGCCACATGGGTGACAAGGCGCTGCTGGTGATCGACGGCGTGCCGCGCACGCTGGCCGTCGGTGCCAGCCAGTCGGGCGTGCGGCTGGTCAGCGTGAACGCCGGCTCAGCGGCCATCGAAGTCGCCGGCAAGCAGCAAACGCTGGGGCTCGGTGGCTCACCGGTCAGTCTGGCCGGAACCAACAGCGCCGGCGGCGGTACGCAGATCGTCTTGTCCGCAGCCGACGGCGGGCACTTCGTCACTGGCGGCAGCATCAACGGCAAGGCGGTGCAGTTCATGGTCGACACCGGAGCGACCACCATCGCGCTGAGCGCGTCCGAGGCCGATCGCATCGGCCTGAAATACAAGGACGGCGAGCACCTCACCGGCAACACCGCCAACGGCACGGTCAACGGATACCGCACGTCACTCGCCGTGGTGCGCGTGGGCGATGTCCAGGTCTACAACGTCGAAGCGGCGGTGCTGCCGATGCCGATGCCTCATGTGCTGCTGGGCAACAGCTTCCTGAACCGCTTCCAGATGAAGCGCGACAACGAACGCATGACCCTGGACAAGAAGCCTTGAAGCTCGCTCAGGTGCTGTTTTCGCAGGGCTTCGGTTCGCGCCGCGAGTGCGAGGGCCTGATCCTCGGCGGCTTCGTGACCATCGCCGGCGCGCTGGCCGACGACCCGTTCGAGGAGTACGACCCCGAAGGCCTGCAGTTCAACGTGCGCGGCGAAACGTGGCCGTTTCGCACCCAGGCGCTGATCGTGCTGAACAAGCCGGCCGGCCACGAGTGCTCGCAAAAGCCCAAGCACCACCCGAGCGTCTACAGCCTGCTGAGCGCACCGCTGCGCCGGCGCGATGTGCAGGCCGTGGGTCGCCTCGACGAAGACACCACCGGCTTGCTGCTGCTCACCGACGACGGCAAGCTCATCCACCGCTGGACCTCGCCCAAGCACCACGTGCCCAAGGTCTACGAGATCGGCTGCAAGCACCCGGTCACCGACGAGCAAGTGCAGCAGCTGCTGCGCGGCGTCACGCTGATCGACGACCCGGTGCCGGTGCGTGCGGCCGCGGCCGAATCGACGGGCGTGTTCAACGGGCCGCAGGCTGCTGAGCTCGGTGAACTGCACGGCTTGCGCATGACGCTCACCGAAGGCAAGTACCACCAGGTCAAGCGCATGGTGGCCGCGGTGGGCAACCGGGTCGAAGCGCTGCACCGCAGCCGCTATGGCGCGCTGGCGCTGCCGGCCGATCTGGCGCCGGGGCAGTGGCGCTGGCTGGCCGGGCCGCACGACATCACACCTCCGGAACCCGCTGCCAGCGTGAAGCCTGTCGCGTCGGAATGATCGGCTGATGCGTCTTTTTCGCGGGTTCCACCACCTCGGTGTCACGCCGGCTTGCGCGCTCACCATCGGCAACTTCGACGGCGTGCACCGCGGGCACCAGGCGATGCTCGCGCTGCTGCGCAACGAAGCCCAGCACCGCGGCCTGCCGAGTTGCGTGCTGACCTTCGAGCCGCACCCGCGCGACCACTTCGCCGCGCGCGCAGGTCAGCCCGATCTGGCGCCGGCGCGCATCTCGACGCTGCGCGACAAGCTCGGCGAGCTCGCCCGCTGCGGCATCGACCAGGCCATCGTGGTGCCGTTCAACAACCGCTTCGCGTCGCTCTCGCCGCAGGCCTTCATCGACGACGTGCTGGTGCGCGGCCTGCGTGCGCGCTACGTGCTGGTGGGCGATGACTTCTGCTTCGGCGCCCGGCGCGCCGGCGACTACGCGATGCTCGATGCGGCCGGCCAGGCGCAGCCGCCGGGCAAGCGCTTCGACGTGGCCCGCATGCTGAGCTACGAGGTGCACGGCCTGCGGGTGTCGAGCTCGGCAGTGCGCGAGGCGCTGGCCACCGGCGGCATGGCACGGGCCGGTGCCTTGCTCGGTCGGCCCTACAGCATCAGCGGCCACGTGGTGCATGGCCGCAAGCTCGGCCGCGAGCTCGGCTTTCGCACGCTCAACCTGCGCTTTGCGCACACGCGCCCCGCCGCCATGGGCATCTTCGTGGTGCGGGTTCACGGTCTCACGCCGGACTCGAAACCGCTCGCCGGCGTGGCCAGCCTGGGCGTGCGGCCCACGGTCGAGGACGCCGGGCGGGTGCTGCTCGAGACCCATTGCTTCGACTGGCCCGAAGCGCTGGGCGCCGAGGGCGGCTATGGCCGTTGCGTGCGCGTCGAGCTGCTGCACAAGCTGCACGACGAGCTGCGCTACGACTCGCTGCAAGCGCTGCGCGAAGGCATCGCACGCGATGAAGCCGCCGCGCGCGACTGGCTGGCGACGCAAGCCCCCACATGACATCGCGCCCGTGCGCAGCACCGCTGCCGGCACAGGCCCCTCGGTAGAATCTTTCGCAGGGTTTGATGCATCGACTTCACTCGTCGCACAGGCACAGGGGGTGCCAGCCGCCCTCGCCCGCCCGAGTGACTCTGCCCCGCGGTGTACCGCCCACGCGCCACCCCTGAGCGCCACCTTTCGAGATCGAAGCATGTCCACCCAACCCACTTCTTCCAGCGCCGACGCCACTGCCGGACTGCGCGCCACGCTGAACCTGCCCGACACGCCCTTCCCGATGCGCGGCGACCTGCCCAAGCGCGAGCCGGCCTGGGTCAAGCAGTGGGAAGAAGCCGGCATCTATCAGCGCCTGCGCGAAGCGCGCTGCGGCGCACCGAAGTTCGTGCTGCACGACGGCCCGCCGTACGCCAACGGCCAGTTGCACATCGGGCACGCCGTGAACAAGGTGCTCAAAGACATGATCGTCAAGGCGCGCCAGTTGAAGGGCATGGACGCGACCTACGTGCCGGGCTGGGACTGCCACGGCCTGCCGATCGAAAACCAGATCGAGAAGAACTTCGGGCGCAACCTGCCGCGCGCCGAGGTGCAGGCCAAGGCCCGCGCCTACGCCACCGAACAGATCGCGCAGCAGATGGCCGACTTCAAGCGCCTGGG
>NCFZ01000234.1 GCA_002281415.1 Burkholderiales bacterium 28-67-8 | reverse complement strand
CCCATCGGCCGCCCTTCGTGGCCAACGAGATGGAGCCGGAGGCCGCGACGAACTGGCCGCCCGAAACTCGCGCGCGGCTGCTGGCGCTGGCGCGCCAGCACGGCGTCCACTGGATCATGTCCGGCCACCTGCATGCCACTCACAGCGTCAGCACCACGGACGGCATCCACATCGTCGTGGTGGCAGGCAGCGCGCGCAGCTACGACCACTCACCGGTCGACTACGGGCTGTTTCGAGTTGACCACGATGCCATCAGCTACCAGCGCGTCGCGGTGGATGCGCCCACGGAGCCGCCGTTTTCGGTGCCGGGGCTGCGCGGCTGGACCCCGCGGCTGTTCGATTTCAGCGTTCGGCACTGGATCTTCACGGTCCTTTTCGTGCTGGCGGGCATCTCGGCGCTGCGCACGTCGCGTGTGCTCGGCACAGCCGGGGCCTTGTGGCGCGCCATCGCGTTCGCGCTGTTCGCGTTCGGGGCCAACATGCAACTGGACCTCGACGAAATGCTGCAGGAAATCGCTCGCATTGCAGCGAAGGTCAGCGGCATCTATCCCATTCGGCACCTCTTGACCGCAGGAGCCCTCGCCGCATTCGGCACTCTGGGTGTGGTGATGATCGTGAAACATCACCGCCGCACCGGTCACCGGTGGGCGCTGACGTTGGCGCTGGTGGCACTGGTCGTGCCCAGCGCGTGGTTCAGCCTGAGCGTGATCTCGCACCACGATCTCGGCATGCTGTTCGACGAGGGATGGTGGGATCTGCTCACGCTCGTCTCACTTGGCGCCGTCATCGTCTGCTCGCGCAAAGCTCTGCGTTGAGCGGCCGGGCTGACAGCGACCAGACCCCCACCGTGTCCTCATCGGCCAGCCGTCCATGCTGATCTCGTTCTTCCTCGCCCTGCGCGCGGCCAAGCTGCCGGTGTCGGTGCCCGAGTTCCTCACGCTGCTCGAAGCGCTGCAGGCCGGAGTGCTCGATGACGAGGGCGGCGTGCCCACGCTCGAGTCGTTCTATGCGCTGGCGCGTGCCACGCTCGTGAAGGACGAGTCGCGCTTCGATGCGTTCGACCGCGCGTTTTCGGCGTACTTCAAGGGCATCGAGTCGCTGGGCGACTTCAGCGCCGACATCCCGCTCGAATGGCTGCGCAAGGCGATGGAGCGCGAGCTGAGCGCCGAAGACCGCGCTGCCATCGCCGCCATGGGCTGGGACGAACTGATGGACACGCTGAAAAAGCGCTTCGCCGAGCAAAAGGAGCGTCACGAAGGCGGAGCCAAGTGGATCGGCACCGGCGGCACCAGCCCGTTCGGCGCCTGGGGCGACAACCCGCAGGGCATCCGCATCGGCCAGGACGCAAGCCGCATGCGCAGCGCCGTCAAGGTGTGGGACGAGCGGCGCTTCAAGGACTACGACAGCGAGGTCGAACTCGGCACGCGCGAGATCAAGATCGCGCTGCGCCGGCTGCGGCGTTTTGCGCGCCAGGGCTCGGCCGATGAACTCGACCTCGACGGCACCATCCAGGCCACCGCGGCCAACGCCGGCTGTCTCGACCTGAAGATGGTTCCCGAGCGCCACAACCACATCAAGGTGCTGCTGCTGATGGACGTGGGCGGCA
>NCFZ01000066.1 GCA_002281415.1 Burkholderiales bacterium 28-67-8 | reverse complement strand
TTCGCCCGCCCGGATCGCTTTCGCTTCGACTACCTCAAGCCGTTCGAGCAGCTGATCGTGTGCGATGGCCAAAGCGTGTGGATCTTCGACGCCGACCTCAACCAGGCCAGCCGCCGCAACTACACCGACGCGCTGGGCGCCACGCCCGCGGCCTTGCTCGCCGGTGCCGACCTCACGCGTGACTTCGACCTGATCGCTTTGCCGTCGAAAGACGGCCTCGATTGGGCACAGGCCACGCCCAAGGCGCGCGACGGCGCGTTCCAGTTCATGCGCATCGGCTTTCGCGGCAAGCAGCTGATGGCCGTGGAGATCACCGACAGCTTTTCGCAGCGCTCGCTGCTGCAGTTCACGCAGTTCGCCGCCAACGTCGAGTTGCCGCCGCAGGGCTTCAAGTTCGTGGTGCCGTCCGGCGTCGAGGTGCTCGAGCAGTGACCCAGCCGGCCGCCGCTGCGAGCGCGCAGCCGCTGGCCGAGCGGCTGCGGCCGCACACGCTCGACGAGGTCATCGGCCAGAAGCACCTGCTCGGCCCGGGCAAGCCGCTGCGCTCGGCGTTCGATTCGGGGCGGCTGCATTCGATGATCCTGTGGGGCCCGCCGGGCGTGGGCAAGACCACGCTGGCGCGGCTGATGGCCAACGCATTCGACGCGCAGTTCATCTCGATGTCGGCGGTGCTCGGCGGCGTGAAGGACATCCGCGAGGCGGTCGAGCGCGCGCAGGTGATGCAGCCCGCAGGCCGGCGCACGGTGGTCTTCGTCGACGAGGTGCACCGCTTCAACAAGGCGCAGCAAGACGCCTTCTTGCCGCACGTGGAGTCGGGGCTGTTCACCTTCATCGGCGCGACCACCGAGAACCCGTCGTTCGAGGTCAATTCGGCGCTGCTGTCGCGCGCCACGGTGCACGTGCTCAAGAGCCTCGACGCGGCTGACCTCATCGAGCTGCTCGGACGCGCCCAGACGCTGCTTGCTGCGCCGCCGTTGTCAGATGCCGCGCGCGATCGCCTGGTGGCCTACGCCGATGGCGACGCTCGCCGGCTGCTCAACGCCTACGAGAACCTGGTCGAGATGGCTACGCTGGCGGGCCTCGCCGAGATCGACGAGGCGCAGCTCGAAAAATCGCTCGGCGAGCAGCTGCGTCGCCACGACAAGGGCGGCGAGCAGTTCTACGACACCATCTCGGCGCTGCACAAGGCGGTGCGCGGCAGCGACCCCGACGCCTCGCTGTACTGGTTCGTGCGCATGCTCGACGGCGGCGTCGATCCGCGCTACGCGGCGCGCCGGCTGGTGCGCATCGCGAGCGAAGACATCGGTCTGGCCGACCCGCGCGCGCTGCGCCTGGCACTCGATGCCGCCGAGACCTACGAGCGGCTCGGCTCACCCGAAGGCGAGCTGGCACTGGCTCAGGCCGTGATCTACCTGGCGATGGCGCCCAAGTCGAATGCGGTCTACCGCGCCTACAAGGCGGCGCGCGCGTTCATCGAGCAAGACGGCACCCGAGCGGTGCCGCTGCGCCTGCGCAACGCGCCCACGCGGCTGATGAAAGACCTCGACTACGGCAGCGGCTACCGCTACGCGCACGACGAGGAAGGCGGATTTGCCGCCGGCGAGCGCTACTGGCCCGACGACGTGGCCGACCCGCGCTTTTACGAGCCGGTGGCGCGCGGCTTCGAAATCCGCATCGGCGAAAAGCTCGAAGAACTGCGCCGGCTTGATGCGGCCGCCCGCAAGGCGCGCTGATGGACACCTTCATCCAGCAAGTCATCAACGGGCTGGTGCTGGGCAGCGTGTATGCGCTGGTGGCGCTGGGCTACACGATGGTCTACGGGATCATCAACCTCATCAACTTCGCCCACGGCGAGGTGCTGATGGTCGGTGCGATGGTCAGCTGGACGGTGGTCACCGCGCTGGCCGACACCGGCTGGCCTGGCTGGGTGATCTTGCTGATCTCGCTGCTGGCGGCCATGGTGGTGTGCTCGGTGCTCAACTTCGCCATCGAGAAGCTGGCCTACCGGCCGCTGCGCAACGCGCCCCGGCTGGCGCCGCTGATCACCGCCATGGGCATGAGCTTGCTGCTGCAAACGCTGGCCATGATCATCTGGAAGCCCAACCCCAAGCCGTACCCCATCTTGCTGCCCAACGAGCCCCACGCCATCTGCGGTGCGGTCATCAACACCACGCAGATCCTCATCGTGGTGATCACCGCGATCACGATGGCGGCACTGGCGTACCTGGTCAACCGTACCCGGCTCGGGCGCGCCATGCGCGCGACCGCCGAGAACCCGCAGGTCGCCGCGCTGATGGGCGTGCGCCCTGACACGGTGATCTCGGCCACCTTCGTGATCGGTGCGGCGCTGGCCGCGCTGGCCGGCGTCATGTACGCCGCCAACTACGGCTCGGTGCAGCACAGCATGGGCTTTCTGCCCGGCCTCAAGGCCTTCACCGCGGCGGTGTTCGGCGGCATCGGCAACCTCGGTGGGGCCATGCTGGGCGGCGTGCTGCTCGGGCTGATCGAGTCGCTGGGCGCGGGCTACATCGGCGATCTGACCGGTGGTTTTCTCGGCAGCCAATATCAGGACGTGTTCGCCTTCGTGGTGCTGATCCTGGTGCTCACGCTGCGCCCGCAAGGCCTGCTCGGCGAGCGCGTGGCAGACCGCTCATGAAGCTCCAAACCGGCTCGCTCGGTGGGATGCTGCTGGCAGGCCTGGCGCTGCTGGTGCTGCCACTGGTCGCGCAGCAGTTCGGCAACGCGTGGGTGCGCATCATCGACACCTCGCTGCTGTACGTGCTGCTGGCTTTGGGCTTGAACATCGTGGTCGGCTGCGCCGGGCTGCTCGATCTGGGCTACGTGGCCTTCTACGCCGTGGGCGCCTACCTGTTCGCGTTGCTGGCCAGCCCGCAGCTCACCGACAACTTCCCCGCCATCGCCGCCATGTTTCCCGACGGGTTGCACCTGTCGATCTGGGTGGCGCTGCCGCTGGGCGCGGCTGCGGCCGGGCTGACCGGCGTGCTGCTGGGCGCGCCCACGCTCAAGCTGCGCGGCGACTACCTGGCCATCGTGACGCTGGGCTTCGGCGAAATCATTCGCGTGTTCCTCAACAACCTCGAGCAGCCGATCAACCTGACCAACGGCCCGCGCGGCATCGGGCAGATCGACTCGATCCACCTGTTCGGCTGGGACCTGGGCAAGCGCTGGAATCTGCTGGGTCTCGACATCCCGGCGGTCACCAACCACTACTACCTGTTCCTCGCGGTGGTGCTGTTTGCCGTGCTGATGTGCCACCGGCTCGAGCGCAGCCGCATCGGCCGCGCCTGGATGGCCATCCGCGAAGACGAAGTCGCCGCGCGCGCCATGGGCATCAACACGCGCACCCTCAAGCTGCTGGCGTTCGGCCTGGGCGCGACTTTCGGCGGTGCTTCGGGTGTGCTGTTTGCGGGCTTCCAGGGCTTCGTGTCGCCCGAGTCGTTCGCGCTGCAGGAGTCGGTGATGATCGTCGCGATGGTGGTCGTCGGCGGCATGGGCCACCTGCCCGGGGTGATCGTGGGCGCCGTGCTGCTGGCCGCCTTGCCCGAGGTGCTGCGCTACGTGGCCGGCCCGCTGCAGACGATGACCGACGGCCGGCTCGATGCGTCCATCTTGCGCCAGCTGCTGATCGCGCTGGCCATGATCGGCATCATGCTGGCCCGCCCGCGCGGGCTGTGGCCTGCGCCTGAGCACGGCCGCATCGCAGTGGCCGAACGCACGCGCTGAGCAGGGTTGCGACATGGCTGAAACCGTCCTCAATGTCGTGGGTGCCAGCAAGCGCTTTGGTGGCGTGCAAGCGCTTGCCGATGTGGGCCTGCGCATCGAGCGCGGCATGGTCTACGGGCTCATCGGCCCCAACGGCGCGGGCAAGACCACCTTGTTCAACGTCATCACCGGGCTGTACCCGCCCGACGCCGGCAGCTTCGAGCTGGCCGGGCGCGCCTACCGGCCCGGTGCGGTGCACGAGGTGGCACGCGCCGGCATCGCGCGCACCTTCCAGAACATCCGGCTGTTCGCCGAGATGACCGTGCTCGAGAACGTGATGGTCGCGCGCCACGCACGTACGCACTCGGGCTTGATGGGCGCAGTGCTGCGCACGGCGGGCTTCCGTCGTGAAGAGGCCGCCATTGCCCGGCGCGCCCACGAACTGCTCGACGAGGTGGGCATCGCCCACTATGCCGGCGCCAAGGCGCGCACGCTGAGCTATGGCGACCAGCGCCGCCTCGAGATCGCCCGCGCGCTGGCCACCGAGCCCACGCTGATCGCCCTTGACGAGCCTGCCGCCGGCATGAACGCCACCGAAAAGCTCGTGCTGCGCGAGCTGATCGAGCGCATCCGAGGCCAGGGCCACACCATCTTGCTGATCGAGCACGATGTGCAACTGGTGATGGGCCTGTGCGACCGCGTGAGCGTGCTCGACCACGGCCTGCGCATCGCCGAAGGCACGCCCGCCGAAGTGCAGCGCAACGAGGCCGTGATCGAAGCCTACCTGGGTGCGGCGCACGTCGCGGTCTGACGCATCGACCATGACCACGACCTTTCTCGCTCCCACGCTCGCACCGGCACTGACTGTCACCGCGCTCGAAGTGGCCTACGGCGGCATCCGCGCCGTCAAGGGCATCAGCTTCGAGGTGCATGCGGGCGAACTGGTCAGCCTGATCGGCGCCAACGGTGCGGGCAAGACGACCACGCTGAAGGCGCTGACCGGCTTGCTGGGCGCGGGCTCGGGCGACATCCGGTTCAACGGTGCGCCGATCCGGGGGCAGGGCGCCTGGGATCTGGCGCGCCAGGGCCTGGTGATGGTGCCCGAGGGCCGCGGCATCTTCGCGCGCATGACAATCACCGAGAACCTGCTCATGGGGGCATTCACCCGCCACGATGACGAGGTCGAGGCCGACGTGGACCGCGTGTTCGGCCTGTTCCCCAGGCTCAAGGAGCGTTGCAGCCAGCTCGGTGGCACGCTGTCGGGCGGCGAGCAGCAGATGCTCGCCATCGGCCGCGCGCTGATGGCCCGCCCGAAGGTGCTGCTGCTCGACGAGCCCTCGATGGGGCTGGCGCCGCTGATGGTCGACAAGATCTTCGAGGTGGTGGCCGACATCCACCGCCAGGGCGTGACCGTGCTGCTCGTCGAACAAAACGCCCGCCGCGCCTTGCAGCTCGCCAGCCGCGCCTATGTGATGGAGTCGGGCGAGATCACCCTGAGCGGCGTTGCCGCCGACCTGCTCGACGATCCGAAGGTGCGCGAGGCGTATCTCGGGGCATGAAAAAACCGGCCACGCGGGCCGGTTGTTGTCTAGGCCTCGGCGCTGGGGGCACCGGCCGGCCGCGCAGGCGATCGGTCGCTCACTCGGACTTGGCGGCGCCTTGGGCACGCATCATCCGCGCCATGTCGATCTTGGCGTCGGCCATGTCGATGAACATGCAAGCACTGAGCTTGACGTAGCGCGCGCCCACGCCGAGCAGCACGGCGGTGACCAGCGAGACCATCGCCTTGTGGCTGTCGTCGGGGCCGTTGTTGCTGGCGGTCATGACCGCACCCACCAGCACCGCGAAGGCCACCAGGTAACCCAGGATCTCGAACAACGCCGCAAATCGCCGGATGTCAGGGTAGGCGCTGGCGGCTCTGAGTTCGGCGAGGAAAGGCTTGTTCATGTCAGTCTCCTGTGTGGTTCTGGGGTGATCGGGGGCTAGGGGTGCCCCTGAAATTATCGATGTGACCCCGCCACCCGAGGACTCGGGTAATTACCCCGGCGACTGCGCCGCGCTGTAGAACGCGTCGGCAAAGAACTCGTCTTCGGGCAGGCCGCCTTGCTGCAGGAAGTCGCGCTGGGCGGCTTCGACCATCAACGGGTTGCCGCAGGCGTAGACCTGGTGGCCGCTCAGGTCGGGCCAATCCTGCAGCACCGCCTGATGGACCAGTCCGGTGCGACCGCTCCAGCCGTCCGACGCCAACGGCGCGGACAGCACCGGCACGTAGGTCAGTTGCGGCATCTGCGCGGCGGATTGCACGGCCCACTCGTGCAGGTAGAGGTCGGCGCGGGCGCGGCAGCCCCAGTAAAGCACCACCGGTCGGTCGGCGAGCTTGGTTTGCAGGTGCTCGATCAACGCCTTGATGGGCGCGAAGCCGGTTCCCGAGGCCACCAGCACGATGGGCTTGGGCGAGTCTTCGCGCAGGAAGAAGCTGCCGAACGGGCCCTCGAGTCGCAGGATGTCCTTTTCCTTCATCGAGCCGAAGACCTTGTCGCTGAACAGCCCGCCGGGGAGGTGGCGGATGTGCAGCTCGATCCACGGCTTGTCGCCCTGGGTGTGTGGCGCGTTGGCCATCGAGTAGCTGCGGCGCGAGCCGTCGGGCAGCATGATGTCGATGTACTGGCCGGCGAGGTAGCGCAGGCCGTCGCTGGCCGGCAGTTGCAATGTGACGATGGCCACATCGGACGCGGGCTTTTCGAGCCGGCTCACGCGCGCGGGCATGCGCCGCACCGGCATCTCGCCCACGCCGGCCACGGTGCGCGCTTCGAGCACCAGGTCGGTCTGTGGCGCGGCGCAGCACGTCAGCACGTAGCCCTGTTCTTCTTCCTCGACGCTCAGGGCCTTGAGCTGGTGCGCGCCGTGGATCACCCGGCCTTCGATCAGGCGGCACTTGCACGAGCCGCACGCGCCGTCCTTGCAGCCGTAGGGCAGGCCCACTCCGGCACGAAGGGCGGCGGCGAGCACGGGTTCGTCGCGCTGGACGGGGAAGCTGCGGCCGCTGGGTTGCAGCGTGACGGTCATGCTCATGGTGTTCGGGCTCGTAAACTGAGTCGGGATTTTGCCCCGCACACCTGCTTGCCTTGATTTCACGTCTTGCCCTGTCTCGCCCATGCCCACGCCGCCTTCGGTTTTTCAACGCCCCACCTTGCTGATCGTCGGTTGCGGTGACGTCGGCATGCGCGTGCTGCGCCTGCTGCGCGGCCGCTACCGATTGCTCGCGCTCACCTCCAGCCCGCAGCGCGCGGCCGCCTTGCGTGCGGCCGGTGCGGTGCCGCTGCCGGGCAATCTGGATGAGCCGACCACGCTGGCGCGGCTGGCCGGTCTGGCCGATGCGGTGCTGCATCTGGCGCCGCCGCCGCTGCAAGGCGCCAGCGACCCGCGCACCCGCCACCTGCTCAACGCGCTGGCGCTGCGCGGCCGCGTGCGGCGCATCGTCTACGCCAGCACCAGCGGCGTCTATGGCGACTGCGGCGGCGAACGGTTCGACGAGACCCGCGCCGTCAATCCGACCACCGACCGCGCGCGCCGACGGGTCGATGCCGAGACACAGTTGCGCTGGTACGGCCGTGCTCACGGCGTGCGCGTGTCGATCCTGCGCATCCCCGGCATCTACGCCACCGACCGCGAAGGCGGCCACCCGCGCGAGCGCTTGCTGCGCGGCACCGCGGTGCTGCGCGCCGAAGACGACGTGCACACCAACCACATCCATGCCGACGATCTGGCGCGGGCGTGCGTCGCCGCGCTCACCCGCGCGTTGCCGCAGCGCGTGGTCCACGCGAGCGACGACACCGACCTGAAGATGGGCGACTACTTCGATCTGGCTGCCGATGTGTGCGGGCTGCCGCGCCCGCCGCGCATCACGCGCAGCGAGGCCGCTGAGCGGCTGTCGCCGATGCTGATGAGCTTCATGAGTGAATCGAGGCGGCTCGACAACCGCCGGCTCAAGCGCGAGTTGCGGCTGCGGCTGCGCTACCCGACGGTGCGCGACGGCCTGTGAGCCGCCGCGGCGCTGGCAATCAGCGCCGGCGGCCCGAGAACGGCGACTGACCGCGCCAGTAGCGCAGCATCAGGAAGCCGCCGAGCATGCCGCCCAGGTGCGCGAAGTGGGCCACGCCCGAAGCCGAGCCGGTCACGCCCATCAGCAGTTCGAGCCCCCCGTAGATCGCCACGAAGACCTTGGCCTTCATCGGGATCGGCGGGATCAGCGGCACGATGGTGCGGTTGGGGTAGGTCATGCCGTAAGCCAGCAGCAGCCCGAACAGGCCACCCGACGCACCCACCGTCGGGTACATCGAGCCCAGCAGCCAGGTCACCAGCAACTGCGCGGCGGCGGCGCTCAGCACGCTGGCGGCATAGAACTGCATGAAGCGCTGGCGGCCCCACAGACGTTCGAGTTCGGAGCCGAACATCCACAGCCCGAGCATGTTGAAAAACAGGTGACCCACGCTGCCGTGCAGGAAAGCGTAGGTGCCCACCTGCCACGGCAAGAACCCGTGCCCCAGCGGCCACAGCCCGAGCAGCCCGGTGAACCACGGACCCATGAAGATGCCGATGCAAAAGGCCGCGACGTTGATCAGTAACAGCGCTCGGGTGACGGGTGGCATCGGGGGCATGCAAGCAATCCTGTGGGTTTCAAAAATGAGCCATGAGCGTAACCCCAAAGCGCGGGCATAATCGCCGCTCGCGTGAGGCCTCGGTGGCGGAATTGGTAGACGCGCGGGACTCAAAATCCCGTTCCGCAAGGAGTGTCGGTTCGATTCCGACCCGAGGCACCACCCGATCTTTTTCCAGTGTTTGCCCGTGCGGTGCAATGCCGCAGAGCCAAGCGCAAACCACACGCCCATCTGTTGCGAGTTTGCATGGCCAAGAAGCAACCCGTTTATTCCTCACTTGAAGACCTGATCGGTCACACCCCGCTGGTGCGGTTGGCCCGATTGCCCGGCGTTGACGGGCAGCGCCGCGGCAATGTGATCCTGGGCAAGCTCGAGGGCAACAACCCCGCCGGCTCGGTGAAGGACCGTGCAGCCATCAGCATGATCCGTCGTGCCGAGGAGCGCGGCCAGATCAAGCCGGGCGACACGCTCATCGAAGCCACCTCGGGCAACACCGGCATCGCGCTGGCCATGGCGGCGGCGATTCGCGGCTACCGCATGCTGCTGATCATGCCGGAAGACCTGTCGATCGAGCGTGCGCAAACGATGCGCGCCTTCGGCGCCGAGCTGATGCTCACGCCGCGCTCGGGCGGCATGGAGCACGCGCGCGATCTTGCCGATCAGCTGCAACGCGACGGCAAGGGCCTGGTGCTTGATCAGTTTGCCAACGCCGACAACCCGCGCGTTCACTACGAGACCACCGGCCCCGAGATCTGGCGCGACACTGCCGGCCAGGTCACCCACTTCGTGAGCGCCATGGGCACCACCGGCACCATCACCGGCGTGTCGCGCTATCTGAAGGAAATGAACCCGGCGGTGCGCATCATCGGTGCGCAGCCCAGCGAGGGCTCGCGCATCCCCGGCATTCGCAAATGGCCCGAGGCCTACCTGCCCAAGATCTATGACCCGACCCACGTCGACGAGATCGTGCAGGTGAGTCAGGTCGATGCTGAAGAAATGGCCCGAAAGCTGGCGCGCGACGAAGGCATCTTCGCGGGCATCTCGGCCGCCGGCGCGTGCTGGGTGGCGCTGGAACTGGCGCGCAGGGTCGACAACGCGACCATCGTGTTCATCGTGTGCGACCGCGGCGATCGCTACCTGTCGACGGGCGTTTTTCCGGTCTGATCGGCAGCCGCCCGCCCCGAAATCACACTTCTAGAATCGGTCTTGCACCCTGGAGATCGCGCCGCATGAAACCCGCCCACACCGAACTCGACACCCGCGGCCTGCACTGCCCGCTGCCCATCCTGAAAGCCAAGAAGGCGCTGGCGGACATGGCCAGCGGCGAGTTGCTGCAGGTGGTGTCCACCGATCCGAACTCGGTGCGCGACTTTCAGGCCTTTGCGAAGCAGACCGGCAACGAACTCATCGAGCAACTCGAGTGGCACAACGAATTCGTGCACGTGCTGCGCAGGCGCTGAAGCCTCAGAGCGTCAGCGTCTTGAGGTAGTCGCGAAAGCCCGGGCCGAGTTTCGGGTGGGCCAGAGCCAGTTCCACGTTGGCCTCCAGGAAGCCGTCCTTGCTGCCGCAGTCGTAGCGGCGGCCTTCGTAGCGCAAGGCAAACACCTTTTCGCGGCGCATCAGCCCGGCAATGCCATCCGTGAGCTGGATCTCGCCGCCCACACCGCGCGGCTGGTTGGCGATTTCGCGAAACACCCCCGGCGTCAGGATGTAGCGACCGGCCACGCCCAAGCGTGACGGTGCGTTCTCGGGCCTGGGTTTTTCGACGATCTGCGTCACGTCCATCATGCGGTCGTTGACCGGCGTGCCGGCCACGATGCCGTAGCGGCTGGTGTGTTCTGCGGGGACTTCCTGCACCGCGATGATCGAGGCCTGCCAGTCGGCGAAGCGATCGACCATCTGCTTGAGCACCGGCGGCGAGCCCACCATCAAGTCGTCGGCCAGCAGCACCGCGAACGGCTCGTTGACCACCACGCTTTGCGCGCACAGCACGGCGTGGCCCAGGCCAAAGGCCTTGGCCTGACGGATGTAGATGCACTCCATGTCGTGCGGCTTGATCGTGTGCACCAGCTCCAGCAACTCGTTCTTGCCGGCGGCTTCGAGCTCGGCCTCGAGCTCATAGGCGGTGTCGAAGTGGTCCTCGATCGCGCGCTTGCTGCGTCCGTTGACGAAGATCATCTGGCGGATGCCTGCCTCGTAGGCCTCTTCGACGGCGTACTGGATCAGCGGCTTGTCGACGATGGTCAGCATCTCCTTGGGCTGTGCCTTGGTGGCGGGCAGGAAACGCGTGCCCATGCCGGCCACGGGAAACACGGCTTTGTTGATCTTCATTTGAGGTGCTATCACGGGGAAGTCCTTGTGTTCGAATCATTCTCACACGCGGGTTTGACAGCCATATTGCTAAACGGCAATGTCTGCGACCCGTGCCCGACAAGCGACCTCGGAAAAGGTCTACGTCGTGGACGCCAGTCTCAGCGCCTGAGCTTGCAGTCGGTCGCGTGTGGCGGTGAATTCGGCAATCCGCTGGCGTTCTTGAGCCACCACGGCTGCTGGAGCCCGCGCCACGAAGCCCTCGTTGGCCAGTTTGGCGCTCGCCTTGGTGATCTCGCCGTCGAGCCGGGTGATCTCCTTGGTGAGTCGTTCGGTCTCGGCCGCCACGTCGATCTCGACGTGCAGCGCGAGCCGCGTGCCGCCGAATTCGACCACCGGCGAGTTCAGCGTGGCCTGCGCATAGGCCGTCTCGTCGGTGTGCACCTGCACGTCGGACACCTTGGCCAGCGCCTTGAGCAGCGGTGTGGCCGCCTGCACGAAGGCGGCATCGCCCAGCGCCATCAGCGGCACGCGCTTGTCGGGTGACAGGCTCATCTCGCTGCGCAGGCGGCGGCAGGCACCCACCATGCCCTTGAGCTGCGCGACCCAGGCGTCGGCGTTCGCATCGATGCGATCAAGTTGCGCTTCGGGGTAGGGCGCGGTGACCAGGCTGTCCGAGGCGCCCGCACCTGGACCTTGGCGATCTCGAGGTACCAGTCGCAGTACTCGTCCCACACGAACGAGTAGATGGCGCCGGCCACGTTGTCGAGCCGGTAGTCGGCAAAGCCCTGCGCCACGGCCGCTTCCACGCGCTGCAGCTCGCTGGTGATCCAGCGGTCGGCCTGCGAGAAGCTCAGGTACGGCGGGGTCGTTCCGTCACCGGCTCCGCATTGCGATTTCGTGTGGGATTCGAGCCCGCAGTCCTGGCCTTCGCAGTTCATCAGCACGAAGCGCGTGGCGTTCCACAGCTTGTTGCAGAAGTTGCGGTAGCCCTCGCAGCGCTTGCTGTCGAAGTTGATGCTGCGCCCCAGGCTGGCCAGCGATGCAAAGGTGAAGCGCAGCGCATCGGCGCCGAACGCCGGAATGCCGTCGGGGAACTCCTTTTCGGTGTCCTTGCGCACGCGCGGCGCGGTCTCGGGCTTGCGCAGACCCACCGTGCGCTTGTCGAGCAGCGGCGCCAGCGCAATGCCGTCGATCAGGTCCACCGGGTCGAGCACATTGCCCTCGGACTTGCTCATCTTCTTGCCCTGCGCGTCGCGCACCAGGCCGTGGATGTAGACGTGGTGGAACGGCACCCGCCCGGTGAAGTGCGTGGTCATCATGATCATCCGGGCGACCCAGAAGAAGATGATGTCGTAGCCGGTGACCAGCACGCTCGAGGGCAGGAACAGGTCCATTTCCTTCGTGGGCTCGGGCCAGCCCAGCGACGAGAACGGCACCATCGCCGACGAGTACCAGGTGTCGAGCACGTCTTCGTCGCGCGTCAGTTCACCCGTGTAGCCGGCCGCGGTGGCCTTGGCGCGCGCTTCGTCTTCGCTGCGCGCGACGAACAACTCACCACCGGTGCCATACCAGGCCGGGATCTGATGGCCCCACCACAGCTGGCGCGAGATGCACCAGTCGGTGATGTTCTTCATCCACTGGTCGTAGGTGTTGACCCACTGCTCGGGCACGAACTTGACCTCGCCGCTGGCCACCGCATCGATCCCCTTTTGGGCGATGCTTTTGCCGTCGGGGCCGGCCTTGGTCATGGCCACGAACCACTGGTCGGTGAGCATCGGCTCGATGATCTGGCCGGTGCGTGCGCAGCGCGGCACCATCAGCTTGTGCTTTTTCACCTCGACCAAAAAGCCTTGCGCGTCGAGGTCGGCCACGATGCGCTTGCGCGCGACGAAGCGGTCGAGCCCGCGATAGGCCTCGGGCGCGTTGTCGTTGATGGCCGCATCGAGCGTGAGCACGCCGATGATCGGCAGGCCGTGGCGCTGGCCCACCGCATGGTCGTTCACGTCATGCGCGGGCGTCACCTTGACCACGCCGGTGCCGAAGGCGCGATCGACGTAGTCGTCGGCGATGACCGGAATCGTGCGGCCGCACAGCGGCAGCGTGACCTGCTTGCCGATCAGCGCCACGTAGCGCTCGTCTTCGGGGTGCACCATCACCGCCACGTCGCCGAGCATGGTCTCGGGCCGGGTGGTGGCGACCACCAGATCGCCGGACCCGTCGGCCAACGGATACCGGATGTGCCACAGCGAGCCGTCTTCTTCCTCGCTCTCGACTTCGAGGTCGGACACCGCGCTCTTGAGCACCGGGTCCCAGTTGACCAGCCGCTTGCCGCGGTAGATCAGGCCTTGCTCGTGCAACTGCACGAAGGTGTCGGTGACCACCTTCGACAGCTTGTCGTCCATCGTGAAGTACTCGTGCGGCCAGCTCACGCTGTCGCCCATGCGGCGCATCTGTTGCGTGATGGTCGAGCCCGACTGCTGCTTCCAGTCCCACACGCGCGCCACGAAGTTCTTGCGCCCCAGGTCGTGACGGCTTTGACCTTGCTCTTGCAGCTGGCGCTCCACCACGATCTGCGTGGCGATGCCGGCGTGGTCGGTGCCCGGCACCCACAGGGTGTTGAACCCGCGCATGCGGTGGTAGCGCGTGAGGCTGTCCATGATCGTCTGGTTGAACGCATGGCCCATGTGCAGCGTGCCGGTCACGTTGGGCGGCGGCAGCTGGATCGAGAACGACGGCTTGGCCGCGTC
>NCFZ01000065.1 GCA_002281415.1 Burkholderiales bacterium 28-67-8 | reverse complement strand
GGGGCGCTGCTTGCTCTTGCCCACGCTGGGCAGATCGACCACGCCGGTGGTGATCAGCGGCGCGCTCACCATGAAGATGATCAGCAGCACCAGCATCACGTCGATGAACGGCACCATGTTGATCTCGTTGATGGTGCGCCGGCGTCCGCCGCCACGCTGGCTGACGGCCGGCATCTCAGCGCGCTCCGACCACGGCGGCGCTCTGGCCGACGTTGCGCTGCAGGATGTTGGAGAACTCCTCGATGAAGGTCTCCATCTGCATGGCGATGCGGTCGATGTCGCGGGCGAAGCGGTTGTAGGCGATCACCGCGGGGATCGCTGCAAACAGGCCGATGGCCGTGGCCACCAGCGCTTCGGCGATGCCCGGCGCGACCGACGCCAGCGACACCTGCGTCAGCGTGGCCAGCCCGATGAAGGCATGCATGATTCCCCACACCGTGCCGAACAGCCCCACGTAAGGCGAGACCGAACCCACCGACGCCAGGAACGACAGGTTGGATTCGATGGTGTCGAGCTCGCGCTGGAAGCTCGCGCGCATGGCACGGCGCGCGCCGTCGAGCAGCGCGCCCGAATCGGCCACGCGGCGTTCGCGCAGCTTCATGAATTCGCGCATGCCCGAGGCGAACAGGCGCTCCATCGGGGCCGATTGATCCGCGTGCTTGGCGGCCTCGTCGTAGAGGTCGTTGAGGTTCTTGCCGGCCCAGAACTCGCGCTCGAAGGCCTCGTTCTGGCCGCGCACGCGGCGCAAGCCGAACAGCTTGCTGAAGATGACCGACCAGCTGGCCAGCGAGGTGATCAAAAGGCCGGCCATCACGATCTGCACCACCAGGCTGGCGTGCAGCACGAGGCTGAGGATCGACATGTCTTGGTTCATGGGGTCAACGCGGTGAGGTGTGTGCAAGGGCACGGGTGATGCCCTCTGGAATGCGCCGCAGCGCGAAACGCTCGGTGTCGACGCAGGCGATGCGGATGCTGCCTTCGCTGAGCAGCTCATCGCCGCGCCAGGCTTGCTGCTCGATGGTGATGGACGCGCGCGCCACGCTGGCCAGCCGCACGGTGATGGTGAGCCAGTCATCGAGCCGCGCCGGGCGCAGGTAGCGCACGCTGGTCTCGCTGACGACGAAGGCGGCCGCGTCGTCCACGCGCATGCGCTCCTGGCTGAAGCCCAGCGAGCGCAGCCATTCGGTGCGCGCGCGCTCGAAGAACTTCAGGTGGTTGGCGAAGAACACCACGCCGCCGGCGTCGGTGTCTTCCCAGTAGACGCGCAGTCCGATGTCGAAGTCGTGGGGCGTCATGCGTGTGGGCAGATCACCGCGCCGCTCGGGGCCCTGGCCGGCACCCCGGCTCAGCGCCGCGCCGCGCGCGCAGCCTCGACTTCGACCGCGCGCAGGTCGGCGGCCGTCTTGTCGATCACGCCGTTGACGAACTTGTGGCCGTCGGTGCCGCCGAAGCTCTTGGCGAGCTCGACCGCTTCGTTGATGACCACGCGGTAGGGGATGTCGATGCAGTGCATGAGCTCGTACACGCCGATCATCAGCACGCCGTGCTCGACCGGCGACAGCTCGCTGATCTTGCGATCGACGTGGCGCGCGAGTGCGGCGTCGATCTGCGCCGCCTCATCGATGCAGCCGCCCAGCAGCGCATCGAAGTGCTCTGCATCGCAGGGGTCGAAGTTGGCTTGCTCGCGCATGTGCGAGCTGATCACCGAGGTCTTTTCGCGCGACAGCAGCCATTCGTACAAGCCTTGCAGCGCCAGTTCGCGCGAGCGCCGGCGCAGTGATTTCTGCGATGTCTTGGCCGCCTTGGCGGGCTTGGGCGGTGCGGCGTCGGTGCCAGGCGCGTCGGTGGTGGAGGGCAATTCGGTGTCGATCACGAGAGCTTGTCCATCAAATGAGCCATTTCAACAGCGACGCGGGCGGCGTCGCGGCTCTTGCCTTCGGCGCGTGCCCAGGCCTGGGCTTCATCGTCGACGGTGAGGATGGCGTTGGCCACTGGCAGCACATGGTCGAGCGACACGCGGGTGACGCCCGAGCCGCTCTCGTTGGCCACCAGCTCGAAGTGATACGTGTCACCGCGGATCACGCAGCCCAGCGCGATCAGCGCGTCGTAGTTGGCGCTGTCGGCCATGGCCATCAGCGCCACGGGGATCTCCAGCGCGCCCGGCACGGTGACGTGCTCGATCGACTCGGCGTCCACGCCCAGCGCCTTCAGCTCGGCGATGCAGGCCTCGGCCATGCGGTTGGTGATGGCGGCGTTGAAGCGCGCCTGCACGACGCCGATGCAGAAGTCTGCTCCGTCGAGGGGGGCCTGTTGGCCGGTGTCAGCACCTTGCATGGGAAGTCCTTGTGGGTTGTTTCATCAGTCGGTGCCTTGCGAAGCGTCCGCGGCGATGAAGCCGGTCACTTCGAGCCCGTAGCCCACCATGCTCGGCATCCGTCTGGGGCTGCCGAGCAGTTTCATTCTGGTCACGCCCAGGTCGCGCAGGATCTGCGCGCCGATGCCGTAGGTGCGCAAGTCCATCACCGGCGGACGGCGCGGGGCCGAGTCGCCTTGCGGTTGGAATTTCTCGAGCAGCGCAGGCGTGCCTTCGCCGCAGTTGAGCAGCACGGCGATGCCGCGCTCGCTGGCGTGCAGCCGGGCCAGCGCCCGCGGCAGCGGCCACGAGTGGCGGCAGTTGCCGGTGTCGAGCAGGTCCATCACCGACAGCGGCTCGTGCACGCGCACCAGCACCTCGTCGTGCGTGGCCCAGTGGCCGCGCGTGAGCGCCATGTGCAGCCCGCCGGTGCGGTCGCTGAACGAGATGCAGTCGAAGTCGCCGTATTCGGTCTTGAGCACGCGCTGGCCGACGCGCTCGATGAGCGTTTCGTTGCGGCTGCGGTATTCGATCAGGTCGGCGATGGTGCCGATCTTCAGCCCGTGCTGCTGGGCGAACACCTCGAGGTCGGGCAGCCGCGCCATCGTCCCGTCGTCGTTCATGATTTCGCAGATCACCGAGGCGGGCGACAGCCCGGCCATCGCCGACAGGTCGCAGCCGGCTTCGGTGTGGCCGGCGCGCATCAGCACGCCGCCGTCCTGCGCTTGCAGCGGAAAGATGTGGCCGGGTTGCACCAGATCGGCCGGTGTGGCGTCGCGCGCCACGGCGGCTTGCACGGTGCGCGCGCGGTCGGCCGCCGAGATGCCGGTCGTCACGCCCACCGCCGCTTCGATCGACACGGTGAACGCGGTGCCGTGCTGCGCGCCGTTCTTCAGCGCCATGGGTGGCAGTTGCAGCCGCTCGCAGCGCTCGCGGGTCAGCGTGAGGCAGATCAGCCCGCGGCCGAAGCGCGCCATGAAGTTGATGGTGTCGGCCGTCACGTGGTCGGCTGCGACCACCAGATCGCCTTCGTTTTCTCGATCTTCCTCGTCAACGAGGATGACCATGCGTCCGGCTGCCAACTCGGTCAACAGCTCGGGAATAGGGGAAATCGCCATCCCCGGATTGTAGGTGGGCCACCCCGCCGCGACCGGTGTCGAAGCGGCCGTCTTTCGGCGGGTGTTCAGGCGGGCGCGGGCGCCGGCGCCGAGAGCATGCGCTCGACGTAGCGCGCGATCAGGTCGATCTCGAGATTGACCGTCGCCCCGGGTTGCAGCTGGCCGAGCGCGGTGTTGTCGATCGTGTGCGGGATCAGGTTGATGCTGATCTCGCAGCCGCTGGCGTGATCGGCCACGCGGTTGACGGTCAGGCTCACGCCGTTGACGGTGATCGAACCCTTGTAGGCCAGGAAGCGCGCCAGCGCCGGCGGCACATCGATGCGCAAGGTCCACGACTCGCCGGTCGCCTCGAACACCGTCACCGTGCCGATGCCGTCGACGTGCCCGCTGACCAGGTGGCCGCCCAGGCGGTCGTTGGCGCGCAGGGCTTTTTCGAGGTTGACGGGGCCGAGGGTGGTCAGGCCCGCCGTCTTGTCCAGGCTTTCGGCCGACACGTCGATGGTGAACGTGCCTTGCGCGGCGTCGAACGACGTGACGGTCATGCACGCGCCGTTGATCGCGATGCTGTCGCCCAGGCCCACGTCGTCGAGGTAGCCCGCGGGCGTGGCGATCGTCAGGCGCTTGCCGTGCGAGGCGTCGTCGCCCAGCGGGTGCACGTCAGTGATGTGGCCGAGGCCGGTGATGATTCCGGTGAACATGGGTCGATGGTCCGTGTGGTGTCAGGTGGCGGGGCGCGCCAGGATGCGCAGGTCGTCGCCGACGCGCTCGATGTGGTGAAAGCGCAGCTCGGCCGCCTGCGACAGCTCGGCCAGCGGCCCGAAAGTGGCCATGTCGCGGCCCGGGCCCAGCAGCTTGGGCGCGAGGTAGATCAGGTACTCGTCGACCAGCCGCTCGCGCACGAACGCGCCGTTGAGCTGAGCGCCGGCCTCGACATGCAGTTCGTTGATGCCGCGCTGCGCCAGATCGGCCAGCACCGCGGCCAGGTCGACGCGGCCTCCGGCGCCTGGCACCAGCGCCACTTCAATGCCATGCGCCGTGTAGGCCTCGAGCCGTTCGGCGGCGGGCTGCGCCGCGTACACCAGCGCCGATCCCGCGCTCTGGAACACGCGCGAGCCCAGCGGCGCGGTGAGATTCGAGTCGAGCACCACGCGCAGCGGTTGGCGCGCCGTGGGCACCAGCCGCACATCGAGCTGCGGGTCGTCGTGGACCAGCGTGCCCACGCCGGTGAGCACCGCGCCGGCGCGGCGCCGCCAGGCGTGGCCGTCGGTGCGCGCGGCCTCGCCGGTGATCCATTGGCTCGCGCCGTTGGGCAGCGCGGTGCGCCCGTCGAGCGAGGCGGCGGCCTTCAGCCGCACCCAGGGCCGCTGGCGCTGCATGCGCGAGAAAAAACCGATGTTGAGTTCGCGCGCGGCGTCGGCTTCGACGCCGGCGATCACCTCGATGCCCGCCGCGCGCAAACGCGCGGCGCCCTGGCCGGCCACCAGCGGGTTCGGGTCTTCGAGCGCCATCACCACGCGGCCCACGCCGGCTTGCGCCAGCGCATCGCAGCACGGCGGCGTGCGGCCGTGGTGGGCGCACGGCTCAAGCGTGACGATGACCGTGGCGCCGCGCACCGAATGACCGTGCGCGGTGGCATCGCGCAGCGCCATCACTTCGGCATGCGGTCCGCCGGCTTGCTGCGTGTGGCCGCGGCCCAGCACGGTGCCATCGCCGGCCACGATCACGCAGCCCACGCGCGGGTTGGGCTCGCTCAGGCCGATGGCGTGCTCGGCCAGCGCCAGTGCTTCGCGCATCCAGCGGTGGTGCGGGTGCGCGGCGGGGTCGGCGGCGTTCGGTGGGGTGGTCATCGGAGTCGGGCTCGCGAGTCAGGGCTGGTGCTGAACCGTCGCGGCCGGGGCAGCGGCGCCCGGCGCGGTTGAATCGATTGTCGCGGCAGCGGGTTGCGGGCAGGCCAGATCGCCGCGGATCACCAGAAAGTTCTGCTGCAGCAAGGCCCGGTCGACCTGGCTGTAGACCGCGGGGTGTTCGTCGTTGCGGTCGATGGCGCCGCTGCCGTCGCTGTCGTTCACGTAGCGGCACACCTTGCGCTGCGTGCTCGCGCTGCCGATCTCCCAGCCCAGCGGCACCACGGTGCTCTGGCCCGACCAGCGCGGCGGGTCGCCGGCGGCGGCCACGACGCAGCGGTAGGCGGTGTAGCGCTCGCCGGTGTCTTGCCAGTCGGTGGCCGCGAAGCTCGCCGGCGTGGCCTCAAGGGCGACTGACTCGCGGTGCACGCCATCTGCCGCGCGGTAGATCACCGTCTTGCGCGCTTCGGCATGGCACCACGGAGACGCCGGCGACACCATGCCCGGCAGCCCGACCGACAGCGTCAGCGCGAGCGGCGTGTCGTTGGCGGCCAGCGCATCCGGCGGGCTGCTGCCGGAAAAGCGCACCACACCACTCAGCAGCAGCGCCTTGAAGTCGGTGCAGTGCGTCAGGTACTCGGCCCGCAGGTCTTCGCTGCGCACATCGGCCGGCACGTCGGTGCATTGCTCGACCACCCGCGCGCTGGCGTGGTCGACCACGAACGCGACGGTCGCGCCGGGCGCGGGTTTGAAGGCGCTGCGCCGGTCGTCAATGACATGCACGCCCGGCGGGATGGCACTGGATCGGCCCGCCGCGCCAGCCTGCGCGCTGGCGATGAGCGTCAGCGCGCCCGAGAAGGCCGGGTCCTGATCCGTGAGCGCCGAGGCCAGCACAGCCTGCTGCGCCGAGCCGTCGCGGGCGCGCCAGACCACCGAGACCATGGCCGATCCGAACGCTGCATCGCCCGCGTCGATCTGGCGGGTCAGCTCGAAGACGGTGTTGAAGCGCTGGTTGGCGATGCCTTCAACCGATCGCTTGTCCGGTGCCGGCGGTGCCCCGAACATGCGCGCGGCCTCCAGGTCTTCTTGCGCCAGCCGCACCGCTTCCAGGCGTTGCCGCGCGATGTCGGCGTGCGTCTCGAGGTGCCGGTGCAGCCGGCCCGTCGCCGCCACGCCCACCGACAGCACGAGCAGCGAGAACAGCGCTTCGAGCAGGCTGACGCCGATCTGCCACTTGCGCGGGACACGGGCCGGTGCGCTGCCCATCAGAAATCCTTCCAGCTGCCGGGCACGCGCGCGAAGCTGCCGGTGTGCAGTTGCAGCGCGCGCAGCACCGCCGCATCGCGCTGCAACCGGGGCGCGCCGTCGCCGCGGTAATCCGACTCGGACACCACCGCGCCGTGCACGCCGGCTGGCGCGCCGGTGGCGCCGTCCCAGCGGATGTCGCCGGCGTACAGCACGCCGTGCAGCGTGACGTCGCCGCGCAGCGCCGCGGTGCCGCTCACCACGAGGATCACCGGGCGCTCGGCCGAACCCAGCGTGAGCGGCCCGTCGATGGCCGCATCGCCGGTGATGGAGACCATGCGGTTGCTGCCGGCGAAGTGGATCGCTGCGGCGATGGCAGGGCCGCAGGGCAGCGTGCAATCGACGGCCTGCGCCGCCGGATGGCGCGCCCAGCGGGTGCGATCCAGCCCGAAGTGCGAGGCGAACAGCCGCTCGGGCGCCAGCGCAGCCAGTGCGCTGTCGTGCGTGGCCGCCGAGGCTTCGGCCGCACCGCCGGGCGCGGTGCTCAGGCGCAGCGCTGTGCCGATCAGGCTGCCGCCGGTGCGCACCGTGAGAGCGCCGCTGGCCACATCGCCGTTGTGCACGCCGAGTGCGCCGGCGGCATCGACCGTGCCGCGCACCGTGAGCGCCGCCTGGGGCAGCACCGACAAGCCCGGCAGCAGCCCGATCAGCACCTGCAAGCGCACCACCGCATCGGCGCGACCGGCCACGCCGGGGCGACACGCGCCGGCCCCGTTCGAGCAGCCGGTGGCACTCAGGCGCACCAACCCCGGCCGCGGCTCGGCGCTGAACTGCACGCTGAACGCCGGCTGCGGCGCGAGGTCGCCGCCGGTGGCCGCGGGCAAGTCCGGCCAGCCGTTCGACGGGCAGGCGCACGACCACGCCTGGCCTGAGCGCACGCAGCCGGGCTGCAGGGCGATGTCTTGCGCGCCGTTCGTCCACCGCCTCGGTTCGTGCCGGCCGGAATCGGTGTCCACGCTCAGGTAGCGCTCGCGAAACGAGCTGCCGCTGGCGTCGGTGAGCGGCTCGCAGCGCTCATCGACCAGCCGTGGCCCGTTGAGCTGCGCGATGGCCCAGGCGATGCCGGCCTCGGCGGCTTCGAAGGCCTGCGTGGCGCGCTGCTGATCGGCCGAAGCGCGCTGCTCGGACAGCAAGGCGCGGTGCGCGTATGCGGCGCTCAGCAGCATCGCCATCAGGAGCAGCAAGCTCACCGCGAGCGAGGCGGCGCCGCGCTGGTGGCGGCGGTGGCGTGGCCGGTGGCTCACGCGTGGGTGGGGTGGGTTGATCATCGACAGGGCCTCACGCCGGGCAGCGCCCGGTGATCTCGTCGTTGCGCAGCCGCACCGCCGTGCGCGCGGTGCGCACCGTTCGGGCGTCGGTGGCGCTCTGGGCGGTGATCGTCACCACCACGCTGCGCAGCGTCTGGCGCGGCGGGCAGCTGGCGTCGCCGCTGGCGCACGGTGCGCCGCACAGTGCGCCCAGATCAAGCGTGTCTTCGTGCGGCGCGAACTCCAGGGCGGTGACCTTCATCGTGGTCACGTCGGTCATCGACTGCCAGCTCGCACCGCCCACACGCATCTCGAGCGCGCCGCTGCGCAGCCGAAAGCCGAACTGCTCGTGGCTGTCGACCTGCTGGTTTTCGGCGGCGTCGAGCGAGTAGCGCAGCGTCACCGTGGCGGCGGTGGATTCGACCGCGGCGTAGGGGTTGGCGGCGACGGTGGCTGCTGCCGAATCCCGCATCCACACGCCCGCACCGGCGTCGCCCCAGTGGCCGGCGCGGCGCAGATCGCGGGCGATCAGCTCGCTGGCGCTGCGCAGGTCGTGCATGAGGCGGCTGTGTTCGACGAGCGCGCGGTTGTCGCGCAGCTGGATCAGCAGCACCGTGATGCCGCAGCCCACCAGCAGCAAGCCCAGCGCCGAGCCGATCAGCATCTCGACCAGCGACAAGCCGCGCTGGCGGCGCCGCTGCGGTGCGATGCGGCGGCGCATGTCACTGGCCCCAGCAGCGGCGGTTGAGCGCAGCGGCGTTGGCCGTGGCCTCGGTCTCGCCCGAGGCGTAAATCAGGTTCAGGCCGTCGACCGTGAGCCGCAGGTGCCGGCAGGCGCTGTCGTTGCGCTGCGCCCCGGTGGCTGCGGCGCGCGCCGAATAGCCGGTGGGCGATGCGGATTCCAGGGTGATCTCGTAATGCCCCGAGGGCGACACGCTCGCCACACACAGCTGCGCCAGATCGCCATAGGCCTCGTGGTTGGCGCGGTAGCGCTCTTGCTGCGCTTGCAGGCTCATCAGGGCGACCAGCGCATCCGAGCGCCGTGCACTGGCCAGCGTGCTGCTGAACGCGGGGTAGGCGACCGACGACAGGATGCCCACGATGGTCAGGCTGAACACCAGCTCGGGCAGGCTGAAGCCCATCGCGCGTGCTCGGCGGTGTGGTGTGGGCGGATGAGGTCGGGACGTCGTCATGGTCGGCTCCGTGGGCAGGGGGTTGAGGGATCGGAACTCAGCACGTGGGGTAGCCGGCCACCGCCGGGCCGGGGCTGGCCGGCGTGCAGGTGCGCACCCGCCCGAGCACATTGACCACGTGGTGGATGGCCCGGCCGCTGGCGGCCGACACCTTCAGCGTGCCGGTGGGTGTGGCCGTGCCGTGCAGCGGGTCGAACACCATCGAGCTCACGTTGGACTGCACGCCGATGCGCGCTGAAGCGCTCAGCGTCACGGTCTTGAGCGCCACGGCGTCGGCCGTGCACACGGCGGCTGCGGACTGGCCATCGCACTGGCACTGGTGGCGCGCGCCGCTGTGCAGCACGTAGCAGCTGCCAGCGGTGCTGTCGAAAAAGCTCAGCCGCAAGGTCTCGTTGCGCAGCACGGCTTCGCTGCGCAGCCACTGCACATCGCTGGCGAGTTGCGCGGCCGCGCCGGCCAGCCGGTGGCGTTCGAGCATGGCGGACACGTCAGGCGCGGCGCTGCACACCAGGATCGCCGTGATGGCCAGCGTGATGGCCGATTCGATCAGCGTGAGGCCGCGTTGTGCGGCGGGTGTGTGCAGCGAGTCCATGGGCTCACTGTAGAAATCACGCCCGGTTTTTTCGACCCCAGGAGGTGGGGTCCGGCGCTCTGGCGAGGGGTGCCCCCGAACGGGGGTGTCGGCTCAGGCGTTGCGCATCAGCATGTGGAAGGCATCGGCGTCCGCGACACCGAGGCATATCGAGTCCACTCGCACGAGGCCCAGGTCGCCGGCCTGGGGCTCGGGTTGGTCAGCCCCGCATCGGCATGGACGTCCTGCATTTTGGGTAGCCCTCACAGCCCCAGAACGTGGCTCCCCCCGTTCGTGGACGGCGCTCGACCATCTTGACGCCGCAGTTGACGCAAGTCGGCCGCCAGTAGTCGCCTTCAAGGGCCACCGCGAGAAGTGCTTGTTGCTGCTCTTGGCTTCGTGTGGCGATGAGCGCGAGCAGCGCTTTCACATCGAGAAGGTTGACCGCGTTGTCTCTGGCAAACGCGATCGCATCGTCGGTGAAGGTCGAGGTCGTGGCGAATTGGCCGCGCCCTATGCCTTTGGCCGCCATGACGCCGCGCAGTTCGCGCACCTTGTCAACGCCGACACGCTTACCCTGCCAGTGCTTGCATTGAACAATGCTCACGGGCATGACCTGGTTGGTGCGGGAATACAGCCAGATATCGATCCCCTCATCGGCACCGTGTGACTGTGATTTCGTTTCGAAGCCGGCTTGCGCAAACAGTGCCTCCACCAACGCCTCGAAGCGACGCCACTCGATCTGTTCGAAGACGACGCTCCCCCACGATTGAGGCGTGGGTTCGGGGCGGCCACTTCGCGGCCTTGTGATGACCGGCATCTCTTCGACGTTCCGGTACAGACTGGGCGCTGGTTCGGTCGCCCACGATGGCTCCCGCTGGGGTTTCGGTGGTGTCTCACTTGCCCAGGCTGGCGCTGCCGCCGGCTTGGATGGTTGGGCTCTGTTCTGCCACCACAGCAGGGCGCAACCAATCACGAAAAAGAACCATCCGAAGGGCGCCATGGGCTTGAGGGCCGCGCCGATCGGCGACTTGGAAAGAAACCAGGGTGCAAGTCCTAGCAGCAGGCCCAGACCGATCAACTTTGGGGCAAGCTCTTTTCGCTTGCGCTGCTTGCTGCTCTCAGATCTTTCGCGTCGCGCCATGGTCCAGCCTTGGAGGTGTCGGTCAGCCTGACCAACCGGTCAAGTGATCGCCGAGCAATTTGGAAACCTCCACCGGCGTCAGCGAGTGGAACGAAATGACTTTGCACACACCGCAGTTGCGCTGCCGGCGGGATCCGTTCGCGCTCAGCGCGCCGAAAACAGATGTGGCAGCCCCGTCGCGAGCACGGGAATCCAGGCGATCAGGATGGTGCCGACGAAGATCGCCAGCATGGCGGGCAGCACCGAGGCGGCCACGTAGCGGATCGATTTGCCGAACATGGCCGAGGCGAAGTACAGGTTCATGCCCGCCGGTGGGCACAGGAAGCCCACCTCCATCGCCGCCAGAAAGATGATCCCGAAGTGCACCGGGTCGATGCCGTAGCTCAACGCGAGCGGCAGCAGCAGCGGCACCAGCACCACGAGGGCCGCAAAGATCTCCATCAGCGCGGCCGCGGCGAACAGGAACACGCACAGCGCGAGCATGAAGGCGTAACGGTTCGGGATGACGCTGCGCACCCATTCCACCGCCAGATCGGGAATGCCGGCATCGACCAGGAAGTTGGTCAGCGCCAGGGCCATGCCGAGGATGAGCATCACGCCGCCGATCAGCCGCACGCATTCGAGCGCGGCGCTCTCAGTCGGTGTGGCGAGACCGCCCACCAGCGAGCCGATGGCCACCAGCGGGGCCAGCATTTCCCACTTGGCGGCCCACGCCACCTTGGCTGCATTGAGGCGCTGCGGCGCCGCCGGTGCGGCGGCCGCGGGCGTCGGGCCCCGTCGCAGGTAGCCGCCGATCACCAGCAGGCACACCACCATCAACACGGCCGGCACCAGGCCCGCGAGCAGCATGTCCTTGATGGGCACGCGCGCAATGACGGCGTACATGATCAGGGGCACCGAGGGCGCCAGCAGCACGCCCAGCGCACTCGCGCTGGTGACCAGCCCGATGCCGCGCTGTTCGGGGTAGCCGGACTCGCGCAGCAGCGGCAGCAGCAAGCCGCCCAGCGCCAGGATGGTGACGCCGCTGCCACCGGTGACGGCGGTGAACGCCGAGCACAGGACGGCCGACGCCAGCACCGTGCCGCGCACGCCGCCGCCGAACAGCGCGAGGAACACGGCGCCCAGCCGCTGTGCGGCGCCGGTGCGCGCGAAGATCAGGCCAGCCAGCGTGAACAGCGGCAAAGCGGGCAGCGACGGGTTGACGGTGATCTGGTAGTGCGACAGCGCGATGGACGCCATCGGCAGCCCGTCACCCCAGAACAGCGCGAGCGCCAGGCCGCCGAGCACCGCGAAGATCGGCGCGCCGCTCAGCAAGACGCACAGCAGCCACAGCAAGCCGGGCCACAGCGGCACCGAACCGCCGTCGAGCAGCGCCGCCGCGGCGCCACCGGCCAGCGGCAAGGCGAGCGCGCACTGTGCTTTCCATGGCCCGTTGTCGGCGCAGCGCGCGCCCAGCCTCACGCCCAGCAAGGCAAAGCCCGCCGGCATCGAGGCCTGCACCCACCACACCGGCACGCCATAGGCCAGCACCTGAGCCGCCTGCATTTCGCTGGCTACGAAGCGCCAGCTGGCAAAGCCCAGCAATCCGCAGATCACCGCGGCGCTGCCCTGCGCGAATGCCTTTACGGCCGACTGAAAGCGCGCGTCGCCCCATCGGCTGACGCCGCTGCCCAGCGTGCTCAGGTGGCCATGTCGTTCAGCCGCCACCGCGCCGAACATCGCCAGCACCAGCCCGAGGTGCTGAACCAGCACGGGGGCGTTCTCGATGCCGCGACCGTGCAGCGGCCGCAGGGCCATTTCGATCAGCGGGATCAGCGTCATCAGCGCGAGCGCCGCCGACGCCAGCGGCTCGTCGCCGCGCGCCCAGGCCTGCAGCCTGACCCTCAACGTGCCGGCCAAACCTATTGACCCCGCGCCGCGCGGTAGGCCTTGAGGTGGGCGAACACTTCGTCGAAGGTGTCGGCCGGGACCATGGTGCCGCGGATGCGCGGGTACAGGCGTTCGGCCAGTTCGTTCCAGGCGCGCATTTGCTCGGGCGTCGGCCGGTTCACGGCCAACCCGCGTTTTTTCATGGCCGTCACGGCCTCGTCGACTTCCTGCCGGGCCTGATTGCGCATGCGGATGCTGGCTTGCTCACCGCCGGTGCGCAGCGCTTGCTGGCCGGCCGGAGTCATCTCGTCCCACGCCTTCTTGGTGACCAGCAGCGCGCCGACGATCGGCGCCCAGTTGAGCTCGAGCATGTTGGGGGCCGTGGTGTAGATCTGGCTGGCCAGCGCGAAGTAGGGCGTGGACGGCACCACGTTGATCATGCCGGTCTGCAACGACGGCAGGATGTCGGCGGTTTCCAGCGGCACCGGCGTGTAGCCCAGGCTCTTCATGATCGACTGCTGCTCGGGCTCAGATCCCCAGGCGAAGAACTTCATGCGCTTGTAGTCGTCGGGCAGGAAAGCCGGGTCCTTCGAGAAGAAGCGCACCCAGCCGGCGTCACCCCAGCCGATCACCACGAAGCCGCGCTCCAGAAAGCGCTTTTCCAGCGCCGGGCGCATCTTTTCGCGCACGTGGTCGACCTCTTCCCAGTTGCGAAACAGCAGCGGCAGGTTTTGCAGCGCGGAAATGGACGGCTCGATCTCGCGCAGCCCCACCACTGACATCAGCGCGCCTTGCAACTGGCCGATGCGCATGCGCCGCGCCAGTTCGGCTTCGCCACCCTGGCTGCCGTCGGTGAAGACCGTGAACCGGGCGTTGCCGCCCTGGGCCGTTCGCCAGGTTTCGCCCAACTCGAGCAGTTGCTGGTGGTACGGCGAGTTCTTGGGCACCAGCGAGCCGATGCGCAGCGAGGTGGTCTGGGCGATGGCGGCCAGCGGCAAGGCCAGCGAGAGGCAGCCGAGCCACGCGCTGTAGCGACGACGTTTGATGTTCATTCGTGAGTGGCCTCAGGCAGAAGGAGGAATCGGGGTCAGAAGCGGTCGTCGGCCGTGTCGAGCAGCCACTGGGCCCGCTCGCGCATGACTTCGTTGCCGAGGTCGCGGTGCGCTGCGCTGACGGCCAGGGCCTGACGCAACAGCGCCTCGAAGGCGGCACGGTCGCCCGCCGGTGCGGCCAGCATCTCGGCCTTGGCGACATAGACGCCGGCGTTGCCGCCGTGGCCGGCTTCGATGGCCTGGTCGAAATAGGCTTCGGCCTGGCGCAGGCTGCCGCCGGGCCGTGAGGCCTCAAAGCTGCCCATCAGCGAGGCCAGATCGCCCTTGCCGTGGGTGGGGTCGCTCATCCACGCCAGGCTCGCCAGCCGCACCGCTAGCGGCAGGTCGGCCACCACGTCGGGCTGGTCCTTGGACAGCGAGATCCAGCCCCCCCACGAGGCGGCGGCCCAGTAGGCCACGCCCACTTGATCCAGGGGCAGGCGCATCGCCTTGCCGCCGGGTGCCGGGTTGCCGCTGAGCGCCTTCACGAAGGCCGGGTTGTTCAGCTCGAGGGCCGTCATGGCGTGGCGGTGCGCCCGCTCGTAGAGCCGGGCGGCGCGCACTCGCAGGCGCTGCGCGGCCTTGGCGTCGCGGGCCTCGGTGCGGTCGGCCTCGAACGCGACGAAGGCGTAGGCGTATTGCGTGAACCCGCCGGCCACCGACTCGGCCAGCGGCAGGTGGTCGGGTGTCTTGCGCAGCACCGACTCGGACAGCTTGAGATAGAACGCGCTGGCGTCGCGCGCCAGCACGATGTCGTCTTCTTCGGCCTGGCCCTGGCCGGCGAGTTCGTCAGCGACGTTCCTGACCAGCAGCATTCGCGGCGAGCAGGCGGTGAGCAGCGCGACCAACAAGGACAACGCCGCGAGGCGAGCGCAGAAAAATGTCAAACCGTCACCGTCGCTTTCCGTCGTCGATCTCTAGGGCGATACCCGGCCTCACCCCGTGAACGTGGGGGCCGGGAGAGCAAGGTGTGGCCGGTGTCTCGGAGGGGTTGGAGCGTGCCCGCTGGTATGGACCGTTCGCACAGAGCGAGGCTAGTGCGCGTTCGTGAATCTGCGGTGACACGGCGCGCTGGCGCCGGCGTCAAGGTGCCCGGGGCCCGGTGGGCCTTGAGGTGCGGCAGGCCGCTTGGCGCTGATCGGTTTGGCCGCCTGACCTCCCAGATGGAATGGCGCCGAATCGAAGCGCTCAACATTTATGGCGATGTTTTGTAAATCTGCGGGCATAAATCGCTTTTGTTCGGATATTTGGCACCGATAGCACCGTGGCGTGGCTGCAATGTTTGCGCCGTGCTCATTGAGGACCGATCGCCATGAATGGACCCATTTCGACACCCGCCCTGGACGCCATGCGTCGGAGCATCGTTGACGCCGTCAAGGTGAGAACCGTCGCGCAGGCGCTGTCGCTCAACGCCTTGAAGGCGCATTACCAGCCCATCGTCGAGTTGAAGACAGGCACGGTCATGGGCCATGAAAGCCTCATCCGGGGCCCGATCGACTCGCCGTTGCAGTTTCCGGATGCCCTGTTTGCGGCGGCGCGCTCCGAGGGGCTGACCGTTCGACTGGAACAGGCCTGCCTCATCGAGGGGTTGCGCACGTGGGTGCACCAGGCGCAAGACAAGCGGCTGTTCGTCAATCTCAGTGCGCAAACACTGGTCACCATGGTGGACCGGATCTCGATCGCCGGGGTGATGCGAACCTTGAAGGACATGGCGGTTTCGCCCTCGGCGCTGGTCATCGAGATCACCGAGCATGAAAACGTCGCGGACCTTCCCAGGCTGATCGGGGTCGCCTCGGAGTTGCGCGCGCTCGGGCTGCGCTTTGCCCTCGATGACTTCGGGGATGGGCGTTCCAGCTTGCGCCTGTGGGCAGAACTGCGCCCCGAGATCGTCAAGATCGACAAGTACTTCATCCACAACATTCACACCGACGCGGTCAAGGTTCAGACGCTCCGGGGCCTGACCCGGCTGGCCGAGACGTTCGGAACCCTGCTCGTGGCCGAGGGCATCGAAGACGAGGCCGAGCTGAAGATCGTGCGCGACCTCGGCATCGACTTCGGTCAGGGCTACTTTCTGGGGCGGCCGGGTCCGGTGCCGGCCATGACGATCCTGGTGCCTGCCGCCGAGGTGATCGCCAGTTCGAAGATCGCGGTCCTGCCCGAAATGACACGCGCTGCGGGGGCCGATTTCACCGCACAGCGTCTGGCCGTCAAGGTCCAGCCGCTGGAGTCTGAAGCGACGAACGATGACGTGGCCAAGGCCTTCAACGATGACCCGACGCTGCAATCAGTCGCCTTGGTGGAAGGCGGGCGGCCCATCGGACTGCTGAGCCGGCAGTCTTTCGTGGACCGGTACGCGCGGCCGTTTTTCAAGGAGATCTACGGACGAAAGACGGCACTTCTCTTCGCGAACACGACGCCGTTGACCCTGGACAAGTACACCGGTCTTGACGCGCTGACGGCCGTGCTGACCTCGTCGGACCAGCGTTACCTGAGCGAGGGCTTCATCGTCACCGAGGGGGGCGTTACTTCGGGCTGGGCACGGGCGAACAGTTGGTGCGCGTCGTGACCGAAGTTCGCATCGAAGCGGCACGGCATGCCAATCCGCTCACATTCCTGCCGGGCAACATTCCGATCAGCGAGCACATCGGGCGACTGCTGGGGTCGGGTGGCGAGTTCGTGGCTTGCTACTGTGATCTGAACGACTTCAAGCCCTACAACGACCACTACGGGTACTGGCGTGGTGACGAGATGATCCGGCTGGTGGCGCGAACCCTGGCGTCGCACTGCGACCCGCGCCGGGACTTTGTGGGACACGTCGGAGGAGACGACTTCGTGGTGCTGTTCCAGAGCGATGACTGGATGCAACGCTGCGAGGGGATCATTTCGATGTTCAACGAAAGCGCGCTTTCGCTGTTTGACGAGCAGGCCCTGCAACGGGGCGGCATCGAAGCGGAAGACCGTCACGGCGTGATGCGGTTCTTCAAGTGCACGACCTTGTCGATCGGCGCCGTGCCGGTGCGCCCCGGGGTTTTCAGCCGGCCCGAGCAGGTGGCGTCGGCGGCGGCAGCGGCCAAGCACAAGGCAAAGTCATCGCACGTCGGCCTTGCCGTTGAGGGGTCGGACTGAACGGTTTGCGGCAAACAGCAACCGCACCGCCAACCGAATCAGTGCGACGCCGAGGATGCCGCTTTCGCTTGCGCTCGGGGCGCCACGGCGTACTTGCGAACCACCGAATAACGCCCACGCTGCTCGATCGTCAAGGTGACGCGCTGGCCCGGCGCCAATGATTCAAGCTCGCTGCCGCTTGTGCTTCGGGTGATCGTCCAGTCGCGGTGGTCGTCGCCGGCCAGATAGGCCAGCCCCACTCTGGGTAAAACGTCCTCGACGGTGGCGGTGACGGTCGACGTGGTGAGATTCGGCATGGAAGAACTCCTGTGATGTCGGCGGGCCTCCGAGTATGGGCACCCGGTAGTCACGGATCAATTCTAGTGAAAACCCTAACCCGTGGCGAGTGCGTGCGCAATGCCCACCGGCATGCGCTCACGGCCTGCGCATGGCTCTCAAAAGCCTCCACAGTTTGACGAGCCCGCCCAAGTCGTGCCTTGCTGCAGCGCAAAGGTACCCTCTGGCGAAAGCGGCGCCGGCCGCCATTTCCGGGTGGTGAGCCTCGATGTCGTGAAGCAGCCGGTCGGCCACGGCGGCGTCGTTCAGGTCGCCGAGCGCGTCTTGCAAGGCAGCGAGGCGCCTGACGTAACGCTCGACGCGTCGGGCCGGGCGCAGCGACTGGAAGAACTCGGTCGCATAGCGTGCGTTTTTGGCTGCGATGCGAACCCGATGGCGCTCTTCGGGCGTTCCTTGCGCCAGTCGCTTTCCGCGCTGTAGCAATCTGTCGTGAAGACGCTTCAGGATCTGCCTTGCACGCTGGTTCAGCGGCCGGGTGAGCGCGCTGGGGGCGGGCGGGTCGAGCGCGTCGAGCCAGCGCGAGGCCTCGAGCCAGTCGACGGCCGAAACCATGAGGCGTGAATAACGCGCCGAGGCCACGGCCGAGCCGGCCCGCCGCCGGCTCTGGGCGGCCGTCTTCGAGGCGAAGCGTCTGAGCCGCAGCACCTCCGCGTCTTGCGGGCACGCTGCGGTCACCTTCAGCAGCGTGCTGTCAGCCAGCACGTCGGCGTCACGCGCGGTGCCGAGTTGGTCGCCCAGCCAGACGAGTTCCTGTTGCAGCGGCGGAGGGAATGCGATCCACCTCGAAAACAGACGCAGCGCCGAGCGCAACCGGCGCAGGCCGACACGCATCTGGTGGACGGATTCGGGGTCGTTTCCCCGCAGCACGCCGGCTTCATTGCCACGCATCTGCGCCAGACAGTTGCTGGCGATGACCCGAAAACCTTCCTCCACGGTCATGGCGCGGTGCAGTTCCACCGGCTCGGCCTTCCGGGCGGTGGTGATTGAAGGCTGGGGATCGGCTTTCATGGCGTGGGCGAGCGAACGGGGTCTCAGGCCTCAGGCCAGTTCGAGCAGCATCGGCTGGTGATCCGACGCGTTGGTGCTGGCATCGACCCGCACATCGCGCACCCGCTGCACGACGTCTGCGCTGACACACGCGAAGTCGAACGTGAACGGCGGGCCTGGCCACTGTGCCTTGTCGTGCAGGCCGACGGTCGGCTCGTGGGGCTCGCCGGGGTGCGCCACGTTCCAGGCGTCGCAGTACGCCGGCGTGGCCGGATCGATGGGCGCGAGCAACCGGGCGAGCTGCGGATCGTCGGGCCCGCAATTGAAGTCACCCACCAGGACCGCTGGCCCGGCGCGGGGCACCGACTCGAACGGGCCGTCCGAGGCCATGCCGGGTCGCGCCACGCGTGCATGTGCCGAGGCCTCCCGGTGCAACTCGCGCAGTCGATCGATCTGGGCCGCGCGCTGGCACGCCGAGTAGTACGCGAGGTGGGTCGTGGTCACGCGCAGCAGACCGAGCGGGGTGTCGAGGGTGACCTCGATCGCCACTCGCTGCATGCTCATCACGCCGGCTTCGACGGGCCACGGCAACGAGTGCCGGAACACCTGAAGCACGGGCAGCCGTGAGAACAGCATGTTGCCGAACCTGCGGCGCTTGCCCGGGGTGCCGGGCACATCCGTCGCCACCCCGGTCGCGGGCTCAAAGCCGGGCAGCAACGCGGCGAGTTGATCGAACTGATCGCTCCCGTCACAGCCCGGAAGTTGGTGGTGGCCCGAGGACACCTCCTGAAGGCACAGCACATCGAAGTCGGCGAATCGCCGCGCGTGGGCCACGACACGGCGCAAGTCGACGATGCCGTCGGCGCCGCGTCCCCATTGGATGTTCCAGGTGATGAGCTTCATGCCCGCTCCCCGAGCCGGATCGCGCCGGGAACATCCCCTGCGTCGCAAACGGCAGATGGGCAATTTGCCACGAGGGCGGGTGGGAAGCGTTGACGCTGGGCAAGCTTGCCGGCGCGACTTGGCGGCGCTGTGCAAGTCACCCGTCAAGATGGCGCAGACCGCGCGGACCCTGACGGGTGTGATTGCGACCGTGCACCGGGGCCTGCCGGTGGCGGCGTCGCCTCAGATGTCGCGGATCAGCTGGCGGAAGGCGTCGACGTCTTCGAAGCTGCGATAGACCGACGCAAAGCGCACGTAGGCCACCTTGTCGATGCGCTTGAGCTCGCGCATGACCAACTCGCCCAGACGGGTTGAGGGCACTTCGCGCGCACCGCTGCCGAGCAGCTTTTCCTGGATGCGCTCGAGCGCGGCATCGATCTGCTCGACGCTGACCGGGCGCTTGCGCAGCGCCAGCGTCATCGACGCGCGGATCTTCGACATGTCGAAATCAGCGCGTGTGCCGTCTTTCTTGATGACGGACGGCAGCGCGATCTCGGCGCGCTCGTAGGTGGTGAAACGCTTGTCGCAGCTCTGGCAGCGCCGGCGCCGGCGCACCACGTCGCCCTCGTCAGATTCGCGCGTCTCGACGACTTGCGTTTCGGTGTGGCTGCAGTAGGGGCAACGCATGCGATGAAACCGGCGGCCGGATCAGTCGGGGTGAGCGATCCGGCCGGCCGCGTTCAGCGGTAGACCGGGAAGTCGCGCGTCAGCGCGGCGACCTTGGCGCGCACCGCGGCCAGGTTGGCCTCGTCGTGCGGGTTGTCGAGCACATCGGCGATCAGGTGGGCGGTGATGCGCGTTTGCTCTTCCATGAACCCGCGCGTGGTCAGCGCCGGCGTGCCCAGCCGGATGCCGCTGGTGACCATCGGCTTTTGCGGATCGTTCGGGATGCCGTTCTTGTTGCACGTCATGTGCGCCAGGCCGAGTGCGGCTTCGGCTTCCTTGCCGGTGAGGTTCTTGGGGCGCAGATCGACCAGCATCACGTGGCTTTCGGTGCGTCCGCTCACGATGCGCAGGCCGCGCGAGATCAGCGTTTCGGCCAGCACCACGGCGTTTTTCAGCACCTGCTGCTGGTAGGCCTTGAACTCGGGCGTCAGCGCTTCCTTGAAGGCCACCGCCTTGGCGGCGATCACGTGCATCAGCGGGCCGCCCTGAATGCCGGGGAACACCGCGCTGTTGATCTTCTTGGCGATGTCTTCCTTGTTCGTGAGGATGATGCCGCCGCGCGGGCCGCGCAGGCTCTTGTGGGTGGTGGAGGTCACCACGTCGGCGTGCGGAACCGGGTTCGGGTAGGCGCCGGCGGCGATCAGACCCGAGTAGTGCGCCATGTCGACCATGAAGTACGCGCCGATGTCGCGCGCCACCTTGGCGAAGCGTTCGAAGTCGATGCGCAGCGAGTAGGCCGACGCACCGGCGATGATGAGCTTGGGCTTGTGTTCATGCGCCAGCCGCTCCATCGCGTCGTAGTCGATCTCTTCCTTGGCGTCCAGCCCGTAGCTGACGACCTTGAACCACTTGCCGCTCATGTTGAGTGGCATGCCGTGGGTCAGGTGACCGCCTTCGGCCAGGCTCATGCCCATGATGGTGTCGCCCGGCTGCAGCAGCGCAAAGAACACGGCCTGGTTGGCCTGCGAGCCGGAGTTGGCCTGCACGTTGGCAAAGCCCGCGCCGTACAGCGCCTTGAGGCGGTCGATGGCGAGCTGCTCGGCCACGTCGACGAACTCGCATCCGCCGTAGTAGCGCTTGCCGGGATAGCCCTCGGCGTACTTGTTGGTCAGCTGGCTGCCCTGGGCGGCCATGACCGCCGGCGAGGTGTAGTTCTCGGAGGCGATCAGCTCGATGTGCTCTTCCTGACGCTGGTTCTCGTTCTGGATGACCGTCCAGAGTTCCGGGTCGATGAGGGCGAGTGTGGATTGGGTGCGGTCAAACATGTCGACGGTTCTCTGCGGCAGAAGACCCGCGGCGTGAAGGCGGCGAAAGCGCCAGGCCAGCGGATTGCCCAGGCGGGCGGCTCGGTACGCAACGCAGGTCAAAACGGACAAGGGAGCGGCCGCGCTGATCGGTGGAA
>NCFZ01000233.1 GCA_002281415.1 Burkholderiales bacterium 28-67-8 | reverse complement strand
CACGACACCGAGAAGTCGCGCACCGGCCTGGGCCTGATGGACCGCCAGCGCCTGAAGATGTGGCTGCGCGACGCCAACCAGCAAATCGAGATGGCTGGGGTTTAAGCGGCGCTCGTTCAAGCGCCCGCAGGCCTGCGAGGCACTCGGTGACGGCCGCGAGCCAGTGGGGCAGGTCGCGTGGCGAGGTGAAGGAGGAGCCTGCGCCCTGAGGGCGCGGGCGGGGGACACGAGCAACGCGGACTGCCCCACTGGCTCGCTGGACCCACCTCGCAGACATCAAGGAATCGGCGTCAGTTTCGCCACCGACAGCGCCAGCCACTTCATGCCATGGCGGCCGAAATTGACCTGGGCGCGCGCGTCGTCGCCGTGGCCCTCGAGGGTGACGATCACCCCCTCGCCGAACTTGGTGTGAAACACGCTCTGGCCTGACTTGAGCCCGTGCGAGGGCGCCTTGGACACCATCGGCGGCGGCGCGGGCTCGACACGCCCGGCACCGACGATGGAACCCAGGCCCGAGCCGCGTGCCCAGGCCGACTGGTACTCGCGAGCAAAGCCCGAACCGAAGGCCTGGTTGCGTGGCGTGATCCACTTCAGCGAGGCCTCGGGCAGCTCGTCGAAGAAGCGGCTCTTGACGTTGTAGCGGGTCTGGCCGTGCAGCATGCGCGTCTGGCTGCAACTCAGGTACAGCCGCTTGCGCGCCCGCGTGATGGCCACGTACATCAGGCGGCGTTCTTCTTCCAGGCCGTCGCGATCGGACGCGCTGTTCTCGTGCGGGAACAGGCCTTCTTCAAGGCCGGTGATGAACACCGCATCAAATTCAAGGCCCTTGGCGGCGTGCACCGTCATCAACTGGATGGCGTCCTGGCCGGCTTGCGCCTGATTGTCGCCGGCCTCGAGCGAGGCGTGCGTCAGGAAGGCGGCCAGCGGCGACATGATCTCGCCGGTTTCGGCGTCGGGCGTGGTGATCAGCGAGGCGATGCCGCCGGGGGCCGCCGGCTCGACCGCCAGTCCGGACAGCACCTTCGTCAGCTCGGCGTCGGCCGCACCGGACGGCGGCACCGGCGTCGAGAACTCGTCGACCGGCAGCGCCACCGCGTCCTTGCCAAAGCCTTCCTGGGTGACGAAAGCTTCGGCGGCGTTGACCAGTTCGTCCAGATTCTCGATGCGGTCCTGGCCTTCCTTGTCGGTGCGATAGAAATCGACCAGGCCCGACGCCTGCAGCATGTGCTCGATGATTTCGCGCAGCGTGAGGCCGCGCGTGGCGTCGCGCATCGCGTCGACCAGCGCCACGAAGGCCTGCACGTTGCCGCCGCCCTTTCCCGCCACAGCGCCCACGCTTTGGTACAGGCTGCGTCCGCTCGCGCGCGCGGCGTCTTGCAGCAGCTCGATGGTGCGCGCACCGATGCCGCGGGTCGGGAAGTTGACCACCCGCAAAAAGCTCGTGTCGTCGTTGGGGTTCTCGATCAGGCGCAAGTAGCCCAGCGCGTGCTTGACCTCGGCGCGCTCGAAGAATCGCAGCCCGCCGTAGACCTTGTACGGAATGCCGGCGTTGAACAGCGCGCTTTCGAGCACTCGGCTTTGCGCGTTGCTGCGGTACAGCAGCGCGATGTCGCGCCGCGGCGTGCCTTCGCGGTGCAACTGGCGGGCTTCTTCGAT
>NCFZ01000232.1 GCA_002281415.1 Burkholderiales bacterium 28-67-8 | reverse complement strand
AGCGGGCTCTTCATGATCGAGCTGAACAGCAGCACCGGAAACAGCAGGTGGTAGGTGAGCCGCTCGACCGCATCCCACACCGGGCGATTGAGCTGGGTGTGACGGCAAAGCACCCAGCCCGTGAGGATCAGCAGCAAGTCGGGCAGCAGCACGAGGGCGTTGGGCATAGCCGCCGAGTTTGCCAGCCGCGAGAATGACAACGAGTCTCGGCGCCTGAGCCGGGGCGCTTTTTCGAGGCCCATGAACCCCATCCAGATCAGCGGCGCGGCGATCGATCGCTTCATCGATGCGATGTGGATCGAGGACGGGCTGGCCGCCAACACGCTGGCCGCCTACCGGCGCGACCTCACGCTCTATGCCCACTGGCTGGCCGATCACGCCGGCGCTGCCCTGCACGCGAGCACAGAGAGCCACCTGCGCGAATACGCGCTGGCGCGTCACGCCGGCAGCCAGGCCAGCAGCAGCAACCGCCGGCTCACGGTGTTCAAGCGCTACTTCCGCTGGGCGCTGCGTGAGCGGCTGATCGACGCCGACCCCACACTCAAGCTGCTGGCCGCACGCCAGGCGTTGCGCGTGCCCAAGACGCTGAGCGAGACGCAGGTGGAAGCGCTGCTGCGTGCGCCTGACGTGGTCACGCCGCTCGGCCTGCGCGATCGAACCATGCTCGAGCTGATGTACGCCAGCGGCCTGCGGGTGAGCGAGTTGGTGACGCTCAAGACGGTGCACCTGGGGCTGGTCGAAGGCGCCTTGCACATCACCGGCAAGGGTGCCAAGGAGCGGCTGGTGCCGTTTGGCGAGGAGGCACGCGCCTGGCTGGTTCGCTACCAGGCCGGGGCGCGTGCCGAGATCCTGAAAGGTCAGGTCAGTGACGCGCTGTTTGTCACCGGCCGCGGCGCGCCGATGTCACGTCAGATGTTCTGGAAGCTGATCAAGCAGCACGCACTGCGCGGCGGTGTGGCCGTGCCGTTGTCGCCGCACACCTTGCGCCATGCGTTTGCCACCCACTTGCTCAACCACGGCGCTGATCTGCGCGCGGTGCAGTTGTTGTTGGGCCACGCAGACATCTCGACCACCACGATTTACACCCATGTGGCCCGTGAGCGGCTCAAAGCGCTGCACGCCGCACACCACCCGCGCGGGTGATGCGCTCAGCCGCGCAGACGCTCGACGCCCAGCCCGTCGACGTCGATGTCCGGCGTGCGCTGCGTGATGGCGTCTGCCAGCACGCGAGCCGATCCGCACGCCATCGCCCAGCCCGTGTCACCGTGGCCGAGGTTGAGCCAAACGCCCGGGATACCGCTCGCCCCGATCAAGGGCAAGCCATCGGGCAAGGCGGGGCAGCTGCCGGCCCAGTGCTGTGACTGGCTGACGCGGGCGCAGCCCGGAAACCAGTGATCGAGCGCGCGGTAAAGCCGCTGTGAAGCGGCACGTTCGTCCGCGACCGGCTGGCGCCCCAAGCGCGAGATGGCGGCCACACGCACCCGCGAACCCGAGCGCGTGATCGAGATTCGCTCGCCAGCGTCAATCACCGCCGAACGCGGCCCGACCGACTGCGCGGTGACGTCGTCCAACCGCAGTGGCAGCGTTACCGAATGCCCCTGCAAGGCCGCCATCGGCAGCCGCAGTCCGCAAGCGGCCAGCAGAGGGAGTGAACCGAGCGCGCCGCACA
>NCFZ01000064.1 GCA_002281415.1 Burkholderiales bacterium 28-67-8 | reverse complement strand
GCCGAAAAGGGCATGGTGCTGACCGGCGGCGGCGCGCTGTTGCGCGATCTCGACCGCCTGCTGATGGAAGAAACCGGTTTGCCGGTCATCGTCGCCGACGATCCGTTGACCTGCGTGGTGCGTGGATCGGGCATGGCGCTGGAGAACATGGACAAGCTGGCGACGGTATTCACCAACGAGTGATAGGTGTTGTGTGCGGCGTCACGGAGCGTCACTGATGGCTGCGCCAGACCGGCTCATGTTCGCCCGTCGGCTGGGTCCGGCCGCCCGCCTGTTTATCTGGCTGCTGATCGGCGTGGCGTGCGCCGGCAGCGTCACTCCGGCGGCGGCGCAAACCCTGCGCTGGTCATCTCAGGGCGATCCGCTGACGATGGATCCGCATTCGCAAAACGAACTGCTGACCAACAACCTCACGGGCCAGATCTACGAGCCGCTGGTCGGGCGCGATCGCACGCTGGCCATCGTGCCGGTGCTGGCCACCTCGTGGCAGCAGCTCAGCCCCACGCTGTGGCGCTTCAAGCTGCGCGCCAACGTGAAGTTCCACGACGGCACGCCGTTCACCGCCGACGACGTGGTGTTTTCGGTGCAGCGCGCCCGCGATGGCGTATCCGATCTGAAGACCTACGCGCTGGCGCTGGGCGAGCTCAAGGTGGTGGACGCGCTGACCATCGACTTCGTGTTGAAGCAGGTCAACCCGGTGTTCCTCGAGCACCTCTACACGGTGCAGATCATGAGCCGCGCCTGGGCTGACAAGCACGGCGCTGCGCGGCCCATCGACTTCAAGACCCAGCAAACGGGCTACGCCTCGCTCAACGCCAACGGCACCGGCCCGTACCGGCTGGTGCTGCGCGAGCCTGACGTGAAGACCGTCTACCGCCGCAACCCCGGCTGGTGGGGCAGCTTCGAAGGCAACGTGCAGGAGGTGGTCTACACGCCCATCAAGAGCGACGCCACCCGCGTGGCCGCGCTGATTTCCGGCGAGCTCGACTTCGTGCTCGATCCCGCCCCGCAAGACCTGGCCCGGCTGCGCAAGACCGACGGTCTGAAACTGGTCGAAGGCCCCGAGAACCGCATCGTCTTCATCGGCATGGACCAGTCGCGCGACGAGCTGCTCTACAGCAGCGTCAAGGGCAAGAACCCGTTCAAGGACGTGCGGGTGCGCCGAGCGCTGTACCAGGCGATCGACATCGAAACCGTGCGCAGCCGCCTGATGCGCGGCCAGTCGCTGCCCACCGGCGGCATGACGCCGTCGCCGCGCGGCGCGTTCAACGACCCCGTGATCGAGCAGCGGCTGCCGTTCGACCTGGCCGCCGCGCGCCAGCTGATGACCGACGCCGGCTACCCGCAAGGCTTCGAGGTGGCGCTCGACTCATCAATGACGAGGAAATCTGCCAGACGCTGGCCGCCATGTGGGCCAAGCTCGGCGTGCGCGTGCGGCTCAACGCCATGCCGCGTTCGATCTTCTTTCCGCGCCTGCACCGGTTTGACACCTCGCTGTATCTGATGGGCTGGGGCGGCGCCAGCACCGACGCCGAAATCACGCTCACGCCACTCATGCGCAGCCGCGGCGAAGGCGGCGTGGGCGCCTGGAACTTCGGGCAGATCAGCAACGCGCGGCTCGATGAGGCCGCTGCCGCCTCCAGCCGCGAGGCCGATCCGGCCCGCCGCGAGCAGCTCATCAAGGCCGCACTCAAGGAGCAGCAGTCGGCGGTCAACTACATCCCGCTGCACCGGCAGGTCATCTCGTGGGCCGCACGGCAAAACGTCGACGTGGTGCAGCGCGCCGACAACTGGGTCGAGTTCGCGTGGATACGGGTGAAGTGACGACGGTGCCGTCACCCCACGACGACCCGCGCGGTTTCCTGCGCGCGTTGTTTGACGCCGCCGTGGCGCGCGCGCTGCCGGCCGGCGTGATCGCAGCGCACCTGCCTGCGCCACCGGTCGGGCGCACGGTGGTGATTGGCGCGGGCAAGGCCGCAGGCGCCATGGCCGCGGCCGTCGACGCGCTGTGGCCGGTTGACGCGCCGCTCGGCGGGCTGGTCGTCACCCGATACGGCCATATTCCGCCGGCGTGTGGCTTGCCATCGGCTCGCGTCGAGGTGCTCGAAGCCGGCCACCCGCTGCCCGATGCGGCCGGCGCGCACGCTGCGCAGCGCATCGCCGCGCTGGTGAACGGTCTGGGGCCGGATGACCTGGTGCTGTGCCTGCTGTCGGGCGGCGGCTCGTCGCTGCTGACGATGCCGGCGGTGGGTCTCACGCTGCACGACAAGCAGGCCATCAGTGAGGCCTTGCTGCGCAGCGGCGCGCCCATCGGCGAGATCAACTGCGTGCGCCGGCACCTGTCGGCGATCAAGGGCGGGCGGCTCGCCGCGCTGTGCGCGCCGGCGCGCGTGGTCAGCCTGCTGATCAGCGATGTGCCGGGCGACGCGCCCGAGGCCATCGCCAGCGGCCCCACGGTGGCCGACCCCACCACCTGCGCCGACGCGCTGGCGATCCTGGACCGGTACGCCATCGCCATTCCCGAGGCGGCCCGGCGTGGCCTCGAGCGGGGCGAGTTCGAGACGCTCAAGCCCGGTGATGCGGTGTTTTCCGGCCACGATGTGCGCCTGATCGCCACGCCGCAGCACTCGCTGCAAGCTGCGGCGGGATTGGCGCGCCAGGTTGGCTTGGGCGTTCACATCCTGAGCGATGCCATCGAGGGCGAATCGCGCGAGGTCGGCAAGGTCCACGCGGCGCTGGCCCGTGCGGTGGCGCAGCGCGGCGAGCCCTTCATGCGGCCGTGCGTGATCCTGAGCGGCGGCGAAACCACCGTCACCGTCAAGGCCCGAGGCGGGCGCGGCGGGCGGGCGAGCGAATTCCTGCTGGGCTGCGCCATCGCGCTGCAAGGTCAGAGCGGTGTGTGGGCGCTGGCCGCTGACACCGACGGCATCGACGGCACCGAGGACAACGCCGGTGCCTTCGTCACCCCCGACACGCTGGTGCGCGCCCGCTCGCTGGGGCTCGATGCCACCGCGCGGCTCGAAGCGCACGACGCCTACGGCTACTTCGAGCCGCTGGGCGACTTGCTGGTGAGCGGCCCGACCTTCACCAACGTCAACGACTTTCGGGCGCTGTTGATCCTGTAGCGAAAGGGCCGGCGGCTTGCGGACTCCTGTTGCGTGGTGTTTGGAAGGTTTTGAATGAGACATTCGGGTCGTAATCGTCACAAGACGTCATGATCCGGCAGGAGTGGCGCGGCATGGCTGTGCAGAATTCTTGGTGGCCCACTGAACGTGCCTGCGCGTGGCACCAGCCGCTGCCTGACCGAACCCAATTGACCTGAGGATGCCCGGCGAGATGACTGACCCAAGAATCCTGATCGTTGATGACGACGCCGAATTGCAAGGCCTGCTGGTGCGGTTGCTGGGCCAGGAAGGCTGGGAGGTACATTCGGCGCTCACGGTGAAAGAAGGCGAGCGCTTGCTGGCTTTGCACCGGCCACCCGTGGTGTTGCTCGACGTCATGCTGGCCGATGCCAACGGCCTGGATGTCTGCCGCCGCTGGCGCGCGCAGCAACCCGATCTCGGCATCCTGATGGTTTCGGCGCGCGGTGACCCGATGGACAAGGTGCTCGGCCTGGAGGTGGGGGCTGACGATTACCTCGCCAAGCCGTTTGAGAAGCGCGAACTGGTGGCGCGCGTGCGCGCCTTGCTGCGCCGCCATCGGCCGGCCGAGCCTGTGCCGTCGGCCGGACCGGTCACCGAGATCGTCTTCGACGGGTTGGTGATCGACCTGATCCGTCGCGAGGCGTCGGTGGACGGGCGGGTGGTGATGCTCACCGGCATTGAATACAAGCTGCTGCTGGCTCTGGCCCGCGCGCCGGGTCAGCCGCAATCGCGCGAGGCACTCAACGGCGCAGCGCAGGTCGGCAGTTACCGGCCGCTCGACCGCACGGTCGACGTGCAGGTGGGCCGCTTGCGGCGCAAGCTGTCGAGCGCGTCGCCCGGCAGGGAATGGATCAGCACCGTGCGCAGCGAGGGCTATGTGTTCTCCCCCCCGGGGGCTGCGTCATCGCCATCCGCCGCCGTCAATGTCCCGTCCACGCTTTGACAGCCTCCTTGCGCGGCTGATGCTCGCGCAGATGCTGCTCACGCTGGCGGTGGGCATGTTGTTCGCCGCATGGCTTGCCGTGGCTCGCGTGCGGGCGGCGGCAGCGCCCTACGCGCAGTTGTGGGCGGCCAATCTCTCGGCTGCTGCGGTACGGCCGGGCGGCGACGATGACTCGCTGGCCTCGCCGGGATACCCGATTCATCGGTCGCTCACGCTTCCTTCGGGGCCGTTGACCTTTCGTCTGGGATTCGGCCCGGCCGCCGGGTACTTCGAGGAGCAGTTGGCCATGCATGGCGTGGTGGTCGACGAAACCCGTCTGGGCTGGCAAGGCGATGTGCTGACCCTGTGGATGCACGTCCTGCCGCCCGGCAGACAGGCCGTGTGGCTGGGTCTTCCCATGCCGCCGGTCTGGCCGACGTGGAGCGGTCTGAACTTCGCGCTCACGCTGTTCATCCTGGCGCTGGTCGGCGGCATGAGCTGGACCTTCGCCCGGCGCGTGACGCGCCCGCTCGAGCAGTTGCGCCGGCGCATGGCGCTGGGTGCCATGGCCTATGCGCCGCACGATTCGCACGACAGCGCTGACGCACCCGCAGAGGTGCTCGCCATGGAGAACGACTACAACAAGCTCATCGCCCGGTTGCGCACGGCCGAGCGTGAACGCGCGATGCTGCTGGCCGGCGTGTCACACGACTTGCGCACGCCGCTGGGGCGCATCCGGCTGGCCGCCGAGATGTTGCCCGCCACGCCCGAAACGCAGGCCGATCTGGCCATCATCACGCGCAACGTCGACCACGCAGGCCGCCTGATCGGCAGCTTTCTCGACTTCGTTCGGGCCGGCTCCCTGCCCATGGACGAGACCGTGGACGTGGCTGCGGTGGCGCAGGCGGTGGTCTCGCGGTTCGAGCGACCGGTCTGGGAACTTCGGCTGGAAATCCAGGCCGCAGAACGTCTGGTGCTGCACCGGGCCAATGCCCTGCTGGTCGACCGGCTGATCTTCAACCTCATCGACAACGCCTTCAAGCATGGGCGGGCGCCGGTGTCGGTGAGGCTGGGGCACAACGGTGTGGCGCTGATCCTCGATGTGTGCGATCTCGGTGATGGCTTGCCCGGGGGTACCGGCGCCATGCTCGAGGCCTTCGCGCGGGGTGACGCCAGTCGCAGCGTGCCGGGCAGCGGCCTCGGACTGCCGGTGGTGCAGCAGGTGGTCTCGCGCCTCGGTGGCACGCTGCAGTTCACTCGTGGCGCCGCGGGACACTGCGCCCGGGTCACGCTGCCCTGACGACGCCGTCGGGGCTTTCGGCCCGGTCACGCCAGAGGCTTTCTCCCGACGGACCGCGACGCTCACGTCGCATTCGTCGCAAATCGTCGTGGGCGCGGGCGTGGCGGCGCTGGAAACTTCCGCTCGCGCTGGCGAGCGGTTCATGGGTCGCCGGCGCTCACCCTGGAAGGAGCCGTGTCGGTGAGGTTGTTGTTGGTGGCGGACATCCACAGGACCACGCACGACTTGTGCTCGGGTCTGCAGTCGCACGGCTTTGACGTCAGGCACTGCGACGATGTGCGCGTCGGCCTGTCACAGGCCTGCCTGCAGGACTGGCAGGTGATCGTGCTGGACGCCACCATGATGTAGCAAGACGCCCTGGTCTGGCTGGAGGAGCTCCGCTCCCGGAGGGCCAGCACGCCGGTGATCGTGCTGACCGCCCCCAACGATGTGGCCGCTGCCATCCACAGCTTGCGCCGGGGCGCCAACGATTGCCTGGCCAAGCCGTTCGAGCTCGACGATCTGGTGGCACGCATCGCGACGGTCTTGCCGCGGACCGCTTCATTCGATTCGAAAGCCTGAAACACCGGCAGACCGTCAACGTGGCGAGGTAAGGTCGCCGCATGGACAAAGCCATTCACTCGTCGAGCCACACCGTGTCGGTGTGGCGCATGGCCATTCGCCAGCTGGCGCGCGACTTTCGTGCCGGCGAGTTGCGCTTGCTGCTGGTGGCGGTGAGCCTGGCGGTGGCCGCGCTCACGGCGGTAGGGTTTTTTGCCGATCGCATCAACGGCGGCCTGTTGCGCGATGCCACGCAATTGCTCGGTGGCGATGCGGTCGTGGTGAGCGACCGGCCCACGCCGGCGGCGGTCATCGACAAGGTGCGATCGCTGGGGCTGGCGAGTGCGGCCACCGCGGTCTTTCCGAGCATGGGCCGCGCGAGCGACGCGCAAGGCGGTGCCACGCGTCTGCTCACGGTCAAGGCGGTCAGCGCCAGCTACCCGCTGCGTGGCCGGTTGAGCCTGAGTGCGGGCGCGGGCCAGCCACCCGAGTCGGTGGCGCACGCGCCCGAGCCGGGCACCGTTTGGGTCGAATCGCCGGTGCTCGACGCGCTGGCGTTGAAGCCGGGCGATGCGCTGATGCTGGGCGATGCCAGCTTGCGCGTGACGCGCTTGATCCTGATCGAGCCCGACCGCGGCGCCGGCTTCATGAGCTTTTCGCCGCGGGTGCTCATCAACGAGGCCGATCTCGAAGCCACCGGCCTGATCCAGCCGGCCAGCCGCGTGACCTATCGGCTGATCGTAGCCGCCAACCCGGCCGATGGCGCGCGCGGTGCGGCGGCGGTGGGCGAGTTCAAGGACTGGGTGGCCGCGCAGCTCAAGAGCACTGCGCTGGCCGGCGTGCGGCTCGACACCCTCGAGACCGGCCGCCCCGAGATGCGCCAGACGCTGGACCGCGCCGAGAAGTTCCTGAACCTGGTGGCGCTGCTGGCTGCGCTGCTGGCCGCGGTGGCCGTGGGCATCGCCTCGCGAGATTTCGCCAGCCGTCACCTCGATGACTGCGCGATGCTGCGCGTGCTGGGTCTGGCGCAGCGCACCATCGCACTGCAGTACCTGATCGAGTTCGGCCTGGTCGGCTTGCTGGCCAGCGCGCTGGGTGTGGCGCTGGGCTTCGGCGTGCACCATGTGTTCGTGTGGCTGCTGTCCGGTCTGGTGGCGGTGAGCCTGCCCGCCGCGTCGTGGTGGCCGGCGCTGCTGGGCGTGGGCGTAGGGCTCACGCTGCTGATGGGCTTTGGCCTGCCGCCGGTGCTGCAGCTCGCGCGCGTGCCGCCGCTGCGCGTGATCCGCCGCGATGTGGGTGCGCTGCAGCCCGCCTCGATCGCGGTGCTGCTGGCCGGCGTGCTCGGGTTTTCGGCGCTGCTGGTGGCGGTGTCGTCGGATCTCAAGCTCGGGGTGATCGCCGTGGGCGGCTTTGCCGGGGCGATTGCGTTGTTCGCGCTGCTGAGTGCGGCGGCTGTGTGGCTGCTGCGTCGCGCGGTGCCCGAGTCGAACGCACCGCGCTGGCTGGTGCTGGCCACCCGCCAGATCGCGGCGCGCCCGGCGTTTGCGGTGCTGCAGGTCTCGGCGCTCAGCGTCGGCCTGCTCGCGCTGATGCTGCTGGTGCTGCTGCGCACCGACCTCATCGACAGCTGGCGGCAGTCCACGCCACCCGATGCGCCCAACCGTTTCGTGATCAACGTGCAGCCCGATCAGGCCGAGGCGTTCCAGGCCACGTTGCGCGCAGCCGGCGTGGCGCGGTTCGACTGGTACCCGATGATCCGCGGCCGGCTGGTGGCCATCAACGGTCGCACGGTCAGCGTCGACTCGGTGAAGGGCGAGCGCGCCAAGCGGCTGGTCGAGCGCGAGTTCAATCTCAGTTACACGAGCGAGCTGCCCTCGCACAACGAGCTGACCGCCGGGCGCTGGGTGAGCGACGAGCCTGGCGCCTTGAGCGTGGAGTCAGGCCTGGCAGAAACGCTGGGCTTGAAGCTCGGCGACACGATGGCTTTCGACATGGCCGGCCAGCCGGTGCAAGCGCGCATCAGCAGCGTGCGCAAGGTTGACTGGGGCTCGATGCACGTCAACTTCTTTGTGCTGTTTCCCGGTGCGCAACTCGAAGGCGTGCCCAACACCTTCATCGCGGCGTTCAAGGCGCCTGCGGCCGCGGCCGAGTTCGACAACGCGCTGGTGCGCCAGTTTCCGAATTTGACCAACGTGGACGTGTCGGCCTCGATCGCGCAGATCCAGAGCGTGCTCGATCAGGTGATCAGCGCAGTCGAGTTCCTGTTCTTGTTCACGCTGGCCGCCGGGCTGGTGGTGCTGTTCGCCTCGGTGTCGGCCACCCGCGAGGCGCGCTCGCGCGAGTTTGCGGTGATGCGCGCGCTGGGTGCGAGCGGCCGGCTGCTCGCGCAGGTGCAGCGCGCCGAGTTGCTGGGGGTGGGCGCACTGGCCGGGGTGCTCGCGTCAGGCGCGGCGTCGGCCATCGGCTGGGTGCTGGCCAGTCAGGTGTTCGACTTCGCCTGGCACCCGTCGCCGCTGGTGCCACTGCTGGGTGGGGTGGCCGGCGCGCTGCTGTCGCTGGCGGCTGGCTGGTGGGGCCTGCGCGAGGTGCTGCGCCGCCCGGTGATCGAGACCTTGCGTCAGGCGGCGCAGTGATTTCCGATCACGCAGGCGCGGTGCTTACTGCTTGAACGGATTGCCGAAGCGCGTGTCGATGCGCAGGGTCGGGTCGTCGAGCGTCTTCAGGAAAGCCACCAGCGCGGCCTGATCGGCCCGAGACAGGTTGGGCACCCGCGGGTCGCCGCGCTGCGTCTTGAGGCGGTTGTCCAGCGCCGGGCCGTTCTTGACGCCCAGGTTGTAGAAGCTCACCACCTGCTCGAACGTCGTGAAGCGCCCGTCGTGCATCATGGGCTGGCCTGGCGACAGGCTCTTGAGCGAGGGTGACTTGAACACCCGCGTCTCGCCCGCATCGAGACCGTTCGACAGCGAGTTCGGGTTCAGCGCAAAGGTGGGCGGCTGGTGGCAGCCAGCGCAGCCGATGCCGCCGTTGTTGGGTCCGCCCATGAACAGCCGCCGGCCGGTGTTTTCCTGTGTGGTCAAGCCGGGCACGTCGAGGCTCAGACCCTTGTCGGCCAGCGACGGGTTGTAGGTCCTGGCGTAACCCTGGTCCCAGCGGCTGTTGGCCGAGATCATGCTGCGCTCGAACTGCGCCAGCGCGAGCTGGATGCGCGACTCGGTGATGGCTGCATCGCCATAGACCGCCTTGAACAACTCGGGGTAGTCGGGCAGGGCCTGCATCTTGACCAGCAGCGCGTTGATGCCGCCGTTGCTGGCATCGAAGCCCATCTCGATCGGGTTGGTGATCGGCTGGGTGGCTTGCGCCTCGACGCTGGCCGCGCGCTTGTCCCAGAACATCCTGCCGTCCCGGTAGAAAGCGATGTTGGCCAGGCCCATGGCGTGGGCGGTGCCGGTCGCGCCCGAGAAGCCCTTGCTGAACTGGGTGTTGGCCGAAAAGCCAGTCGCCGGCTGGTGGCAGGTGGCGCACGCCACCGTGTTGTTCACGCTCAGACGCTTGTCCCAGAACAGCACCCGACCGAGCGTGGCGCCCTTGTCGGTGATGCGGTTGTTGGGCGGCGTGTTGTCGCCGCGAAGCACCTGCTGGTCGTAGTAGGCCGGCAGCGTCACCGTGGCGTACTTGGCCGGCGCGCTGATGTTGATGTTGAGGTACTGCGCAATCGCTGACACCGGCGCGGCGGCCACGGGCGCCGGTGCGGGTTTGACGGCGATCGGCTTGGGCAGTGGTGGCGGCAGCGCGGCCAGCGCGGCGTGCCCTGCGAAGGCACCGGTGGACGCGATCATCAAACGAACGAACCAGCTTTTCATGGCGATCTCCCTTGAATACTTCGGCAGGGCGATCGCTGCGGGGCGCCGGGCTTGATGCCTGCGCTCCACGTTGCGGCCCCGCTGCCTTGGCTCGTGAGAGCGTTAGACCGGAAGCTTTGCGACCCCGACTTTCGTGCGGGTGTGCCCTGTAGCAGGTTGCGAGTGTGCCCTCGCAGCTGCGTCACCAAGGTGACGCCGTTGTCACGAAGCGAGTGAAGACGCGCCGCGCGTGACTTGTTCGGCAAAGTTGGCGGTGCTGCGGCGTGGCCGCGGCACCGCAGCAACTCACGTCAGAACGATTCCCAGTCGTCGGTGCCGCTCTTGGAGGCCTCGGCGGTTTCGGGTGGCGCTGCCAGCGTCTTGGGCTTGGCTTCCTTGATCTTGAAAGCAGGTCGCACGACGTTGGTGGCACGGTTCGGCTGACGTCGCTCAAGGCTCGCCGCAGGCGGCTTGACGACCGGCGCTCGCACCGCAGCGGCCCGGTACTCGGCGGCTGACAGCTTGAACACCGCCACCGCATCGACGAGTTGCCGAGCCTGAGAGTTCAGGCTCTCGGCGGCGGCGGCGCTTTCCTCGACCAGCGCCGCGTTTTGCTGGGTGGTCTGGTCCATCTGGTTGACGGCTTCACCCACCTGGCTCACGCCCTGGCTTTGTTCGACGCTTGCAGCGCTGATCTCGCCCATGATGTCGGTCACACGCCGGATCGACGACACCACCTCCGTCATGGTTTCGCCGGCACGGTCGACCAGGGCAGTGCCCTGTTCCACCCGCTCGACGCTGGCGGTGATCAGCGACTTGATCTCCTTGGCTGCCTCAGCCGACCGGTGGGCCAGGCTGCGCACCTCGGAGGCCACGACCGCGAAGCCGCGGCCCTGTTCACCGGCGCGTGCGGCTTCCACTGCGGCGTTGAGCGCGAGGATGTTGGTCTGGAAGGCGATGCCGTCGATCACGCTGATGATGTCGGCGATGCGTCTCGAGCTGTCGTTGATGCCCTTCATGGTGTCGACCACCTGGCTGACCACCTCGCCGCCCTGAATCGCCACGGTCGAAGCGCTGGTGGCCAGTTGATTGGCCTGACGGGCGTTGTCGGCGTTTTGCTTGACGGTGCCCGATAGTTGCTCCATCGAGGCGGCGGTTTGCTGCAGAGCCGAGGCCTGCTGCTCGGTGCGGCTCGACAGGTCCAGGTTGCCCTGTGCAATTTGCGCGCTGGCAATGGCGACGCTTTCGGCATTGCTGCGCACCGAAGACACCACCGTACCCAGACTCGTGTTCATCGCGGTGAGCGAGCGCAGCAGCGTGCCGACCTCATCGCGGCCCGCATCGGGAACCTGGGTGGTGAGGTCGCCTGCCGCCACGGCATCGGCGACCCGCGCGGCCAGTCGCACCGACGCCGTGGTGGTGCTGGCAATCGCCCACAGCAGCCAGGCCGCAAAGCTCGCCAGCAGCGCGGTGCTGGCCGCGAGAAACTCGAGGTGGAGAGACGCCGTGCTGACGCCGCGCTGCAGTTCCTTGTCCAGTGCGGCCACCGAGTCGTCGATCAGCTTGTATTGCTGATCGATGGTGGCGGTCATGGCGGCGAAGAACTCGCCCGCGGGAAAGCTAGCGTTGTCGGCGCGCACCAGCTTGTCATCGATCAGCTTGAATGCCGTGTCGGTGCTCGCGAGTGCGGCTTGAAGCGAAGCGGTGGTGGCCGCGCTCAAGGCGTCGTTGTCCTCGAAGGCCAGGGCCATGGACTTGCGAACCTGATCGACGCGGGAGCGGGCGACTTCGACGAGGATCTGGAGCCGGGTCTTGTCCTCGGACAAGGCTTCTCCACGGGTGAGCATGACCGAGCCGCGGGCGCGCAACTGGCCCATGGCCTCGGTCAGCAGCGGCAGCTCCTTGAGCGCCGAAGCCTGCAGGAAATAGCCGGATTTTTCGGGGTGCAAGACGATCCCCGAGGTGTTGGCCACGTCATCGAGCAAGTCGATCTGGGCGGTGATCAGCGCGGTGTGGCGCGCAAAGCTTTGCGGCGCGTCGATGCCCTGGCTGGACACCTCGCCCGACAGACTGGCCCATTCCTTGTCCACTCGCGCGAAGGCTGCGTCGAGCTTGGTGTCGCCAAGGGTGGCAGCCGAGGCGCGCGCCTTGCTCAAGGCGGCAGCAACTTCGAGTTGCTTGGCCTGACGCTGACCTGCTGCGGCGGTGTTGCCGGCCAGCGCGCTGGCCGACAGGCCGCGGTGCTGCTGCGTGAGCTGGATCAGCCGGAGCGAGTCACGCGCCGGTTCGATGCCTGACAGTTCCTGCTTGGCGAAGCTCAGCAGATCGAGCTCGGAACGGATGACCATGGACGCCGGTATGGCCAGCATCAGCAGCGCCAGCAGGGCGATCAAGGTGAACTTGTGCGACAGCTTCAGGTCGCGGATGAGTGACTTCATGCTCGGGCCCTCAGTGTGGGTTGGGTTGCGCTCAGTGCACCTCGCTGATGAGGCACATGTCGGAACTCGACATGAAGGCCTCGATGTCCATCAAGATGAGCATGCGGTCGCCCACATTGCCGATGCCGGTGATGAAGCTGGTGTCGACCGACGAGGCCAGCTCGGGGGCGGCCTTGACGGACTCGGTGGACAGCTCGAGCACGTCGCTGACCGAGTCGACCACCGCGCCGACCACGCGGCCTGCCACGTTGAGCACGATGACCACGGTGAACTCGTTGTATTCCACCGCCTCGCAGCCGAGCTTCAGGCGCAGATCGACGATCGGCACGATGACGCCGCGCAGGTTGACCACGCCCTTGATGAACGGGGGCGCGTTCGCGATGCGTGTGGGCGCTTCGTACGAGCGGATCTCCTGCACGCGCAGGATGTCGATGCCGTATTCCTCAGCGCCCAGACGGAAGGTCAGGAATTCGCCGCCGGCGAGGGCGGCTTGCTGGTGACCTTCAAGGGAATGCTTGGCCGTGTGGTTGGCGTCGGTGGTCGTGTTCATGGGGCGTTCCTTCCGTGCGGGGTGAGTGTTGACGATGGCGTGTGCTGGTGGGGCATTCGGGTCAGAAGGTTTCCCAGTCGTCCGCGCTGCCCGACGCCGGAGCGCCGAGCTTCAAGGCGGCCGGGGGCAACGACTTCGTTCGTGTGGGCAATGACTTCGGCTTGGCCGCGGCCTTGGGCAGCGCTGCCGGTTTGGCCGGCGGCCTGGCTGTCACGCGAGGCCGCGCAGCGGTGCGTGCGACCGCATGAGTGTAGCCGCAGCGCCTGATCCTTGAGGCTTTCTGCGGCGGCGGCGGACTGTTCGACGAGGGCGGCGTTTTGCTGAGTCATCTGGTCGAGCTGGATGACCGAGGCGTTGACCTGGCCGATGCCCTCGGACTGCTCGGCTGCGGCGGCGGTGATCTCGCCGATGATGTCGCTCACGCGCTGCACCGAGCTGACGATCTCGGCCATGGTGTCGCCGGCGTTGGCCACCAGGCGCGAGCCCGATTCGACCTTTTCGACCGACGCGCCGATGAGCGTCTTGATCTCGCGGGCGGCTTCGGCCGAGCGGCCGGCCAGGCTGCGCACCTCGGAGGCCACGACCGCGAAGCCGCGGCCCTGTTCACCGGCGCGTGCGGCTTCGACTGCGGCGTTGAGCGCGAGGATGTTGGTCTGGAAGGCGATGCCGTCGATCACGCTGATGATGTCGGCGATCTTCTTCGAGCTGGCGTTGATCTCGTCCATGGTGGACACGACCTCGGAGACGACCTGGCCGCCGCGAGCGGCCAC
>NCFZ01000063.1 GCA_002281415.1 Burkholderiales bacterium 28-67-8 | reverse complement strand
CGTGGCCGGATCACTCCTTTGGAATGCTCCGGCCTTGCTGCGTGTAGTTAGTCTTGCTTGTCGTGGTCGTCATCCTGATCCGCCTTGTCCTCGGCAGACGATATGACCGCGCCTTTGGCGGCATCGACCCGGACATCGAAGACCTTGGCCCCGCTGACAACTTCCACGTCATAGACCCAGCCTTGCTTCGAGTTCTCGTACTCGGCGCGCGCTGCCTTGCCGTTGACGTGCTGTTCGGCAACGGTCACGGCCTGAGCAAGCGGAATCTTGGCATTGGTAATCGCCAGTGCGTCGTTCTCCATGCTGCCCTTGGCGGCGTAGGCCACGGCACCAGTTGCAGCGATGGCAATGGCCAGCAGGGAAAGTTTGGTGTAGCGGTACATGATGTTTCTCCAGAGGAGTGCAGGGATTTGCACAATGGAGAATGTATGTAGGCAGACTTAGCAGCCACTGAGGCGAATCATTCCAGTAATTGATGCGCAGCCTCATGGACCGCCCCTATTTCCGCTAAAACACGTTACGCGAAGTCCCCTTCGTTTCTAGCATGAGCAGCGTTTTCCAAATGAATGCCTGCCATGCACAACGACGAACCCATCTCCTGCGCGAACGCCGACTGGCCGCGCCATCCCCATCAGGAAATCGCTGACCTGCTCGCCTTGGCGGTCCTACGCCTGCGCGACAAGGACTCAGCGTCCAATCACTCGACCACTGAGGACGAGAAAGACGCAGTTGGCCTTGGCTTTACTGCCAACCAGCGCGTGAATGCGAACCCCTATCAGAAAGAAGGAGTTCGCACATGAAGACACACGCACCCCCGGTCGACGCCACCAGCGTGGCGGCCCGCGTCGCCCAGATCCCCCACCTTCCCATGGACAGCCTCTGGGCACTGTGGGACGAGCACTTCGACGAGCGCCCAAATCACCATCACCGAACCTGGCTCGAAACCCGCCTCGCGTACAAGATCCAGGAGCGCGCGTTCGGCAGCCTGAAGGGATCCGTGCGCCGCAAGCTGGAGGAGATCGGCGAGACCGGCATCCTGCCGCCCCGGCTGCGCCGCGAAGCCGATCGCCTGCTGCCCGGCACGATCCTCACGCGCGTCTACGACGACGTCGAGCACCAGGTCCTGGTGCGCGGCATGCGCGACTTCGAATACCGTGGCCAGCGCTTCACGAGCCTCACGGCGGTGGCCAAGGTCATCACCGGGTGCCCGTGGTCCGGTCCTCTGTTCTTCGGCCTCAAGACCAAGAAGAAGGAGGAAGCATGAAATCCCATCGCAACACGCCGGCGCCACCAACGCTTGCGCCCAGGAAGCGCTGCGCGATCTACACGCGCAAGTCCACCGACGAGGGGCTGGACCAGGACTACAACAGCCTCGAAGCGCAGCGCGACGCCGGGTTGGCATTCGTGTCGAGCCAGCGCCATGAAGGCTGGACTGCAGTGCAGGACGGCTACGACGATGGCGGCTTTTCAGGCGGCAACCTGGATCGCCCAGCACTCAAGCGATTGATGGCGGACATCGAGGACGGCCGCGTCGACATCGTGGTCGTCTACAAGATCGATCGCCTGACGCGCAGCCTGCCGGACTTCGCCAAGCTCGTCGATGTGTTCGACCGCAACGGGGTGAGCTTCGTGTCGGTCACGCAGCAGTTCAACACGACGACGTCGATGGGACGCCTGACCTTGAACATCCTGCTGTCCTTCGCGCAGTTCGAGCGCGAGGTCACAGGCGAGCGCATCCGCGACAAGATCGCGGCCAGCAAGGCCAAAGGCATGTGGATGGGCGGCATGCCACCTCTCGGGTACGACGTCGTTGAGCGCAAGCTGGTGATCAACGCACCGGAGGCAGACCTGGTGCGGGATATCTTCCGTCGCTACGCCGAACATGGGTCGGCGGCAGAGATCGTGCGCGAGTTGGCGATCGAGGGACGCACCACCAAGGCATGGGAGACACAGGGCGGTCTGTTCCGGGAGGGTCGGCCGATCGACCAGCAGTACCTTTTCAAGATGCTGCGCAACCGAATCTACCTGGGCGAGATCCAGCACAAGGGCACCAGCTACCCGGGCCAGCACGACGCCATCATCGACCAGGAACTCTGGAACGCGGCCCACGCCTTCGTCGAGCGGCGCAAGCACGGTCCGCGCGAAGGCATCACTCAACATCCCGCCCTGTTGGCCGGTCTGCTTCACGCGCCCGACGGTCAACTGATGATCCACAGCTACACGCGCAAGAAGAACGGGCGGCTGTACCGCTACTACGTTCCGTACCTCCACAAGCGGCGCAGCGCCGGGGCGACCCTCGCGCCGGGTTCCGTCGACATCGGGTCGCTGCCCGCCGCCGAAATCGAAACGGCCGTCCTGGAGCAGATTCACAAGGCGTTGCGTGCACCGGAGTTGATGGTGGCAACTTGGCGGGCATGCCAAAAGCACCCCAGGGGCGCCAACCTCGACGAAGCTCAGGTGGTCGTCGCCATGCAGCGCATTGGCGCAGTTTGGGACCAGCTGTTTCCGAAGGAGCAGCAGCGGATTACGCGCTTGATGATCGAGCGCGTCCAATTGCATGAGCGCGGCTTGGACATCCACTGGCGAGAAGACGGGTGGATCGGCCTGGGTGCCGATATCGCCAACCACCCACTTGTCGAGGAATCCGCGCTGACTGAAGAGGCATGCGCATGACCTCCAACGACAAGCCGGTCGCGCGGCCGGCGAACGCGAAGTTGCGCAGCGTCCGCATCGAAGTCGGCGACGACGCGCGCAGCTATGTCACCGGTCAGCAGCGCGTGACCATGGTGCCTCTGACGATTCGGCGCAAGCAATATCGCAAGGTGATGATTCCTCCCCCGGGCGAACGATCAGTCCTGGGCGCGGGCGGGGAAGACATCCCCATGATCCGCACACTAGGCAAGGCCTTCTACTGGCAGAAGCTTCTTGATCAAGGGAAGTTCGCCACGATCACGGACCTTGCGCGGTCCATGAAGCTGGAACAAGGCTGGGTGGCGGAGGTGCTGCGGATGACCACGCTGGCGCCGGACATCATCGAAGCCATCCTCGACGGGCAGCAGCCCCGTCACCTCAACCTGCAGACCCTTCGCGGGCGGCACGACCAATTGCCGCGCGACTGGCAGGAGCAGCGCAAGGCGCTCGGTTTCTCGATCTGATCGGCAGGTAGAACCGACACCACCCAGACGGCGAGCCATGTGCTCGCCGTTTGTGCGTCTGGGCCCCGGGGCATTGGCGAACCAGGAGTTTCCGCGTGGTTCGCCATTCGGTCCCTCGTATGTTCGCCACCCGAATTCTCCAATGACACCTGTTCCTCAACAACGTCATAGGAGGCTTCCATGCCGACACCGGCAACCCCCAATCCGCAGTCGCCCCGCGAGGCGATCAACAGTCTTTCACCCGGCGATCGTCGGGTGCTCAACGAGAACGAACTGGCGCAGCGCTGGGGCATCAGTCCCAAGACTCTTCAGCGCTGGCGCAGTGAGGGCCGTGGCCCGAAGTACCTGAAGTTGTCCAAGCGGGTGAGCTATCCCCTGGATGCCGTCATCGACTTCGAGACCAATGCTCTGCACGACTCGACGTCCGAACGCTCGATTCGCTGATCGGAGAAGACGATGAACGAAATCACCATCTTCCCCGAACAGTTGTCCGCGATGTCGGATGCCCAGTTGGCCTCTCTGCCGCCGGCCCAGCTCTGCGAGGTCCATCACAACCTTGCGCAGCTGGTCGACTGGGTCAAGAAGGCACAGGCCAAGGTCCACGCCGCCATGCAACGCCGCTACGCCGAGCAAGAACGCGCCGCTCGTGCCGAGGCTGGCAAGGACTTCGGCACCGTGCGCTTCAACGACGGACTGGTCCGCATCGCGGTCGACACCCCGAAACGCGTGAGCTGGGACCAGAAACAGCTCGCGGCCATCGCCCAGCGCATCGCTGATTCCGGCGACCGGGTCGAGGACTACCTGGACATCGAGTTCAGCGTCCCCGAGTCCCGCTTCACCAACTGGCCGACCGCGCTGCGCGAGCAGTTTGAGCCTGCCCGCACCGTCAAACCCGGCAAGGCGTCCTACGACCTGGCCATCGATTCCGAGGACTGATCCATGAATACCAACAACACCTCTGCACTGCGCAAGCACGTCACGTCGTTCTACGCCGACCACCTGCCCGAGCAGATCCGCTACCGGGACCGCGCTGGCCAGGAAGTGGTGATCGTTCCGACGCACACGGCCACGCTCGACGAACTGGCATTCGCCATTCAGTTGGCATCCGAGGAGCAGTCCATCGCCAGCCGCCGCCGCTGCGCACTGGACGAGCTCTACATCAACGCCCGCAAGGCCGGTGCCCTCGGTGCCGATCGCCTCTCCGACATCGCATGGAAGGAGTAACCATGAACACGCCCATCCCCTTTCAGTTCGAGACGCATGCCCTGCGCGTGCAGGTCGACGACGCCGGCCAGCCCTGGTTCAACGCCAATGACGTCTGCGCAGCCCTGGAACTGGCGAATCCGCGCGATGCGCTCGCCAAGCACGTCGATTCGGATGACGTCGCGAAACGCGACATCATCGACAGCCTGGGCCGGGTCCAACTGGCGAGCTTCGTCAACGAGTCGGGCCTGTACGCGCTGATCCTCGGCAGCACGAAGGATGCCGCGAAGCGGTTCAAACGCTGGGTCACCAGCGAGGTCCTGCCCTCGATCCGCAAGACCGGCACCTACTCCGGGACCCCGGTCGCCACCTTGCCGGCACCGACCCAGGACCGCGTGTCCTCCCTGCTGCTGATCGGTGACGCCGTGGCCAAAGTGCCAGGCGTGAAGGCCGGCATCGCCATGGCGGCCACGCTCACCTGCATTCAAGAGAACACCGGGCTGGTGATCGAGACGCTGCGCCGCGCGCTGCCGGCCGCCAATGAGCCGACCTGCTCGCACAACGCGACACAGCTGGGCAAGTTGGCCGGGACTTCGGCCAAGGCCACTAACCAGCGCCTCGCGCTTCTGGGCTTCCAGTTCCGCAACGAGCGCGACGAGTGGGAACTCACCGACGCCGGGAAGGCGTGGGCCGAGGCCATGCCGTTCTCGCGCAACGGTCACAGCGGCTACCAGATCCTCTGGAATCCGGCCGTCGTTGATCAGCTGAAAGAGGTGGCGTGATGACACTTCCGATCATTACCGCTGACCAGCGACTGCGCGAGAAGAAGGGCGTGAAGCTGGTGCTGCTCGGCAAGAGCGGCATCGGCAAGACCACGCAACTCAAGACACTGCCGGAGGCTTCGACGCTGTTCGTCGATCTCGAAGCCGGCGACCTCGCGGTCAGGGACTGGCGTGGCGACTGTGTGCGCCCGAGCACCTGGCCTGAGTTCCGTGACCTCGTGGTCTTCCTGGCTGGCCCCAACCCAGCGCTGCCGCCGGAAGCGCCGTATTCCGAAGCGCATTACCAGCACGTCTGCGAGCGCTACGGAGATCCGGCGCAGCTGGCCAAGTACGACTGCTACTTCGTCGACAGCATCACCGTGCTGGCGCGCTTGGCGCTGATCTGGTCCAAGGCCCAGCCGCAGGCCATGTCCGAGCGCACCGGTAAGCCTGACACCCGCGGCGCCTACGGCTTGCTTGGCACCGAGATGCTGGGTGCCCTGATGCATTTGCAGCACGCCCGGGGCAAGCACGTCGTTTTCGTCTCGATCCTTGACGAGCGCATGGACGACTTCAACAGGAAGGTGTTCGTGCCGCAGATCGAGGGCGCCAAGACCTCTGCCGAGCTGCCCGGCATCGTCGACGAGGTCGTGACGCTCGCTGAGATCAAGGCCGAGGACGGCTCGTCGTACCGCGCCTTCATCACCCAGACCATGAATCCCTATGGCTACCCGGCCAAGGACCGCTCCGGCCAGCTCGACCTGCTGGAGCCCCCCGATCTGCACGCGCTCATCGAGAAGTGCGCTGCCGCCACCCAACCCAAAAACAGCAAGGAGTAACCCATGTCCGCCTGGAATGATTTCAACGACGCCGAACAGCAACAGACCTTCGACCTGATCCCCAAGGGGACGGTGGCCAAGGTTCGCATGACCATCAAGCCCGGTGGCTATGACGACCCCAATCAGGGCTGGGGCGGTGGCTATGCCACGCAGAGCTTCGACACCGGATCGATCTACCTGTCCTGCGAGTTTGTGATCCTGGAAGGCGAGTTCGCCCGTCGCAAGATGTGGAGCAACGTCGGTCTGCACAGCGCGAAGGGTCCGGCCTGGGGGAACATGGGTCGCACCTTCGTGCGCGCCGCCCTCAACAGCGCCCGCAACATCCGTCCACAGGACAACTCGCCGCAGGCGGCCGCCGCTCGGCGCATCTCCGGCTTCCACGAACTGGACGGGCTGGAGTTTGTCGCCCGCATCGATGTCGAGAAGGACGGTCGCGGAGACCTGCGCAACGTGGTGAAGATCGCCGTCGAGCCGGACCACCCGGACTACGCCCGCGCTACTGGCACTGCCGCGCGTCCGGCACCCACCGCGCACACCCCGACCGCACCAGTCGCAGCACCGACCGCTGCGCCGCAGGCCCAGCGTCCCGCCGTGCCGGGCAAACCGGCCTGGGCGCAGTAAGGGGGATGCGTGAAATGTTGGGTCTGCAAACGACAGGCGCGCGGGTACGGCCACACGGACAACCGTCGTGGCATCGGTACCCCCGGCCGCTACCCGATCGACTGGGTCTTCTGTTCGCGCCGGTGTCAGGACGCGTTTCACGCGCTGTACGGCAATTGGGTGCGCGTGAAGGACGGCAGCAAGGACATCAGGGAGGTCAAAGTGATTGATCCCTCTGACGTCGAGCATGCAGCGATGCGCAAGTGCCTCAAGTCCTTCGGTGAGGTGGCGGGCGAGATCGGCTTCGACAAACCATTGGGGCAGTACTCCGAAGGGGAGGCTCTCCAGGTCATCGACGCGATCGTCACCTGCTACACCGACGCGATGGTCGAGCACCACGAGGAGACCAAGTTCCCGCCCGTGCGGGGCTTGGCTCCCACGCCCGATCCCATGGCCAACCCGTTCGCCGATCTGGAGGACGACTTGCCCTGGGAAGAGCCGAAGGGGGCGAAGCCATGATCGACTTCAACTCCACTTCGAGCATCTCCGGCCAGATCACCGCGCTGGTCGACGCGGGCCTGCAGCAGACGCGTTCGGCGCAGTCGCCGCGTCAGTACCTCGGCGCATCGCGTCTGGGTGCGGCCTGCGAGCGCGCGCTGCAGTACGAGTTCGCCCAAGCGCCGGTCGATCCCGGCCGCGAAACCGAAGGGCGCATCCTGCGCATCTTCGAGCGTGGCCATGTGATGGAGGACTGCATGGTCACATGGCTGCGGGCCGCCGGTTTCGACCTGCGCACCCGCAAGGCCAACGGCGATCAGTTCGGGTTCTCCGCTGTCGACGGCCGCCTGCAGGGTCATATCGACGGCGTGATCGTCGGCGGCCCCGAGGGCTTCGCGTATCCGGCACTCTGGGAAAACAAGTGCCTGGGATCGAAGTCCTGGCGCGAGTTGGAAAAGAACCGACTCGCAGCGGCCAAGCCGATCTACCACGCTCAGGTCGTGCTCTATCAGGCCTACCTGCAGTTGCATGAGCAGCCGGCGATCTTCACGGCGATCAACGCCGACACGATGGAGATCTACACGGAGTTGGTGCCCTTCGATGCGGCCTTGGCGCAGCGTATGTCCGATCGCGGCTTGCGGGTGATCGCGGCAACCGAAGCTGGCGAGTTGCTGGCGCGTGGCTTCCATGACCCGACGCACTTCGAGTGCCGCATGTGCGGGTGGCAAGACCGGTGCTGGAGGGCCGCAGCATGACGAACCCTACTGTGAACGACGTACTGCGCGAGCGTTTGGTAGATGCGCGTGAGGCGGCGCACTGCCTGAACCTGCAGATGTACCTGCTCACCCATCCGAAGGAGCGCGTCCGTCTGCAAGTCCCGCACTACCGGGTGGGCAAGCTGGTGCGCTTCAAGCTGGGCGAGCTGCTGGTGTGGATGGAGTCCCTGCAGGCCGCAGCCGAGACGGGCAGCCAGGAGGTCGTCGATGCTTGATTTCAACGACGACGTCGCCGACGCATCCATCGATCCCAGCGCACAACGCGACGCCGTGCGCGGCGATGTGCTGGCGCGTCTGGAGTCGGTGCTCCTTACGTTGTTCCCGGCCGGCAAGAAGCGCCGGGGCAAGTTCCTGATCGGCGACGTGCTGGGCAGCCCTGGCGACAGCCTCGAGGTCGTACTCGATGGCGAGAAGGCGGGGCTGTGGACCGACCGGGCGACGGGCGATGGTGGGGACATCTTCGATCTGTTGGCTGCCTACCTCGGCGTGAATGTGACGCAGGATTTCCCGAAGGTGCTGCAGTACGCCGGTGACCTGGTCGGCCGCGCCCCGGCAACGCCGACCCGCAAGGCCAAAAAGGAGGCTCCGGTCGATGACCTCGGTCCGGCGACTGCCAAGTGGGACTACCTCGATGTCGCCGGACAGTTGATCGCGGTCGTCTATCGCTACGACCCGCCTGGACGGAAGAAGGAGTTCCGCCCGTGGGATGCGAAGCGCCGCAAGATGGCGCCACCCGAACCACGGCCCCTGTTCAATCAGCCCGGAATGGTGGCGGCCGAGACGGTCGTCCTGACCGAAGGTGAGAAGTGCGCGCAGGCCTTGATCGGCGCGGGCGTCGTGGCGACCACGGCCATGCACGGCGCCAACGCGCCGGTCGACAAGACCGACTGGTCGCCGCTGCAGGGCAAGGCTGTCCTGGTCTGGCCCGACCGTGACAAGCCGGGCTGGGAGTACGCCATGTCGGCTGCGCAGGCGCTCCTGACGGTGGGCGCCGCATCCTGTGACGTCCTGCTCCCGCCCGACGACAAGCCGGACGGCTGGGACGCTGCGGATGCCATCACCGAGGGGTTTGACATCCAGGGGTTCATCGCCTCTGGCCCACGCATGTGCATCAAGCCGCTCAACACCGCGCGCTCGCAGGAAGCCACGGTCTGGGCGACGGACGATGCGCTGGCGCTGGCCTTCACCTCGCGCTACGCCGACGATTGGCGGTACTGCGCAGCGTGGGGCAAGTGGCTGGTTTGGACTGGCAGCCGCTGGCAGCCCGACGAGACCCTGCTGTCGCACCACCTGATCCGCTCCATCTGCCGGGAGGCGGCGCTCAAGGTGGACTCGCACCGACTGGCGGCGAAGCTGCTGGCCAGCGGCACCGTGGGCGGCGTGGATCGGCTGGCGCGGTCTGACCGTCGGCACTCGTCGACGTCCGAGGAGTGGGACGCCGATCTCTTTGCGTTGAACACGCCGGGCGGCGTGGTCGACCTGCGTTCTGGACGTCTGCGTCTGCACGACCGTGCCGATCGGATGACGAAACTGGCGACGGCCACACCGCGAGGGGACTGCCCACGCTGGCGCTCGTTCCTCGACGACGTGACCGGCGGCGACCAGGACTTGCAGGCCTACCTGCAGCGCATGGTCGGCTACTGCCTGACCGGCGCCACCAGCGCGCACGCGCTGTTCTTCCTCTACGGCACGGGCGCCAACGGCAAGTCGGTGTTCGTGAACACGCTGGCCACGATCCTGGGGGACTACGCCACCAGCGCGCCGATGGACACGTTCATGGAGGCACGCGGCGATCGGCACCCGACCGACCTCGCCGGACTGCGCGGCGCGCGCTTCGTGGCATCGATCGAAACCGAACAGGGGCGGCGCTGGAACGAGTCCAAGGTCAAGGCCATCACCGGCGGCGACAAGGTGTCGGCGCGCTTCATGCGGCAGGACTTCTTCGAGTACTTCCCGCAGTTCAAGTTGGTGATCGCTGGCAACCACAAGCCATCGATCCGCAACGTGGACGAAGCCATGAAGCGCCGCCTCCACCTGATCCCGTTCACGGTGACGGTGCCGCCCGAGAGGCGCGACGGCCAACTCACGGAGCGCCTGCTGGCCGAACGGGACGGGATCCTGGCCTGGGCGATCGACGGCTGTCTCGCGTGGCAGCGCGATGGGCTGCAGCCGCCGCCATGCGTGGTGTCGGCGACTGAGGAGTACTTTGAGGCCGAGGACGCACTGGGTCAATGGATCGAGGAGCGCTGCCTGCTCTCCAAGAGCCACCGCGAGGGCGTGTCCGAGTTGTTCACCGACTGGCGTGAATGGGCAGAGCGGGCCGGCGAGTACGTCGGCTCTGTCAAGCGCTTCGCTGAACTCATGGCCACACGCAAGTTCGAGAAGTGCCGCCTGACCGGGGGTGCGCGGGCGCTGGCCGGCATCAGCCTGCGTCCGAAGCCCTATGGGGGCGGCTATCCCTACCGAGACGACTGATGCGGGGTCGAGTGACGGATTTGACAGGTCTACTGATTAACCCCTTACGCGTGCGCGTACGCACACGATAGAGAGATAACCGGCAAACCCGTCACATCCGTCACTCGCCCCAGAAATGGAGCAAGAGATGAATATGACGATCCTGGCCCTGGATCTGGGCACACGTACCGGTTGGGCACTGCTGCACCCGGACGGAACGATCACCAGTGGCACTGAGCAATTCAAGCCGCAGCGCTTCGAAGGCGGGGGCATGCGCTTCCTGCGATTCAAGCGTTGGCTGGCTGAACTGCTCACGGCGTGCGACCACATCAACGCGGTGTACTTCGAGGAAGTCCGTCGGCACGCGGGCGTGGATGCTGCCCATGCCTACGGTGGCTTCCTGGGGCACCTCACGGCCTGGTGTGAGCACCACTGCATCCCGTACCAGGGCGTGCCCGTGGGGACGATCAAGAAGCACGCGACCGGCAAAGGCAACGCCGGCAAGGACGAGATGATCGCGTCGGTCACCCAACGCGGCCACCGTCCTGGTGACGACAACGAAGCCGATGCGCTGGCCATCCTTCATTGGGCGATCGAGACGCAGGAGGTGTGAGATGAAGATGTACACCCCCTCCTACCGTTGCCCCCTCGGACGCCTGCAGCCCGAGCCCACCGACCTCGAAGCCGTCAAGCAACAGGGCTGGCGCGATCAACACATCCTCGTGATCAACGAGTCCGACGAGCGTTTGGACTTCGTCGAGCGCGAGTTCGTGCGCCGCATCGGCGAGCGCCTGTACGGAGCGGGAGGACGCCGCCGTGACTAGGACTGCCACCCTCTGGACCATCGAGGACGTGGCAGCACGCTTCGAGGATGCCGCGACCACCGGACGACGTCTGCCGCCCGTGCGCGTGCAAGGCTACTTCAACACCTGGCCACCGATCGTTCGCCAGCAATGGGAACTCTTCTCGGCCGACGAGCCGGTCTACCGTCCCTTCCCTCCGACTCCCGAGGCGGTGGAGCAGATGCTGGAGACGATGCGCTGGGTGCTCTGGCTCGAGGTCGAGGAGCGGCACTTGATCTGGATGCGTGCCAAGCGATATGGCTGGCGCGACATCTCGACGCGGTTTGCCTGCGATCGCACGACTGCCTGGCGGCGGTGGCAGCGTGCATTGCAGCTCGTGGCCGCCAGGCTCAATGGGGTTACTCGTGCGTCGTGAATTAGCGTGTTTTGGCGCGAGCAGTCGCGGGCCAGATGGTGTGCGATGGCATGAGCGACTTTTGCTCGTGCAACAAAACACCCCGGTTGCCCGTAGTATTCGAGCTATCTTCTGGACAGAGTTGACTTCGGGCAGGCCGACGCGATCGCGACGGGTCCTTCCTCCCGAAAGTGCAATGCGGGGGGCGCGAGCGCAGCATTTGCCTAGCGTCCGACTGCAAACCCAGGTTTGCACCGGTTTGCAGTTT
>NCFZ01000231.1 GCA_002281415.1 Burkholderiales bacterium 28-67-8 | reverse complement strand
ACGCGGCGGTTCAAGATGGTGAAGTCGGCCGGATGGAACGGGCAGTTGCCCAGACCCGCCAGCGCCGCGGCCAGCACCAGCCCGCCGTAGCCGGTGGCCATTGACAGCGCCAAACCCGACAGTGCAAAGCACGACATCGCGGCGAACAGCACCGGCCGCGCGCCGATGCGGTCGACCACGAAACCGGCCACGGCCTGCCCGCTGCCCGACACCACGAACAGCGTGGTCACCAGCAGACCGAGCTCGGCATAGCTGAAGCCGAAATCGCGGATGAACAGCGGAAACAGCGGCGGCAGCAGCAGATGGAAAAAGTGCGAAGTGCCGTGCGCCAGACCGACCAGCGAGATGGTGCGCAGGTCTTCGCGCAAGGGGGCGTCGGGGGTCGGAGGTTGGGTCATCAGAAGGCCTTGAGGTGCGGCCGGCGGCACAGACGCACAGTCGCCTTGCCGCGTGGGAACCACACGCAAGGCTGATTGTCGAACAGCCCTGCCCGGGTCGTCGACCGGCTTCGATCAGCAGCAGCCCGGTCCCCGGGCAAACGCAGATAATCGCCGGCGCGCAAGAGTCGCGAGATTCAGCTTTTCACGGAGTCCTATGAAGTCCCTCAACCCTTTCGAACAACAAATCCTTGAAGCCTTTCTGAAGGGCAATCAACCTGAATTGGCCGTGCTGCGCAAGCAGATTGCCAAGCTCGAGGTCCGCAACCGCACCCACACCGGCGTCGGCTGCTTCGTCGACTTCCAGTTGCCCGCCACGGTGGCTCGCGTCACGCCAGCCGAAATGGCCTTTGGCGACGTGAACCTCGAAGTCGAGGGCATCACCGCACCGGTGACGACACTGCTCTACATCATCGGTGGCGCGATCCACTTCCTCGAGATCGCCGCCGACGAGGGCGAGTGGCCGAAAGAGCCGGTGATCACCCGCCTGAACTACCTCAAGTCGGTCAAGCTCGACGACGGCTTCGATCTGGTGCCAAGCGACGAGCGCGACCCGGTGGCGGTGACGCACGCGCTGGCCGGCCGCCAGGGCCAGAAGAAGTAATCCATGGCCCAGACCCTGTTCGACTTCACGCGCCAGGATGCCCGCGGCGCGTGCAGCACCGCGCAGGCCTGGGCCAAGGTGCCGCCGGCGTTGTCGCCACCTGAGCGCGCGGCGCTCAAGGCGCGTGCGGCGCAACTGCTCAAACAGCACGATGCGGTGCTGGTGGCGCACTACTACGTCGATGGCGACTTGCAGGATCTGGCGCTCGAGACCGGCGGCTGCGTGTCCGACTCGCTCGAGATGGCGCGCTTCGGGCGCGATCACGCCGCCCGCACGCTGGTGGTGGCGGGCGTGCGCTTCATGGGCGAGAGCGCCAAGATCCTGAGCCCTGAAAAGCGCGTGCTGATGCCCGATCTGGACGCCACCTGCTCGCTCGACCTGGGCTGCCCGCCGGATGCGTTTGCGCAGTTCTGCGACGCCCACCCCGATCGCACGGTGGTGGTCTACGCCAACACCAGCGCGGCAGTGAAGGCGCGCGCCGACTGGATGGTCACCAGCTCGTGCGCGCTGTCGATCGTGCAGCACCTGAAAGACCAGGGAAAGAAGATCCTGTGGGCGCCCGACCGCCATCTGGGGCGCTACATCGAGCAGCAAACCGGCGCCGACATGCTGATGTGGAACGGCGAGTGCATCGTGCACG
>NCFZ01000062.1 GCA_002281415.1 Burkholderiales bacterium 28-67-8 | reverse complement strand
TTTGCGATCGTAGTCAAAGATACCCCCGGAGTTCGATCGTGCGCTGGCTCAGATCGGCCAGTTGATGGCCAATCGCATTGATCTGTTCGGTGTCCATGAGGGCGGTTTTCCACGTCGATTTCGAAGCCTTCATTGTCTCACGCGACCTGTGGCGCCGAGGCGTCGGTGCAGGCTGGGCGCGCAGTCGAGAATGCAGGCATGAACTCCTCCGCGCAAGCCGCTTTTTCGATCCGTGGTGCCGAATTGCGCGACGTCGTTCCCATCGTCGCCATGATCCGTGAACTCGCCGATTTCGAGCACCTGACGCACCTGCTGCAGGTCACCCCCGAAAAGCTGCGCCCGCACCTGTTTGGCGAGCGTCCGGTGGCTGAAGCCCTGGTGGCCGAAGCGGCGGGCGAAGTGGTCGGCTTCGCGTTGTTCTTCACGACGTTCTCGACCTTCTTGTCGCAGCCGGGGCTGTACCTCGAAGACCTGTACGTCAAGCCCGATCACCGCCGGCTAGGCGTGGGCAGCGCGTTGGTTGGTCGTGTCGGGCGCATCGCCGTGGAGCGCGAGTGCGGCCGCTTCGAGTGGAGCGTGCTCGACTGGAACCAGCGCGCCATCGACATGTACGAAAAAATGGGCGCCACCGTCATGCCCGACTGGCGCATTTGCCGCGTCACCGGCGACGCCCTCGAGCGCTTTCGCGCCTGAAACCATGTCCCGCAAAGAACACGTCAGTGAAACCCCCGCCACGCAGGTGCTCAAGCGCCGCGCGGTGTTCTATTCCGAGCACGTCTACGACTACGTCGACAACGGCGGCACGGCCGAGTCGTCGCGCCAGTTGGCGGTCGACGAGCACCAGGTCGTCAAGACGCTGGTGATGGAAGACGACACCGCGCAGCCGCTCATCGTGCTGATGCACGGCGACATGCAGGTCAGCACCAAGAACCTCGCGCGCCAGATCAACGCCAAGAAGGTCCACAACTGCAAGCCCGAGGTGGCCGAGCGTCATAGCGGTTACCAAGTGGGCGGCACGTCGCCGTTCGGCACGCGCAAGTCGATGCCGGTGTATGTCGAAGCGACCGTGCTCGAGCTGCCGCTGATCTACATCAACGGCGGGCGCCGCGGCTACCTGGTGGGCATCGACCCCAAGGTGCTGGTCACGCTGCTGGGCGCGCGGCCGGTGCAGTGCGGCATCGGTGGCGCGGTGCCCCAGGGCCCGTCGAGGTCGCAGCGCTGAGCCCGAACGGACTTGTCGGGGGCGCAAAATCCACGATGCGCCGGGTCGCTGCGAGCGTCCCTTCGTTCACCCAGCCCGCCCGCCCATGGAGTCACCTTTGCCCCTGATCGCCACCTTGCTCGGTTATCTGATCGGCTCGATCTCGTTCGCGGTGGTGGTCAGCCGCCTGATGGGGCTCGACGACCCCCGCGCCTACGGATCGGGCAACCCCGGCGCGACCAACGTGCTGCGCTCGGGCAACAAGACGGCTGCGCTGCTCACCTTGATGTTCGATGCGCTCAAGGGGTTCGTTCCGGTGTGGGCGGTGGTGGCGTTCGGCGGCCCGTACGGTCTGGACGAGCGCGTGGCGGCGATGGTCGGCGTGGCGGCGTTTCTCGGCCACCTGTGGCCGGTGTTCTTCGGCTTCAAGGGCGGCAAGGGCGTGGCCACCGGCGCCGGTGTGCTGATGGGTCTGAACCCGATCCTCGGGCTGACCACGCTGCTCAGCTGGGCCATCGTGGCGTATTTCTCGCGCTACTCGTCGCTCGCGGCCATGGTCGCTGCGGTCTTCGCGCCGTTCTACCAGTGGCTGATCTGGGGCTTCGGCCCGGCGACCATCACCTGCACCGTGATCGCGGTGCTGCTGGTGTGGCGGCACCGGCCCAATATCCGCAAGCTGCTCGACGGAACCGAGAGCAGGATCGGCCAGAAGGCCGCACCGGCACCACAGCCCGACGAGCGATGAGCGATCGCCCGCGCCGCGGGTGGATCGCTCCGCTGCTGCTGGCGGGCGCGGCCTTTGCCGGCCTGCAGCTCTGGCAGGGCCACCAGCAGCGCTCGCTCGGCGAACGGCTGGCCGCCGCTGCCAGGCCGGGCGACATCGTGATGCTGTCGTCGGATCACTGCGTCTATTGCGAGGCCGCGCGTCGCTGGTTCGTGAAGCACCGGGTGAGCTTTGACGAATGCTTCATCGAACGCGACGCCGCGTGCGCCGAGTCGTACCGCGCCCAGGGCGCACCGGGCACGCCCACGCTGCTGGTGCGCGGCGAGCGTCAGCTGGGCTTCGATGCCCAGCGCGTGGCGCTGGCGCTCGAGGCTCGCTGAGTTCAGGCCTTCAATCGGCGTGCAGGCCGAGCGCGGCCGGGTCGCCGCGGCCGACGCGCACCAGCACCGGCGTGTCACCACTCAGGTCCACCACCGTGGTCGGCTGGCGCGGGCACGCGCCCGCATCGACTACCGCTTGCACCTGCTTCTGGTAACGCTCGCGGATCTCTTCGGGGTCGTTGAGCGGCTCGCTGTCGCCGGCAGGGATCAGCGTGGTGGCGAGCAGCGCCTCGCCGTGCGCCTCCAGCAAGGCCTGCATCACGGTGTGCTCGGGCACGCGCAGTCCGATCGTGCGGCGTGACGGGTGCGACACCCGGCGTGGCACTTCCTTCGAGGCTTCTAGGATGAAGGTGAACGGCCCCGGCGTGCCCAGCTTGAGCAGCCGGAACTGCTGGTTGTCGACCCGGGCGTAGCTGGCCAGTTCGCTCAGGTCGCGGCACAGCAGCGTCAGGTGGTGCTTCTCGTCGACGCCGCGGATGCGCCGCAGGTGATCGACCGCCGCCTTGTCGTCGAGCCGGCACACCAGTGCGTAGCTCGAGTCGGTGGGCGCGGCCACCACGCCGCCGTCTTGCAGGATCTGCGCGGCCTGCTTGAGCAGGCGCTGCTGTGGGTTGTCAGGGTGGATTTCGAAGTACTGCGACATGCCGCCATTGTGGTCGGCGCCTCAGCGGGCGGCCGCGAGCCAGATCAACTGCGGTTCGAACAGGCGCTGGCCGCGCCGCACACGGCCACCACGCCCATGCCCAGCCAGGCCCAGCCATCGGGCACCGCGCCGAACGCCCACCAGCCCACGGCCGCAGCCATCGCGATCTGGCTGTAGGCAAACGGCATCAACGTCGAGGTCGGCGCCATGCCCAGCGCAAAGATCAGCAGCAAGTGCCCCACCGTGCCCATCAGACCGATGGCCAGCAGCAAGCAGAGCTGCCCCGGCGTGGCGGCCTGCCAGGCGGCGAGAGGGTCGGTGCCGCCCGCCGGCAGCACGGCGCTCAGGCACAGCCAGCCGATCAGTCCCGTCCAGAAGTGCGTGGTGTAGGGGCTCTCGAGCACCGACAGGCGCCGCGTGAGCACCTGAAACGCGGCGTAGCAGCACGCTGCCGCGAGCGGCAGCAGCACCGCCCAGCCGAACAGTCCGCTGCCCGGCCGGATCACGATCAGCACGCCCACGAAGCCGCCGGCCACCAGTGCCCAGCGCCAGCGCGACACCCGCTCCTTGAGCAGCCACGCGGCCAGCAGCGTGACCATCACCGGCGTGAGCATGACGATGGCCGTGAACTCGGCCACCGGCAGCACCTGCAATCCGTAAAAGCCGGCCGCCGACGTCGCCAGCAGCAGCACGCCGCGCATCAGCTGAAAGCGTGGTTGCCGGGGCTGCCATGTGGCGCCGGCTGTCGACCGGGCGCCGCGCGCCAGCCACAACGCCATCAGCAGCATCTGCGTGCCATAGCGCGCCCACAGGATGAACAGCACCGGCATCGTGACGCCGAGGTGCTTGATGCTGGTGTCCATGCAGGCGAAGCACATCGCCATCAGCACCGTAAGCGCGATGCCCAGGCCGGGGCGGTGGCGCGCGGCGATCAAGCGCAGCTGGCGGGCTGTGCCCTCGGTCGTCGGCAGGTCATTGGGGCAGCAAAACGCGCTCGCGCAGGGCTTCCCACACCGGTGACAGGCGCGCGGGTAGCGCGGGCAGCGTGCCCAGATCGACGCGGCTTTCATCCGGGCTGTGGAAGTCGCTGCCGCGCGAGGCGAGCAGGTCGAATTCGAGCGCCATGTCGGCGTACTTGAGGAAATCGGCGCTGGTGTGGCTGCCAGTCACCACCTCCACGCCGAGCCCGCCGTGGGTCTTGAATTCGGTGAACAGCGCGTACTCCTCGTTGGCGGTGAACTTGTAGCGCCCCGGGTGGGCGATCACCGCCATGCCGCCAGCCTGCGTGATCCAGCGCACCGCATCGCCAAGCGAGGCCCAGCGGTGCGGCACGAAGCCTGGTTTGCCTTCGACGAGGTACTTGCGAAACACCTCGTTGGTGTTCGAGCACACGCCGGTTTCGACCAGATAGCGCGCGAAGTGCGTCCGTGCGACCAATTCGGGGTTGCCGGCGTACTTGAGCGCGCCTTCGAAGGTGCCGTGCACCCCCACTTGCGCCAGCCCGGCGGCCATCTCGCGGGCGCGCTCGGTGCGCCCGCCGCGGGTGGCTTCGAGCCCATGGCACAGCGCCTCGTTGTCCATGTCGAAGCCCAGCCCGACGATGTGCACCGTGAGGCCGGCAAACGACACCGAAATCTCGGTGCCGGCCAGGTAGGGCAACCCCAGCGCATGGGCGGCGTCACGGGCCCGGCGCTGGCCGCCGATCTCGTCGTGATCGGTCAGCGCCCACAACTCGACGCCGTTGGCCTTGGCCCGCGCGGCGAGTGCTTCGGGCTGCAAGGTGCCGTCGGACACGCACGAATGACAGTGCAGATCGGCGTTGGTCCAGGCAGGGGGCGAAGTCACCAAACGATTGTAGGGAGCCGGCCTTTTTTGGCTTGCCCCTGCGCCCAGTGCGGGATCACCCCGCGCCGGTGGCTTGCGCTGACTCGACGATCATCTGCAGCCGCTGGCGGCCGTTGTATTCGTCGACGCTCAGCCGGTAGGCCAGCGTCACCCGCGCGGGCAGCGGCTCGGCATGGTTGAACCAGATCGCGTCGCGCAGCGTGCCCGAGTGCTTGATGCTGAGCTTCAGGTGCTTTTCGCCGACCAGCCGCTGGCTGACCACCTCGACCTCGTCGCTGAACAACGGCGCTTCGAACGATGGCCCCCAGACCTGCGCGTCGAGCGTGGCCACGGTGGCGGTGGTGAAGTGCTCGATGCCCAGCGGCCCGTCGCACAGCAGTCGCCGCTCGAGCGTGGCCGCGTCCAGCCACTCGGCGGCCACGCGCTGCAAGGCGGAGTCGAAGGTGGCGAAGTCGGCCTCGTCCACCGTGCAGCCCGCCGCCATCGCGTGGCCGCCAAACTTCTTGAGCACGCCGGGGTGACGCTTGCTGACCAGATCGAGCGCGTCGCGCAGGTGAAAGCCCTCGATCGATCGCCCCGAGCCCTTGAGCAGCCCGTCTTGCCCGCGCGCGAACACGAAGGTCGGGCGGTGCACGCGCTCTTTCAGTCGCGAGGCCACGATGCCCACCACGCCCTCGTGAAAGCCACGGTCGTAGATCGCAAGCGCCGGCGGCGCGGCGGCTGGGCCTTGCAGCGTTTGCAGCAGCGCTTCGAGCAGCGACTCGGCCTGTTCGCGCATGCCCGATTCAAGCTCGCGCCGTTCGCGGTTGATGGCATCGAGCTGCTGCGCGAGTTGCGCGGCGCGCCCGGCATCGTCGGTGAGCAGGCATTCGATGCCCAGCGTCATGTCCGACAGCCGCCCGGCCGCATTGACCCGCGGGCCCAGCGCAAAGCCGAAGTCCGCACCCCCGGCGCGCGAGGGGTCGCGCCCGGCAGCCGCAAACAGCGCGGCCACGCCCGGCTGCATGCGCCCGGCGCGGATGCGCTTGAGACCTTGCGCGACCAGCCGGCGGTTGTTGGCGTCCAGCCGCACCACGTCGGCCACCGTGCCCAGCGCCACCAGATCGAGCAGGCTGTCGAGCTTGGGCTGCGGTGGCGCGCCGGCGCTGGCACCCGGCGAGCCGGCAAACGCGCCGCGCGCACGCAGCTCGCCGCGCAGTGCCAGCAGCACGTAGAACATCACGCCCACGCCGGCCAGGTGCTTGCTGGCAAAGCCGCAGCCCGGCTGGTTGGGGTTCACGATGACGTTGGCGTCGGGCAGCACGATGGTGTCGTCGATCTGCGCCGGCAGGTGGTGATCGGTCACCACCACCGCCAGCGCGTGCTCGCGCGCATGCGCCACCCCGGCCAGGCTGGCGATGCCGTTGTCGACCGTCACCAGCACCTGCGCGCCTTGCGCCAGCGCCAGATCCACGATGGCCGGCGTCAGGCCGTAGCCGTGGACCTGACGGTCGGGCACCACGTAGCCCAGCGTGCCGGGTGCCGCACCCAGCAGCGCCAGACCACGCATCGCCACGGCGCAGGCCGTCGCGCCGTCGCAGTCGTAGTCGGCCACGATACAAATGCGCAGCCCGTCGCGCAGCGCATCGGCCAGCAGCGTGGCCGCGGCCGCCGCACCCAGCAATTCGGCCGGCGGCAGCAGCCGCGCCAGCGCGTCATCCAGCTCATCGGCCGCACGCACGCCGCGCGAGGCAAACAGCCGCGCCAGCAGCGGCGACACGCCGGCTTGCTCGAGCGTCCAGGCCGCGCGCGGCACCGGCACGCGTTGTTGCAGGGTGGGTGCGGCGCTCACAGCGCCTCCAGCACGGTGTGCGGCTCGACGGTGCGAAAGCGATCGAAAAACCAGTGCCAGCGCGAGCGCGGCAAGGCGTCGTAGCGCTGCCAGCCGCGCTCGCCGCACAGCGTGAGCGAGACCGCACCTTCTTGTGCCGCGCCGTCGGCAAACACCGACACCACCTCGGCGTCGAGCGCGCGCCAGGCCTGGCCCCAAGCCGCCCAGTCCTGCGCGAGCAGCGGCGTGCGCAACCGGTCGTCCACCAGCACCTCGGCCACCGCGCGCTGAGCCCGGCCACAGCCGCTGAGCCAGAACGAGTTGACCGGCAGCGCGCCGCGAGCCTCACGCGCTTCGTTGACCGGGTGCGAGTGCAGCAGCATCTGCACCTCGTTTTGCAGCCGGCGCACCCAGCGCAGGCGTTGCGTTTGCTCCTCGGTGGCCTGCGCATCGCCGCGCAGCCACAGGTCGACGTTGCGGCCGATCACCCGGTCGATCGACGCGCACGGCAGCTCGACCAGCTGCTCATGCGCCAGATACCAGCGCGCTGCCGAGCCCCAGGCCAGCGTGCCGCACTCGGGCGCGTCTTCAAAGAGTGGGCGCACCGCCTCGAACAGCGCGCGCGATTCGTCTTCGGGCAGATCGAGCTCCAGCGGATCGGCCAGCGAGATGTGCTCGCGCCCCACGTGCCAGTGCACCGGCGTGACCAGCCCCCACGGCCGCGTGCCAACCTCGACGCCATCACCGCGCGCGGCCAACGCTGCCCACGGCCAGCAGCCGTCGTGCCCGTGCCAGCCGTAAGCCGCAGCCAGTGCCCGTTCATGCGGTGGCGACAGCGTGTATTCGTCATCCACATCGCGCGTGGTCGGCTGCAAGCCGGTGATCAGCCGCGTCAGGTTGGGCAGCTTGAGCGCTCGCAGGGTTTGCGTGGCGGCGTCGGAGCTGGCGCTGGCGTGGGGGATGAGGAGATGCATCCTTTGGATTATCGGGATGGGGATCCCGAGGGGGCTTTCCGCTTTCCCGCGAGGGGGTTGGTTTGGGGCTGCGCCCGGCGGGGCTTGGTTCCTTGCGTCGGACCGCGCCGGGTTCCGCCCCGGCGGGCGGGTAACTTTCTTCTGCTGGCCCAGAAGAAAGTCACCAAAGAAGAGGGCCTGAACACCAGCCCATTTGGCCGTCTCGCTGCGGCTACAGGCAGACTGCCGAGGACGCCCCACGGGCAAAGTCACTGAGGACCCGAGAGGCTGAGCGGCGACAGGCTTTACCTTGGCAGCGGCGCTGTTGGCTCGCCTGAAACGGGCTGCGGCTGGCAGCGATTGGGCGGCGCTTGTTGGCCACGACATCCGCATGCCCCCACGCCGTGGACCCAAAGGGTCGAGGCGAAACGAACTTGAGCGGCTGAATGTGAGCGAGGTAACCGCAAAAAGTAGCTCGCTGAATGTTCTCGAGCCAGAGCCTCTGAAGTAGGCGTGTAGCCGAAGCGAGCCATTCAAATGGTCTGGTGTTCAGGCCCTTTGCTTTGGTGACTTTCATTTGGGCCCTCAAATGAAAGTTACTCGGCAGGCGGGCCGAAACCCGGCGCGGTCCCTCGCAGAGAACCAGCGCCGCAGCAAGCAAGTCCAGCCCGGCCCTTCGGTGGCCGAACGCCGAACCTGTCCAGTAGCATCCCCGACCACATGAACATCCCCTTCGAACTCCAGATCGGCTGGCGCTACACGCGGGCGGGTCGCAGTGGGCGGCGCAACGGGTTCATATCGTTCATTTCGATGGTGTCCATGCTGGGCATCGCGCTCGGGGTGGCGGCGCTGATCATCGTGTTGTCGGTGATGAACGGCTTTCAAAAAGAAGTGCGTGACCGCATGCTGTCGGTCATCGCGCACGTCGAGATCTATCAGGCGCAAGGCGAGGCGCTGGCCGATTGGCAGGCCACGGCGGCCGAGGCGCGGCGCAATGAGCAGGTGGTGGGCGCGGCGCCGTTCATCGCCACGCAAGCGCTGATTGCGCGCGGCGACGACATGCGTGGCGCCATCGTGCGTGGCATCTCGCCGGCCGACGAAGCCACTGTCACGGCGCTGGCCGCGCAACTGCGCGACACCACGCTGGCCAAGCTGGTGAGCGGCGGCTGGGGCATCGTGCTCGGGGGCGAGCTGGCGCGCGGCTTGGGCGTGAAGGTGGGCGACCGCGTGACCATCGTCGCGCCCGGCGGGCAGGTCACGCCGGCCGGGGTGATTCCGCGGCTCAAGCAGCTCACGCTGGTGGGCACCTTCGAGGCCGGCCACTACGAATACGACAGCGGCCTGGCGCTCATGCACGTCGACGACGCCGCGCGGCTGTTTCGCGTGGCTGGCCCGACCGGCGTGCAGCTGCGCCTGAAGGACGCGCAGCAAGCGCGCGAGGTGGCCGACGAGATCCAGATGCGCCTGGGCGACTCGGTGCGCATCACCGACTGGACGCGCACCAACCGCAACTGGTTTCAGGCGGTGCAGATCGAAAAACGGCTGATGTTCATCATCCTCACGCTCATCGTCGCGGTGGCAGCCTTCAATCTGGTGTCCACGCTGGTGATGACCGTGACCGACAAGCAAGCCGACATCGCCATCTTGCGCACGCTGGGTGCCAGCCCGCGCTCGATCATGACCATCTTCATGGTGCAAGGCGCCGCCTCCGGCGTCATCGGCACGCTGGTGGGCATGGGGCTGGGGTTGCTGGTGGCGTTCAATGTCGATGTGATCGTGCCGGCCATCGAGCGCGCGCTGCACATGAGCTTTCTGCCCGGCAGCGTCTACCTGATCAGCCGCATGCCCAGCGACCCGCAAAGCGCCGACATCTTGCCAGTCGTGGCGATCTCGCTGGCGCTGGCCTTCGTGGCCACCGTGTACCCGAGCTGGCGCGCGAGCCGCGTGCAGCCAGCCGAGGCGCTGCGCCATGAGTGAGCGCCCGCTCGCCACCACGCCGCCGGCCAGCGTGATTCGCGCCGTCGGCCTGCACAAGCGCTTTCGTGAAGGTGCGCTTGACGTGGCGGTGCTGCAAGGCATCGACCTTGACATCGCCGCGGGCGAAACCGTGGCCATCGTCGGTGCGTCGGGCTCGGGCAAGAGCACGCTGCTGCACGTGATGGGCGGGCTGGATGCGCCCACGCGAGGCACCGTCACGCTGATGGGCCGCGACCTGCAGCGTCTGGACGCGCAAGCGCAAGGCGAGTGGCGCAACCGGCACCTGGGCTTCGTCTACCAGTTTCACCACCTGCTGCCCGAGTTCTCGGCGCTCGACAACGTGGCCATGCCGCTGCGCATCCGCCGTGTCGATCAGGCCACCGCACGCGCCGCGGCCGCGGTCGTGCTGCAGCAAGTGGGCCTGGGCCACCGGCTCGACCACCGGCCCGCGCAGCTGTCGGGCGGCGAGCGCCAGCGCGTGGCCATCGCCCGCTCGCTGGTCGGCGCCCCTGCGTGCGTGCTGGCCGACGAGCCCACCGGCAACCTCGACCGCGAAACCGCCGACGGCGTGTTCGATCTCATGATCGACCTCGCCCGCAGCCGCGGCATGGCTTTCGTGCTTGTCACCCACGACGAGTCGCTCGCCGCGCGCTGCGACCGTGTGCTCAGGCTACGGCTGGGCACCGTGGTGGCCTGAGCACACGGCCCGGTTCGTCTGACGCTGCCCGCTGGCGCGGGTTTGCACTTGTCGTGTGCCGGTGCACAACCCCCTGAATGAGGGATGTTCAGCCGCAGGTAATTCAATGACATTCGGTGCCGGGTCGCTAGGACTGGGCCTTGCGCAGAGCACACCGACCCAAACCAGCCCTTGGACGCTGGACCACTGAGAGCCACACCATGAAGAGACTGATCCTGAAAGCCACGCTGTTGCTGGCCGCCGCGCTGGCCTTGCCGATGTCGGCGTATGCGATGACGCCTGTGGAGGGGCCGTCGACCATCAACGGCCTGGTGGTCGATGGGACGACCTACGACGTGACGTTTTCGTTGGGAGCCGCTCCAGATCAGTCCGACGCTCCGGGACTGGATTCATCGCATGCCGCGACGGCGCTGGCCGATTTTTTCGGGACGCAGATGATCACCAATTGGGGATCTGACAGAGTTGAGAACGCTTATGGATACAAGCTATATATATGGCTTGATTATCAACGTCCCATGGCCACATTCTACGGATATGGAGTTTCTGCCACCTACCGTATGGGAGGGTGTGCTGACTGCGGGCCGGAATTCCGAGGCTCTTATTATAATTGGACTGTTGATGAGGGTGGTTTTTTTGGGTATCAGCCTGGGTATTTGAAGCAGCTGGATTATGGGTTTGAGAAATTCATCGGGTACCATAATTCAGTGGATTTGACCAACGTGTCTGCCTCATTCCATGTGGCAGATCAGATTTCCCCCATCCCCGAACCCGAAACCTACGCCCTGATGCTGGCCGGTCTGGCGATGGTGGGCGCTGCGGCGCGTCGCAGGCGCTCGCAGGCCTGAAGCGGCCCCAAAGTTTCGGCAACACCACATCGGGGGCTTCGGCCCCCGATGGCGTTTGTGGTCGGGCCGGTGGGTGGTTGAGGCGCCAGCCCTCACCCTGACCCTCTCCCACCAGTGGGAGAGGGGAACCGTATCTTCCTTGACCCGCGGCATCATTCCCCCATGACCTGGATCGACACCCACTGCCACCTCGACGCGCCCGAATTCGGTGGTGACGCGGCAGCGGTGGTGGCGCGTGCCAAGGCGGCGGGGGTCACGCAGCTGGTGCTGCCGGCCATCGAGGTGGCCAATGTCGATGCGGTGCGTGCGCTGGCGCACGCGCACGGGCTGGCGTGGGCGGCGGGCATTCATCCGTTGTGCACCGGCCGCGCGGGCGATGACGATGTGGCGCGCATCGGTGAGCTGCTGCAGCAGCACGCCGACGACCCGCGGCTGGTGGCGGTGGGCGAGATCGGGCTGGATCATTTCGTGGCGGGGCTCGACCCGGATCGGCAGGTGCGCTTTGTGGCGGCGCAGCTGGCGCTGGCGCGGCGCTTTGATCTGCCGGTGATCCTGCACGTGCGGCGCTCGGCCGACAGCCTGCTGGCGCAACTGCGGCGCACGCCGGTGCGCGGCGGCATCGCGCACGCCTTCAACGGCAGCGAGCAGCAGGCGCTGGCCTTCGTGGCCCTGGGCTTCAAGCTGGGCTTTGGCGGGGCGATGACGTTCGAGCGCGCGTTGCAACTGCGCCGGCTGGCCACCGTGCTGCCGCTCGAGGCCATCGTGCTCGAG
>NCFZ01000061.1 GCA_002281415.1 Burkholderiales bacterium 28-67-8 | reverse complement strand
CGACCGCTGCGGTCTCGCAGCATGGCCTCGTGCGACACCTCGGCGCCTGCCTGGCCACTGAGGCAGCGCTCGATGGGGTTGGGCAGCGGCTGACCGCTGGCCTGATCGAACAATCGCACCACGTGCCCGAACGCCAGACCGCGTGCTTCGGCCAGCGGCCAGCCCAGCAGTTGCTCGGCCACCGGGTTGAGGTAGGTGATGCGACCGGTGTCGTCCAGGCTCACCACGCCGTCAGCGATGGCGTGCAGCGTGACCTCGACCGAATGCATCAGCGACGGCGGCGTCTCGTACAGCCGGTGCAGATCGAGCGCCATGCGGTCGAGCCGGTCGCGATCGTGCCGGATGCGCTTGAAACTGACCATGAGCAAGCCGGCCGGCAGCACCAGCAGGCTGCCGATGGCGTGGGCGGCAAACCATGCGCGCCACAGTGCGCCGAAGCCGCTCACGCCGAGGGCGGCGTAAAACCAGCCGGCCAGCAAGGCGCCCACGGCGGCCGTCAGCGCACCCGCCAACAGCAGGCCCGCCATCAGCGCCGCGGGCCGCCCCACCGCCTGGTCGGGCGTGGCCAGCCGCTTGAGCACGACACCGCCGAGCACGATCTCGATCAGGTTGACGGGCATGCTCGACAGCGTCAGCCAGGCCGGTTGCTCCGATGGAGACCGGCCAGTCGAACGTGGGGCGCGTGGCCAGCCAGACCATCGCCACCGCATTGGCGCCCCACAGAACGGCCACCGGCCCCGCAGGGCGCGCGAACCACAGGCACGCCAGCGACACGGCGAAGAAGATCGCGCCCAAACCGGCCACCGCCCGGAACTGCGCAGAGGCGGCCGCGCCGTACTGCGATGCAGTTGCATCCTGTGCCGTCAACGGCATCGAATCGGGCGGAAGTACCGACATCTGCGGGGGAGCCTCTCCAGTGTGTTCATGCACCGGTCTTGAAGGCCGGGCCTGTTCGACGCCACAGACCCTGCTCCATGAGAGCGTCCCGGCGACCTGCGGATTCTCAGGGCAGATCGGCCCGACCGGCACTGGCAGCATCACTTCGGCAAGACGGAATTTTCAAGGCGGCGCGGCGAACCGTCGGCGCCGGATCAACCGGCGTTCGTGCCAGCCGCCGGCCACTCAACCTCGACCCACAGACCGCCGAGCGTGGCCGAGCGGTCAACCCGCAGGGCGGCGCCGTACACGCCCGCAATGCGCCGCACGATCGACCAGCCCAGCCCGCTGCCGCTTTGCCCGGTACCCAGCACTCGGAAGAACCGTTCGCCCAGCCGCGCGCGGGCAGCCTCGCTCAAGCCCGGCCCGCTGTCCTCGACGATCATGCGCACCCGGTCGGCCACACGAAGGACCGACACCTTCACGATGGCGCGAGCCGAGTTGTAGCGAATCGCGTTGTCGACCAGGTTGCGGATCAGCACCCGCAGCAGCACGGGGTCTGCGGCGACCAGGCAAGCCTCGGCAGCGTCGAGCTCGAAGGTCTGCCCCTTGCAGACGGCCTGCGACGCCAGCTCGGCCACGGTGTGGCGAACCAACACGGCCAGATCGACGGACCCGGCAGGCGGCAGCCCGCCAGCTTCGAGCTGCGACAGCGTCAGCAACTGATCGACCAACCGGCCCGCTCGGTCGCAGCCGGCGATCGTGGCCTGCAGCGCGTGGTGACGAAACGCCTCGTCCGGTTCGCCCTGTGCAACCTGGGCCTGCGTGCGAATGGCAGCGATCGGCGTGCGCAGTTCGTGGGCCGCGTCGGCGGTGAAGCGCTGCTGCGACTCCATCAGCGTGGCGATGCGGGCGAACAGATCGTTGAGCGCGGCCAGCATCGGCTGCATTTCCAACGGGGCGTCGTCGAGCACCACCGGCTCGACCGCCTGCGGCCGGCGTTCGGCCAGCACGCGACCGAGCCGACGCAGCGGCGCCACGGCGAGGCGCACGCCCCACCACAGCACCAGTGCGAGCAGCGGCAGCGCCAGCGCCATCGGGGCCAGCGTGCCACGCAGCAGCGCCAGCAGCACCGACTCACGCGAGCTGATCACCTCGCCCACGTAAACCTGCACATCACGCTCGGTGCCGTAGGTGGCGAACACGCGCCAGTCGACGCCCTCGACGGGCACCGTGCGAAAGCCCGCCTGGAACCCCTCGCCCAGCGGCACCATGGGCCGCGCCGGCGCGTTGGCCGAGCGCAGCGCGAGTTCTCCCTCGTGGAACACCTGGAAGGCGACCTTCGGCGCGTAGCGGTGCAGCGTCGGCGCATCGATCTCGTGCGCTTCGTCGACGTCTTTGCCCTGTTGCACCACGAGCAGCGCGGCGGCTTGCGCGAGGTGGGCGTCGAACAATTCGTCGAGCTCATGGCGCACGTCGATCCAGGTGATCAGCGCCGTGGCGAACCACACGCTGGCCACCAGACCGAGCGTGAGCGCGAGCAGACGACCCTGCAGCGATCGGAGCATCGGATTCATGGCGTGGGGCCTTCGCGCAGCAACAGATAGCCCAATCCGCGCACGGTCTGGATCGCTGCCGCACCGAGCTTGCGACGCAGGTGGTGGATGTGCACCTCGATCGCGTTGCTGTCGACCTCCTGGCCCCAGCTGTAGAGGTGCTGCTCGAGCTGTTCGCGCGACAGCACACGCCCGGCGTTGAGCATCAGCGCGTGCAGCAGGTCGAACTCGCGTGGCGACAGCTGCACTGCCACTCCGCCCTGATGAACCGAGTGCGCGGCCGGATCGAGCGTGATGTCTTGCGCCACCACCCGCTCCTGAGGCTCGCCATGCGCGCGGCGCACCAGGGCGCGCAGCCGAGCCGCCAATTCATGCAGATCGACGGGCTTGATCACGTAGTCGTCGGCACCGCCATCCAGACCGCGGATGCGCTCGGGCAAGGCGTCGCGCGCGGTCAGCACCAGCACCGGCAGCTTGACGCCGGCACGCCGCACGGCCAGCAACACATCCATGCCGTCTTTCAGCGGCAAGCCCAGATCAAGCACCGCCGCGGCGTAGGCGCCGGTGCGCAACTCGGCTTCAGCCGCCTCGCCGTCGCGCACCCAGTCCACCAGAAAACCCAGCTGGCGCAAGCCGGCGCGCAGGCCGTCGCCCAGCAGGGTGTCGTCTTCAGCAAGGAGGATGCGCATGCTCAGGCTTTGTCTTCAGAGGGGTTCAATCGTCATCACGGTCAGCGCCGTGCTCGAGCGCCGCAGCGCCATCAGAAGCAGCCGACGGTGCGCCTTGCCACTGCAGCCACCAAAAGCCCAGCACGGCCACCAGCATCAATGCGCCCACGCTGCGCCAGACGCTGCGCACGCTGTCTTTCGGCGAGCCGACCTTGCGCCCGTCGATCATGGCGGCGACCAGGTTCTCGCGGTGCACCCGTGAGCTGATCAGCACGCCGGCCACGTGCACGCCGATCACGGCGAGCATCAGGTTGGCCGCCACCTCGTGCAGTTCTTCGATCCACTCGCCCGACAGGTCGTTGTAGAGCGCCCAACCCGAGGCAGTGACGGCCGCGGCCATGGCGAGCATCAGCACGATGGCCAGCGCACCGGCCGGGTTGTGGCCGAGGTGGTGCTCAGGCCGAGGCCCCCACATCGAGCGCACGTAGCGCACAACCGCCGCGGGCCCCTTGACGAAGCTGGCAAAGCGCGCATGGCGGCTGCCGATGAGGCCCCACACCAGCCTGAAGGCCACGAGGCCACCCATCGTGTAGCCCAGCGTCACGTGCGCCAGGCGCCAGCGCTCGCTCTCGGCGGTGAGGTAGGCGCCGGCAAAGCTGAGCACCATCAGCCAGTGAAACACGCGCACCGGCACGTCCCACACCAGCACGTTGCGTGGGGTTGAACCCGCCGCTGCCGGGGCGGGCTCAGCGGGGGATGCGGACACGGTCTTCATCGAAATCTCCTTGATCGGCCTGCGCATGACACGCGGCACAGTTGGACGCGCTTTTCACCGACTCGCGCTTCCACGCCGCGGCGGGAACCTCGTCGTGCTGGCGCACGAACCACGCAGAGCGCGTGATGCGGTCATCGGGCGGCGCCACGCCCGCGCGCTTGCCGGTGCCGGCATGGGACGCCAGCCAGGCCGACAGCTCCTTGAGCGTGGCCGCATCCACCGAGGCGTCGGTGCCGTAGTGGTGCGACAGGTTGTTCATCACGCGCTGCCACGATGCCGCCGGCAACAACCCCGGCGGGTAGGCAATGTGGCAGGCCGCGCATTCCTGCTGGTATTGGGGCAGGGGCGACACCGCGGCGATGCGCCGTCCCTCGGCGTGCGCGGCGCTCAGGGCTGCCGTGGCGCCCATCACGGCCACCAAGGCATGGCGAGCAAAGCGGTTGAGTCGGTGCTTCATGCGTGTTCCTGCGTGTGGCTGCGGTGGTGGCGGGTCTGGCGACCGTGCGGCGCTCACGGCTTGATCGTGAGCAGCCAACTCAACACGTCGGCCTTCTCGGCAGGGCTGCACTCGCGGCCGATGACGTCGTTGCAGTTGCGACGAAACCACTTCTCGGTCTTGGCCACGTCGGTGAAGCGCTGCGCGTTGAAGGCCGGCGCGAGCGGTGCAATCACCTTGCCGGTGGAGGCGTGCTTGCCGTCCTGGCGCGGCTCGGCACCGTGGCACGACGAGCAGCTCCATTCGCGGCCCTGCCGGGTCGTGAACAGCGTGCGCCCGCGCTCGGCGCTGGGCGGCGAGCCGGCCAGCGCGCTGAAAGCGGCCAGCTGCTCGAGCGGGGTGGCAGCCTGTGCGGCGGGCAAGACAGCGGCGACGCTCATCAGCGCGGCGCTCAGGCGTCGAAACATCGGGATCGGGCTCACAACAAATCAAGGATCTCCATGTTGACCGCGCTGCCTTAGGAATGGCTTAACACCCAGCTGCCGGATGAACCTGCTCAGACTTCGTTCATATTCAAGCCTTAGGCTGGCCTGACTTGTGCGTCACCGCACGCGCCACCATCCAACCGTCAAAGACACAGACCCATGCAGTTCGACAAACTCACCGACGACTCCGAAGACACCCTGTTCAGCCCCGCCGAGCGCGCCGATGCCGCCTCGCGCAGCACCTGGGTCAGCGTGGGCGTCAATCTGGTGCTGACCATCACCCAGATCACCGTGGGCCTGCTGGCCAAGTCGCAAGGCCTGATCGCTGATGGCGTGCATTCGCTGTCCGATCTGGTGGCCGACTTCGTGGTGCTGCTGGCCAACCGCCACAGCCAGAAGGACGCCGACGAGGAACATCCCTACGGGCACCAGCGCTTCGAGACCGCCGGCTCGCTGATCCTCGGCGCGCTGCTGCTGGGCGTGGGCGTGGGCATGCTGTGGTCGGCGTTCCTCAAGATCGCCGAGCCCCACACCGTGGACACGGTGCACGTGATCGCGCTGTGGGTGGCCGGCGGCGCGCTGCTCGCCAAGGAAGTGCTGTTTCGCTACATGCTTGTGGTGGCCAAGCGCGTGAAGTCGACCATGCTGGTGGCCAACGCCTGGCACGCCCGCTCGGACGCGGCCTCGTCGCTGGTGGTGGGCGTGGGCATCGCCGGCAATCTGGCGGGCTACCCGATCCTCGACCCGATCGCCGCGCTGATCGTCGGCTGCATGGTCACGAAGATGGGCTGGAAATTCGGCTGGGATGCGCTGCACGACCTGATGGACCGCTCGGTCGATGACGCCGAGGTCAAGGCGATCCGCGAGACGCTGGAGCAAACGCCGGGCGTGAGCGGCGTGCACGACGTGCGCACCCGCAAGATGGGCGACATGATCGTCGTCGATGCCCACATCGAGGTCGATGCCCTCATCAGCGTGGAGGCAGGCCACGAGATCGCGGTGGCCGCGCAGCAGCGCGTGCTGCAGCGGCACCGCGTGCTCAACCTGATGTCGCACATCGACCCGTGGCACCGGCCGGACCGCGACCACTCGGGCGACGCCCCCGCACCCTGAACCGGCCGCCTGCGGCGGCGCGCGCTCAGGCCAGCGCGACCGATCCGTCGAGGTTGAACACCCGCACCGCTTGCACCAGGTGCTGCGCCTGACCCTTGAGGGTCTCGGCCGCAGCGGCGGTCTGATCGACCAGCGCGGCGTTTTGCTGGGTGGCCTCGTCCATCAAGGCCACGGCCTGCGCCACTTCAGACACGCTGGCACTTTGCTGGCGCCCGGCCTCGCTGATCTCGCGCACCACCTGGGTCACCCGCTCGATCGACGACACCACATCGCCCATGGTGACGCCGGCGCGCGTGACCAGCGCGGTGCCGCTGTCGAGCTGCTGCACGCTGCTGCTGATGAGCTGGCGGATTTCACGCGCGGCACCCGTGCAGCGACCGGCCAGCACGCGCACCTCGGTGGCCACCACCGCGAAGCCACGCCCCTGCTCGCCCGCCCGCGCTGCTTCCACGGCAGCGTTGAGCGCGAGGATGTTGGTCTGGAAGGCGATGCCATCGATGACGCCGACGATCTCGCTCACGCGGCGCGATGTCTCATTGATGCCCTTCATCGTGTCGACCACCTCGGCCACCACCTGGCCACCGCTGAGCGCGACCTCGCAGGCCTGCTGCGCCAGCCGGTTGGCCGAATCGGCGTTCGCCGCGTTGTGTGACACCGTCTCGCCAAGCTGCTGCATCGATGCGGAGGTCTGTTCCAGCGCGGCGGCCTGGCGCTCGTTGCGCGCGCTGAGTTCGCCGTTGGCCAGCGCCAGATCGCTCGAGGCCGTGCCGACCTGATCGATGCCCAGTTGCACCTGCGAGACCAGATCGCGCAGCGACTCCTGCATGGTCCCCATCAAGCTCAGCATGACGCCGATCTCGTCGGTGGTCTTCGGGATGGCGCGGCGGCGCAGATCGCCCTGCGCGATGCGCGAGGCCACGTCGGCGGCCAGTTGCACCGGACGCAAGACACTGCCGCCGATGGCAAAGCTCGCCAGCAGCACCAGCACGCCCACGCACAGGCTGAGCACCAGCGCGGCCTGCTTGATCCACGTGGCCTGATCGCCCACACCGGCCACATCGGCATCCATCTTGGTGATCTCGTCCTTCACGAACGCATCGAGACCGTCTTGCAGCGTCTCGCTGGCCTTGTCGAAGTTGGGCATCAACTTGTTGCCCTGCTCGGGACCACCGTCGACGTAGGCATGGGCCATCTCGACCCCGGCCTTGAAATAGACCTCGAAATGGGTCGCCACCGCCTCGAGCGCCTGCAACTGCCCGTCGGCGTGCTGATCCTTGAGATAGCCGCGGAAGCGCTCCACGTTGGCCAGGAACTCGCTGCGGTTGTCGCCGGCGAGCTTGAAGCCGTCGTCGAGCCCGTCCTGTCCGCGCGTGGCCGACACATCCGACAAGAACTGCTGCACCTGCACGACGTTGCGCTCAAGGTCCTTGGCCAGCAGCGCGAACTGGACCTTGGCCGTGACCTGCTCGCTCACGCGATGCTGCATGTCGGTGAGCCCGCCCCACAGCCACACCGCGAAAGCGCCCAGCAACAGCAGCGGGATCACGGCGTTGAGCAGCAACTTCTTGCGGATGGACAGGTTGGCGAACGCTCCGGGCCGGGCGGCCGGGGCGGATGGGCTGTGCTGTGTGTGCATGGAGGGCCTCAGGGCAAACCGATCGCAGCGCTGCGGAGCCCGATCGCCCCGCAGAAGCGGTCTCTTGCCAAAACCTTTCGGCCGGCCCGGCTCGAACTTGAAGGCTCATTGGGGCTGGTGCGTGGGCCGGCTCGGCGCGGGCTTGAGGCAGATCAAGAAACTGCGGGCGCCGCCCCCTCAGCATCGACAGGACGTTTCGCGACGCCGACCGTGGCCCACCTGCATCAACCGCAGCGCCCCAAATCACCGTGACTGCCCCCTTGCTGCTGGCCTGGATCTGCGCCGCCTTCGCGCTCGAGCTGGCCGCTGGCATCGCGGTGGTGCTGGTGCGCCGCCACCGGCGTATCGCGCTGGCAGCCGCCCCGACCGCCGTCCAGAGCACCCCCCGTGCCGGGCAGGCGTGGGCGGGCTGGCGCGAGTTCCGCGTGGTTCGGCGTGAATTCGAGGACGCTGCGCAGACCCAGTGCTCGTTCTATCTGGTGCCCGTCGATGGCGCCGAGCTGAGCGAATTCAAGCCGGGGCAGTACCTCACCTTGGCGCTGGACGTCGCCGGCGACAGTGGCACCGCGTCGCCTCGCCCGATCACGCGCTGCTATTCGCTGTCGGGCCGGCCCCACCCGCTCCACTACCGCATCACCGTCAAGCGCGTGGGTCCGCCGCCGCTCGCGCAAGGCCTGCCGCCGGGCGTGGCGTCGAACCACCTCCACGGCCGGGTACGCGAAGGCGACGTGCTGCGCGTCAAGGCGCCGGCCGGGCGCTTTGTCATCGAGCCCGACGATCAGACGACGCCGGTGCTGATCGCCGGGGGCATCGGCATCACCCCGCTGCTGGCGATGCTCAACTGGTGGCTGGCTGAACTGCCCGGTCGCCCAATCCACCTGTACTACGGGCTGCGCCACAGCCGCGAGCACGCGTTCCGCCCCTGGCTCGAACAGCAGGCTGCGGCTCACCCGCACTTTCACCTGACCGTCGCGTGCAGCCGCCCCGATCCGGGCGACGAGCCGGGCCGCGATTTCCAGCACCTCGGGCACATCGACATCGAGCTGCTGCGGCGCACGCTGAGCGCCGGGCACCACCGCTTCTACGTGTGCGGCCCGCCGGCGATGCTGAGCGGCGTGCTGCCGGCGCTGCGCGGCTGGGGGGTGGCGCCCCAAGACATCTGCCACGAGGCCTTCGGGCCGGCCTCAGGGGATGCGCCGGGGGCGGTCACGCCCTCGCCCGCATCGCCCGAACCCGGTGCGGCGAGTTTCGAAGTGCGCTTCGCCCGCTCGGGTCGCACGCTGGCGTGGGACGGCCGCGATGCCAGCCTGCTCGCGTTTGCCGAGCGCCACGCGGTGGCCGTCGATTCGGGCTGCCGCGCCGGCAGCTGCGGCAGTTGTGAAACCCGGCTCATCGAGGGCCAGGTGGGCTACGCCGAGCCGCCCGACCACGACATCGCGCCGGGGCACTGCCTGCTGTGCGTGGGCACGCCGCGCTCGGCCCTGGTGATCGACGCATGAACCGCACGCAAGCCCGGCTGTTCACGCGCGAGGTGCTGCCGTTCGCGCTGTCACTGCTCGCGCTGGCGGTGGCCGCGCTGGCGGTCGACGGCGTGCTGCACTGGTTCGACGCGGTGTGGATCGGCCGCCACCTGGGCATCCCGGGCACGGTGATGATCGTGTTGTCGCTGGCGTATTCGCTGCGCAAGCGCGGGGTCATCAGCACCGGGCGGCCCGCCACGCTGCTGCGCTTGCACGAAGCGATGGCGTGGGCCGGCTCGCTGCTGGTGCTGGTGCACGCGGGCATCCACTTCAACGCGATCCTGGCGTGGCTGGCGGTGTGGGCCATGCTCATCAACATCGCCAGCGGGCTGACCGGCAAGTACTTGCTGCAGCGATCGCGCAAGCGCATGGAAGAAGCGCGCGCACGGCTGCAGTCGCAAGGCCTCACGCCCGAGCAGCTCGCCGAGCTCGGCTACTGGGACAGCCTGACCTTCGATGCGGTGCGACAGTGGCGCGTCGTCCATGTGCCGATCTCGCTGGCGTTCGGCGTGCTGGCGCTCGCGCACATCGTCTCGGTGTTCATCTTCTGGGGCTGGAATTGAAGCGCCCGTGGCTGCTCATGGCCGTGATCGCCAACCTGGTGGCGGTGCTGGCGCTGGTGTTCATCTACCCAGACCTGATGGTGGGGCCGGGGCCGCTGGCCGCCGGCCACGCCGAACTGGCCACCGACTGCTTCGCCTGCCATGCGCCGCTGCGCGGGGCGTCGTCGCAGCGCTGCGCGAGCTGCCACGTCGTGGCCGACATCGGGCGGCGCACCACGCGCGGCGTGACCATCGTCGCCAAGCCGGCCAAGGTGGCGTTCCACCAGCAGCTCATCGAAACCGACTGCGTGGCCTGCCACAGCGACCACCAGGCACCGAAGCTGACGCGGCACAGCCGCAAGCCGTTTTCACACGAGCTGCTGCAAGCGGCCACGCGCGAGCGCTGCGACGGCTGTCACCGCAAACCCGCCGACAACTTGCATGGACAACTGAAGGGCAACTGCGCGCAATGCCACAGCGCGCAGGGCTGGAAGCCGGCCACCTTCGACCACGACCGGTTGTTCGTGCTCGATGGCGACCACCAGACGCGCTGCGAGACCTGCCACGTCAACAGCGACTACGCACGCTACACCTGCTACGGCTGCCACGAGCACACGCCGTCCAACGTGCGCGCCAAGCACGAGGAAGAAGGCGTGCGCGACTTCGACAGCTGCGTCAGGTGCCACCGCAGCGCGGACGACAAGCCCGACGAGGGCAACGGCCGAGAAGGCGCGTCAGACGCGCTCGGCCACCCAGGCCGCGACCGACGCGAGCGCGACTGACAGACCGGAAGGGTCGGTGCCGCCGGCCATCGCCATGTCGGGCTTGCCGCCGCCCTTGCCGCCGACTTGCTGCGCCACGAAGTTGACCAGCTCGCCGGCCTTGACGCGGCCGATGTTGTCGGCGGTGACGCCGGCAGCCAGCTGCACCTTGCCGCCGTCCACGCTGGCCAGTACCACCACCGCGGTCTTGAGCTTGTCCTTGAGCTTGTCGAGCGTTTCGCGCAGGGCCTTGGCGTCGGCGCCTTCGAGTCGCGCGGCCAGCACCTTGATGCCGCCCACATCGACCGCCTGCGCCATCAGCTCGTCGCCTTGCGCCGAGGCCAGCTTGCCCTTGATCGCGTCGAGCTCCTTCTCAAGCCCGCGCACCTGGTCGAGCAGCGAGATCACGCGCGCCGGCACATCGGCGCGCAGCACCTTGAGCGTGCCGGCCACGCCGCCCAGCGCGCATTCCATGCCCTGCACATAGGCCAGCGCGTTGTCGCCGGTGAGCGCCTCCACGCGGCGCACGCCGGCGGCCACGCCGCCTTCGGCGACGATGGTGAACAGGCCGATGTCACCGGTGCGCTGCACGTGGGTGCCGCCGCAAAGCTCACGGCTCGAGCCGATGCCCAGCACGCGCACTTCGTCGCCGTACTTCTCGCCGAACAGCATCATCGCGCCGGTCTTTTGCGCGTCGTCGATCGACATCACGTCGGCGCTCACGGCCGCATTGGCCAGCACCTCGGCGTTGACGATGTTCTCGACCTGGCGAATCTGCTCGTTGGTCATCGGCGCGTGGTGCGCGAAGTCGAAGCGCGTGCGATCGGCCGTGACCTGCGAACCCTTTTGCTGCACATGGGCGCCCAGCACCTCGCGCAGCGCCTTGTGCATCAGGTGGGTCGCGCTGTGGTTGCGCACGGTCTTCGCGCGGCGTTCGCCGTCGACGCGCGCGGTGAAGCTGTCGCCCACCTCGACCTCGCCTTCGACGATGCGGCCCTGGTGGCCGAACACGCTGGCCAGCACCTTGATGGTGTCGTCGACCAGCACCCGCGAGCGCGCGTTGCGCAGCTCGCCGGTGTCGCCGGCCTGGCCACCGCTCTCGGCGTAGAACGGGGTGTGGTCCAGCACGATCACCGCGTCGTCACCGGCGCGTGCGCGCAGCACCGGCATGCCGTCGAGGTAGATCGCGGTGACCTTGGCGCCTTCGTGCGCGAGCTGCTCGTAGCCGTGGAACACGGTGGCCGCGCCGCTGTACTCGAGCCCCTGCGCCATCTTGAACTTGCCCGCCGCGCGCGCCTGCTCGCGCTGGCGACCCATGGCCACATCGAAGGCCGCGCCGTCGACGGTCATGTCGCGCTCGCGGCACACGTCAGCCGTCAAATCGAGCGGGAAGCCATAGGTGTCGTGCAGCTTGAAGGCCAGATCGCCGTCGAGGATGCGACCGGCCTCGCCGGGCTTCGCGGCGGTTTCGGCCAGCGCGGTCTCGAGGATTTCCATGCCGTTGGAGATCGTCTGGAAGAAGCGCTCTTCTTCCTGGCGCAGCACTTCGGTCACGCGCAGCTGCTGCTGGCGCAGCTCGGGATAGGCGTCGCCCATCTCGATGGCCAGATCGGCCACCAGCGTGTGGAAGAACGGCGCGCGCGCACCGAGCTTGTAGCCGTGGCGGATCGCGCGGCGCGTGATGCGGCGCAGCACGTAGCCGCGGCCTTCGTTGCCCGGCACCACGCCGTCGACCACGGTGAAGGTGCACGCGCGGATGTGATCGGCAATCACCTTGAGCGACGGCGAATCGGCCGCGAAGCCGGCCCCGCCGGCGGACTCGACCGCGCGCCGCGCGGCGGCCAGCAGGTTGACGAACAGATCGATCTCGTAGTTGCTGTGCACGTGTTGCAGCACCGCGGTGATGCGCTCGAGGCCCATGCCGGTGTCCACGCTGGGCTTGGGCAGCTTGTGCATCACGCCGTCTTCGGTGCGGTTGAACTGCATGAAGACGTTGTTCCAGATCTCGATGTAGCGGTCGCCGTCTTCATCGGGTGAGCCCGGCGGCCCGCCGGCCACGTCGGGCCCGTGGTCGTAGAAGATCTCGGTGCACGGGCCGCACGGGCCGGTGTCGCCCATCATCCAGAAGTTGTCCGAGGCGTAGCGCGCGCCCTTGTTGTCGCCG
>NCFZ01000230.1 GCA_002281415.1 Burkholderiales bacterium 28-67-8 | reverse complement strand
GATCTGGCTGCCTTGCAACGGGCCGGGCGCCTGGGCGAGATCTCGTTCCAGACGCTGGATCGCACCATCGGCGAGCTCGGCGCGGCGCAGGTCGCCTGCGAGCGGCTGCGCTCGACGCCGATCCCGCTCGTGTACCGGCTGCTGCTGTACCGAACCAGCTATGTGTTCTTGCTGCTGCTGCCCTTCGGCTATGTGGACAGTCACGCCTGGGCGGCGCCCATCGTGGCGGGCCTCATCACCTATGCGTTTTTCGGTCTTGCCGCACTGGCGGCCCAGCTCGAGCGGCCTTTTGACGACCACCCCAACGGCCTGCCGATCGAGGCGTTGGCCGACACGATCGAAATCAACTTGCGTGAATCGCTCGGAGAGACAAACCTGCCGCCACTGCCTGAGCCCAAGGGCCATGTGTTGATGTAGCGCTGCAACTGCCTACAGTCAGACACCCGCGAATTCGAGTAACCCTCATGACCGACCTCAGCGCGCCATTCAAGGCGCTGGCCGCTTACCGGCCGACCCACAAGGTGCGTTTCGTCACCGCGGCTTCGCTGTTCGATGGCCACGACGCGGCGATCAACATCATGCGGCGCCTGCTGATGAGCGCAAGGGATTGCCATCAGCAGCTACCAAGGCGGGCACGTCGAGTACTTCAAGTACGTGATCGACCTGCTGCGCCAGCGCGGGGGCGCGCACATTCAGGTGTTTGGCGGGGGCGGCGGCGTCATCGTGCCGGCCGAGATCCGCGAACTGCAGGCCTATGGCGTGACGCGGATCTACAGCCCCGAGGACGGCCAGCGCATGGGGCTGCAGGGAATGATCGGCGAGATGGTCATGCGCTGCGACCTCAACCTGTCGGCCCACGCGCCGGCCAGCCTCGACGCGATCACCGGCCACCGGGAGCCCGCCTGGCGTGCGCTCGCCCAGCTGATCACCGCGCTGGAAAACGGCGAAGCCGATGCGGCACTGGTGGCCTTGATGCGCGAGCGCGCATCGCTCACATCGGTGCCGGTGCTGGGCATCACCGGCACAGGCGGTGCGGGCAAGTCGTCGCTGACCGATGAGCTGATCCGTCGCCTGCGGCTCGATCAGGACGACCGCCTTCGGGTGGCCGTGATCTCGATCGACCCGTCGCGCCGCAAGAGCGGCGGTGCGCTGCTCGGCGACCGCATCCGCATGAACGCGATCGCGCCGTGGGGCCAGGCGCTGGCAGCCGGCGCCGCAGCGGGCAGCGCGCAGCGCGTGTACATGCGCAGCCTGGCCACGCGCGACACCGGCAGCGAGGTGAGTGCCGCGCTGCCCGACGTCATGCCGCGCTGCCCGACGTCATCGCGGCATGCAAGGTGGCGGGCTTCGATCTGATCGTCGTCGAGACCTCGGGCATCGGCCAGGGCGACGCGGCCATCGTGCCGATGGTCGATGTGTCGCTGTACGTGATGACGCCCGAGTTCGGCGCGGCCAGCCAGCTCGAAAAGATCGACATGCTCGACTTCGCCGGGTTCGTGGCGATCAACAAGTTCGACCGCCGCGGCGCGGCCGATGCGCTGCGCGACGTGTCCAAGCAGGTGCAGCGCAACCGCGAGGCGTTCGACGTCTTGCCCAGCCAGATGCCAGTGTTCGGCACCATCGCCAGCCACTTCAACGACGACGGCGTGACCGCGCTGTACCAGGCACTCAAGGCGCGGCTGATCGATTGCGGCTTGCGCGTCGAGGCCACCGGGCGGCTGCCACGCGTGGACGTGCGCCACAGCGCGCAGCAAACGCCCATCGTGCCGGCGGCGCGCACGCGTTATCTGGCCGAGATCAGCGACACCGTGCGCGGCTACAAGCGCAGCGCGCGCGCCCAGGCGGCGCTGGCGCGCGAGGCGCAGCAATTGCGTTCAGCCCAGCGCATGCTGGCCAGCGAGAACCCGGCCACGCCCGGCGAATCGCTGGTCGCGCTGGACGCGCTGGCCACCCGGCGCGAAGCGCGGCTCGATGCGCACGCGCGCACGCTGCTCGCGCAGTGGCCGGCACTCCAGCAGGCTTATGCCGGCGACGAGTGGGTGCAAACCATCCGCCCCGGCACGCCGCAAGCGCGCGAGATCCGCACCGCGCTGACCACCACCAGCCTGTCGGGCACGCGCGTGCGCAAGGTGGCGCTGCCCGGGTACGAATGCCACGGCGAGCTGCTCAAGTGGCTGCTGCTCGACAACGTGCCAGGCTCGTTTCCGTACACCGCCGGCACCTTCGCCTTCAAGCGCGAGGGCGAGGACCCCACCCGCATGTTCGCCGGCGAGGGCGATGCGTTTCGCACCAACCGGCGCTTCAAACTGGTCAGCGAGGGGCTGACGGCCAAGCGGCTGTCGACCGCCTTCGACTCGGTCACGCTGTACGGCCACGACCCCGATCTGCGCCCCGACATCTACGGCAAGGTCGGCAATTCGGGCGTGAGCATCGCCACGCTCGACGACATGAAGGTGCTGTATTCGGGCTTCGACCTGTGCGACCCCGCCACCTCGGTCAGCATGACCATCAACGGCCCGGCGCCGGCGGTGCTCGCGATGTTCATGAACACCGCCATCGACCAGCAACTCGACAAGTTCAGGCTCGAGCACGGCTGCGATCCGAGCGCCACTGAAGCCGCCGCGATCCGCGCCCACGCGCTCGCGCAGGTGCGCGGCACCGTGCAAGCCGACATCCTGAAAGAAGACCAGGGCCAGAACACCTGCATCTTCTCGATCGAGTTCAGCCTCAAGGTGATGGGTGACATCGCCGAGTTCTTCGTGCGCAACGAGGTGCGCAACTTCTACTCGGTGAGCATCAGCGGCTATCACATCGCCGAAGCAGGCGCCAACCCGATCAGCCAGCTCGCCTTCACGCTGTCCAACGGCTTCACCTTCGTCGAGGCCTACCTGGCGCGCGGCATGTCCATCGATGACTTCGCGCCCAACCTGAGCTTTTTCTTCAGCAACGGCATGGACCCCGAATACAGCGTGCTCGGCCGCGTGGCGCGGCGCATCTGGGCGGTGGCCATGCGCGA
>NCFZ01000060.1 GCA_002281415.1 Burkholderiales bacterium 28-67-8 | reverse complement strand
CGGTGCACGGGCCGCACGGGCCGGTGTCGCCCATCATCCAGAAGTTGTCCGAGGCGTAGCGCGCGCCCTTGTTGTCGCCGATGCGCACGATGCGCTCGGTGGGCACACCCACCGTCTTGTTCCAGATCTCGTAGGCCTCGTCGTCGTCGGCGTAGACCGTGACCCAGAGCTTGTCTTTCGGCAGCTTGTAGACCTCGGTCAGCAACTCCCACGCGTACGAGATGGCGTCGTGCTTGAAGTAGTCGCCAAAGCTGAAGTTGCCCAGCATCTCGAAGAACGTGTGGTGGCGCGCGGTGTAGCCCACGTTGTCGAGGTCGTTGTGCTTGCCGCCGGCGCGTATGCACTTCTGGCTGGTGGTGGCGCGCGTGTAGCTGCGGCGATCGAAGCCGAGGAACACGTCCTTGAACTGGTTCATGCCCGCGTTGGTGAACAGCAGCGTGGGGTCGTCACCCGGGATCACCGGGCTGCTCGGCACGATGGTGTGGCCCTTCGATTCGAAGAACTTCAGGAAGGTCTGGCGGATGTCGGTGGCTTTCATGGGGCGGGCTGTTCAGAAATGGTGGGGGGATGGGGGCGCCGACTCAGTTGAGTACGGTCAGGCCCAGTTGGGTGGCCGCCTGCGCAACGGCGGCATCGCAGGTGGCGATGGCGCAGCGGTGCTGCAGCGCGAGATCGATGTACTGCGCGTCATAGGGCGTGAGCCCGTGCCGCGTCGAAAACGTGTACCAGTGGCTCGAGTTGGCGGGCGGCGTGGCGAACACCTCGACGTCGAGCTGTTCGATGGCGTCGAACAACCGGGTCACCTGCGAGGGCGTCAGGCGTTTGCGGCGCAGGTTGCTGATCATCGCGTTGGCCATCTCGAGCGGCCAGATGGCGGGCGCGATCAGATGAGCCTGCAGCACGGCATCGACGCTGCCCGGCGGGGACTCGTCGTGCATCAGGATGGCCAGCGCATACGAAGCATCGAGGACCACGGTGGGCTCGATCATTCGATGCCCGCGGCCTTGAGCTTGCGGTTGGTCTGCTCCTCGCGCATCTCGTGCACGAACTGGACGATGTCGGGTATCGGCTGTGCGCCACCGTCGCGCCGGAGTTCCTCGCTCAACGCCAGCATGGCCTTGATCGCGGCACGCCGACGCGCCTTGTCCACTGCGGGTGCTGCTTCCATCGCCACCAGCCTGACCACCGGCTTGTTGTGGCGCGTGATCACGATCTCCTCGCCGGCCTCGACGCGGCTGACCAGCTCGGACAGGTGGGTCTTGGCCTCGAACAGACCTATGCTGTGGACGGATTTGGGATTCGACATGGTCCCTCTCTCGACGACAATCTGGTTGAATTGACCAGACTTTACCGCAGTGCCTGTGACCCCGGGCCTGACCTGCACGGAGCCCCCATGAACAGCCGAACCCCGCCGCTGACCCCCTTGCAGGACGCCGCGCTGCTCAGGACCGATGCGCTGATCGACGGCGTGTGGGTGGGCTCGGCCCTGCGCTTTGGCGTGGACGACCCGGCCACCGGTGAGCGCCTCGCCGAGGTGGCCAACCTGGGCGCGGCCGAGGCCGAAGCTGCGATTGCCGCCGCCGCGCGCGCCTGGCCGGCCTGGCGCAACCTGACCGCCAAGGCGCGTGGCGCGATCCTGATGAAGTGGTTTGCGCTGATCACGCAACACGCCGAAGACCTGGCCCGCCTGATGACCGCCGAGCAGGGCAAGCCGCTGGCCGAGGCGCGTGGCGAGGTGGCTTACGGCGCGAGCTTCGTCGAGTGGTTTGCCGAAGAAGCCAAGCGCATCGGCGGCGACACCATCCCCACCACCGACAACAACAAGCGATTTCTGGTGATCCGCCAGCCGATCGGCGTATGCGCGGCGATCACGCCGTGGAACTTCCCCGTGGCCATGATCACCCGCAAGGTCGCGCCCGCGCTGGCCGCCGGCTGCACCGTGGTGGTCAAGCCCGCCGAACAAACGCCGCTGTGCGCGCTGGCGCTGGCCGAACTGGCGCAGCGCGCCGGCGTGCCACCGGGCGTGTTCAACGTGATCACCGCCGACAGCGCGCGCTCGATCGAGATCGGCCGCGCGCTGTGCGCGAGCGATGTGGTGCGCCACCTGTCGTTCACGGGCTCGACCGAAGTCGGCCGGCTGCTCGCGGCGCAATGTGCGCCCACCGTCAAGCGCCTGTCGCTCGAGCTCGGCGGCAATGCGCCTTTCATCGTGTTCGATGACGCCGACCTCGACAGCGCCGTCGAAGGTGCGATGGTCAGCAAGTACCGCAACGCCGGCCAGACCTGCGTGTGCGCCAACCGGTTGTATGTGCAAGACGCGGTGTATGACGCCTTCGTCGAGAAACTCGCCGCACGCGTGCGCGACATCCGCGTGGGCCACGGCTTCGAGCCCGGCGTGACGCAAGGTCCGATGATCGATGCGCACGCGGTGGCCAAGGTCGAATCGCACGTGGCCGACGCGCTGGCCAAGGGCGCGCGGCTGCTGGCCGGGGGGCGGCGCATCGACGCGCGGTTCTTCGAGCCCACGCTGCTGGCCGATGCCACCGACGACATGCTGTGCGCGCGCGAGGAAACCTTCGGCCCGCTGGCGCCGGTGTTTCGCTTTCACACCGAGGCCGAGGTCATCGCGCGCGCCAACGATACGGAGTTCGGCCTCGCGAGTTACTTCTACAGCCGCGACATCGGGCGCATCTTTCGCGTGGGCGAAGCGCTCGAGTACGGCATGGTCGGCGTCAACACCGGGCTGATCTCGGCCGCCGAGGTGCCGTTTGGCGGCGTCAAGCAATCGGGTCTCGGTCGCGAGGGATCGCGCCATGGCATTGACGACCATGTCGAGATCAAATACCTGTGCCTCGGCGACATCCAGCGCTGACCTAGCCCTTCTTCGACCATGAACCTGCCCTCACTCGAGATCCGCCACTGGGTGCTGCTGACCTTTCTGGCCTCCGCGCTGTTCGTGCATCTGCGCGGTCGCAAGCGCTTCCGGATCGTGCGTGCGCTGACCGACTTCACGGTGCTGCTCGCGCCGTTGAACGTGCTGCTGTACCTGTTCTCGCGCACGCCGCGCTCGGTCTACATCGACACGAAGCAGTTCCCCGAACTCCAGGTGCTGCAAGACAACTGGCAGACCATCCGCACCGAGGCGCTGCGCCTGAACGACGAGGGCTACATCCGCGCGGCCGCCGGCTACACCGACATCGGTTTCAACTCGTTCTTTCGCACCGGCTGGAAGCGCTTTTACCTGTGCTGGTACGGCAAGGAACTGGCCTCGGCCGAGGCGCTGTGCCCGCAGACCGTGAAACTGCTCAAGGGCATCGGCACGGTCAAGGCGGCGATGTTTGCCTCATTGCCACCGGGCGCGCGGCTGGTGCGCCACCGCGACCCGTACGCCGGCTCGCTGCGCTACCACCTGGGGCTGCAAACGCCCAACGACGCGGGCTGCTACATCGAGGTCGATGGCCAGCGCTATTTCTGGAAAGACGGCGAAGCGGTGATGTTTGACGAGACCTACATCCACCACGCCGAAAACACCACCGACCAGCAGCGCGTGATCCTGTTTTGTGACGTCGAGCGTCCGCTGTGGGGCGCTCCGCTGCGCGCCTTCAACCGCTTGTTCGCCAGGTACTTCATGGCGGCAGCGTCAACGCAAAACGTCAACGGCGAGCCGATCGGCGGCATCAACCAGGCATTTGCCCACGCCTACAAGCTGCGCGCCCTGGCCAAGGAGTTCAAGCGCAGCCAGCGCAAGCTTTACTTCCTGGGCAAGTGGGTGCTGATCCTCGGGCTGCTGTGGGCCATCTTCTGGTGATGCCCGCAGCCGCGCGGACTCAGCTGGCGTCGTCGTCGTTGGCCGCTGAAGCCGGGCCGCCACGCTCGGCGCGGTTGGCGTAGCCGTCTCGCCCCACGGCCTGGGCCGAAGCAGCCAGACCTGATGCGCGGCGCAGCAGTTCAGCCGGCTGCGTGCCGTCGGCCGGCGTCGCGGCGATGCCCAGCGCGGTGGACACCGCCACCTCCTGGCCGCCCACCCTGAAGGTCTCGCCCAGCGCGGTGAGCAGCTTGCGGCCCACCCGGTCGGCATCGCCCGTGGTGTCGATCTGCGACAGCAGCACCGCAAACGAGTCGTCGCCCACCGAGGCCACCACGTCGCTGGCGCGCACGCCGGCACGCAGACGCACCGCGATCTTGCGGCGCAGCGCGCCAGCCGCCTCGGCGCCCAGGCGCGCCATGGTGGTGGCCAGCCCCTCGATGCGCAGCACCAGCAGCGCCATCGGCGCGGGCTCGCGCTCGCGCAGCGCGAGCAGGTGGCTCATGTGTTCGATCAACTGGCCCACGTGCGGCAAGCCGGTGTGCACATCGGTGGCAAAGGCCTGCCTCGTGGCGGCACGCACACGCTGACGTTCGTGCGCGGCGCGCAGCCGGCGCGGCCAGTCGGCAGCGCCCACCTCAGCGGCGCTCACCACGTCTTGCGCGCCGCTACGCCACCAGAGCAGGCAATCGTCAGGCGCGGCCGCCTCGGCCACCACAACCACCGCCACCTCGCTCGCGCAGCGGATCCAGCCGTCCCACTCGCCCGGCACCACCAGCACATCGACCGGCCCGCCTGCCATGCGCTGCCACACGTCGCCGGCCGGGCACGACGCGACCTCGAAGGGGCCGAACGCAGCCGAATCCCCCGCCAGCGCCGCAGCGCCATCGACCGGTTCGACCTGCAGCACGCGCAACAAAGAATCGGACATGGCCGCAGCCCTCGCAGAATTCAAAAAACGATTGTGGCGGTGATGCTGTGCGCCGCGCCATCGGCATCGGCCCGCGACCCGGCCACGCCGTGGCGCCTAGAATCGAGCCGTTCCGCGGGTGTAGTTCAATGGTAGAACGGCAGCTTCCCAAGCTTCATACGAGGGTTCGATTCCCTTCACCCGCTCCAAACAGGTGAATCACGATGATTCATAAAGACTCAGGCCCCTGGTGCATCAGCCACTCAGGGGCCTTTTTCATGGCGCTCGCCGGCCTTCAGACGATGCAACTGCGGTGATGAAGCGAGGGAAGACACGGCAATTAAATTGCCAGCTTCCCCCCATACTCAACGCGGGGATTCAATCCCCGCTCAACACGGGGCGCTTGCAGCCTGACCCTTGGCCATCGAGTGACCTGGCACCGGGTGGTGCCGAGCCAAAGCGACAGCGCTGGAGAGCGCGGCTCCCAAGCCTTAGCCGGCGTTGATATGGAACGTTTTTTGAACAAGCCAGTCCCCTCATCGCTCCGGCACGACCCCTTCTCTGATCTGACTGTCAGGGAGATCATCAGCGTCATTCCCGCGGCGCTGTTCATCAAGGACCGCGACAGCAAAATCGTGTTCATGAACCTCGCGTGCGAGGAGCAATGGGGGATCGCCTTTGCCGACCTCCAGGGCACCGATGGCAGCCAGTTCTTCCCGCCCGAGCAAATGAAAATGTTCCTGGCGAAAGATCAGGAGGTGTTCGCCGGCGGCCAACCGATCGACCTCGACGAGCAAATCTGGAACGCCAAACTCAAGGCAAACCGTACCGTCCACACCGTCAAGAAGCCGCTATTCGACGAGCTCGGGAATGCGACTTACCTGATCGGCATGATGTTTGACATCACGGACCGCAAGCAGGCCGAGGATGAGCTCAGGGACTCGCGCAAGCTGCTGCAGACCGTGATCGACGCCGTGCCGCTGCGGGTTTTCTGGAAGGACCAGAACCTGCGATACCTGGGATGCAACCCGGCCTTTGCGCGTGACGCCGGGAAATCCATCCCGGAAGACCTGCTGGGCAAGGACGACTTTCAAATGGGATGGGCTGAACAGGCCGCGAGCTATCAAGCGGATGACCGGGCCGTGATGGCCTCCGGTGTCGTCAAGCTGTCCTACGAGGAAAAGCAGACCACCCCGGATGGCCGAACCCTGTGGCTCAGCACGTCCAAGGTGCCGCTGAGGAATGACGACGGCACGACCGCCGGGGTCATCGGCGTCTATGGCGACATCACCGCACGCAAGTTGGCCGAGGACAGTCTGCGACGCGCCACCCGTGCGCAGAGCGTGCTGAGCAGCAGCAACCTGGCAATGGCCCAGGCCCGTGACGAGCCCGCTTTGCTGGATGCCGTGTGCCGCGCCGTGGTCGGCGTCGGCGGCTACACGTTGGCATGGATCGGCTGGGCCGAGGACGACGAAGCCAAGACCGTGCGCCCGGTGGCGCGGGCGGGCAACGCCTCGGACTACCTGGATGGGATTCAAATTTCGTGGGACGGCGGCAGCCCCTTTGGCTTGGGGCCCACCGGCACCGCCATCCGCCACGCCAGCACCCAGGTGAACCAGAACTGGCAGACCAACCCGCTGATGGCGCCTTGGCGTGAGCGTGGGCTGAAAAGCGGTTTCGGCTCATGTATCTCGCTGCCGCTGTCGGGATTGAAGCGTTGCCTGGGCGCGGTCACTGCCTATGCGCCCGAGCCCGACGCCTTCGACCATCAGGAGGTCGAACTGCTCGAAGAACTGGCGCGCAACCTGTCCTTCGGCATCGAAGCGCTGCGCTCACGCGGCCTGCGGGACGAGGCCGAACAAGCCAGCCGCGCCAAGAGCGCCTTCCTGGCCAACATGAGCCACGAGATCCGCACGCCGCTGAACGCCATCATCGGCCTGAACGAGTTGTTGCTGAGCGAAGCCACCACGCCACTGCAGGCCGAACGCCTGAGCAAGGTCGGCGCTGCCGGTCGGCACCTGCTGGCCATCGTCAACGACATCCTCGACCTGTCGAAGATCGAGGCCGGCCAACTGCACCTGGAAAGCAGCGATTTCCACCTCGCGTCCGTTTTCGACCATGTGACGTCGATCATCGGCAGTTCGGCGCACGACAAGGGGCTGCAGCTGACCGTCGACATCACGGCAGCGCCCGGCTGGCTGCGCGGTGATGTCACGCGCTTGCGCCAGGCCCTGCTGAACTTCGCCGGCAACGCCGTCAAGTTCACGCATCAGGGCAGCGTCACGCTGCGTGCTCGCTTGTTGAAAGAAGCCCATGGCGAGCTGCTGCTGCACTTCTCGGCCCAAGACAGCGGCATCGGCATCGCGGCCGACCAGCTGCCGCGCCTCTTCCAGGACTTCGAGCAGGCCGACAGCTCCACCACCCGGCTGTACGGCGGCACCGGCCTGGGCCTGGCCATCACCCGGCGGCTGGCGGTGTTGATGGGTGGCGATGCCGGTGCCGAGAGCGTGCCCGGTGTGGGCAGCACCTTCTGGTTCACGGCCCGGTTGCAGCGTGGCGTGGGCGACGAGCCCGACAGCGCCGAGGTGGGATCCCCGCTTGCAGCCAAGGCGGCCGACAGCGACGTGCGGATGCAGTTGCGCCAGCGCCATGGACAGGCCCGCATCCTGCTCGTCGAGGACAACGAGGTCAACCTCGAGCTGGCGCTGTACTTGCTGCAAGACGTGGATCTGTCGGCAGACTCGGCGACCGACGGCGGCCAGGCGGTGCAGCAGGCGCAGGCGGTGCACTACGACCTGATCCTGATGGACATGCAGATGCCGGTGATGGACGGGCTGGCGGCAACGCGTGCCATTCGCGCGCTGCCGGGCCGCGCGGCGGTGCCCATCCTGGCACTGACAGCCAACGCCTTCGCCGAAGACCGCGAGCAGTGCCTGGCTGCGGGCATGAACGACTTCATCTCGAAGCCGGTGAGCGCGCCCGAGCTGTATGCCAGCTTGCTCAAGTGGCTGGATCAGGCGCCCGATTGACCGCCTGAGCGCGCCGCACGCTGTCAACGATGGCCCGGAGCGCCACAAAGAAACCGGCCACTGGGGGCGGCCTGGGCCGTGAAACGCCCCTGCGAAACCCATGGCGCCATGGGCCTTGTGCGGGTGTGGCGACATAGAATCCCACCGGCGAATCAGCCTGCCTGGCAAGGCAGGCGCCACCCGATTTTCCCGACCCGATTCGCACCCCGCCACGGCCCGCTCAGGGCCGTTCTTGTTTCCGACACCGACTGCGCCGATGAGCCTGCCCCCAACGCCAATGGATGAGCCCGACGCGGCCGATCCGGTTGCCGAAACCACCACGCCGCGCCGCGCGATCAAGTCGTTCGTGCTGCGCGCCGGGCGCATGGGCAGCGGTCAGGTGCGCGCGATGGAAGAACTCGGGCCGGCCTATGTGCTGCCCTACGCCGCGCAGCCACTGGACGAGGCACAGGCGTTCGGGCGCAGCGCGCCGCTGGTGCTCGAGATCGGCTTTGGCATGGGTGACGCCACCGCGGCCATTGCCGCGGCACTGCCCGACACCGACTTTCTGGGCGTCGAGGTGCATTCGCCGGGCGTGGGCGCGCTGCTCAAGCTGATCGGCGAGCAGGGCCTGGCCAACGTGCGCATCGTGCGGCACGACGCGGTCGAGGTGCTCGATCACATGATCGCGCCGGGCTCGCTGGGCGGCGTGCATGTGTTCTTTCCCGACCCGTGGCACAAGAAGAAGCACAACAAGCGCCGCCTGATCCAGCCGGACTTCGTGGCGCGGCTGTGCACGCGGCTGGCTCCGGGCGGCTACCTGCACTGCGCGACCGACTGGCAGCCCTACGCCGAGCAGATGCTCGAGGTGCTGAGCGCCGAGCCCGCGCTGCGCAACACCGCCGAGGGCTACGCGCCTCGGCCGCACTACCGACCGCTCACCAAGTTCGAGCGACGCGGCCTCAAGCTGGGCCACGGCGTGTGGGATCTGGTGTTCCAGCGCGTGTGAGTGAAAGCACCGCGCGGCTTTGGTTATCGTCCTAGGGTTACCACTCCTTCGTGGCCGGCGCAGCCCGAAGCCGTCACGTCCCCACTGATCCGACCGGACCTTGCGTCCACCCCCCTGTTTGCTGGCCCGAGACCGATGACCATGATTGCTGCACGCCTGAAGTCCGTCACCCAAGCCACCTGCGGTGCTGCCGCGCTGATCGCGCTGCTGCTGGCGGGCGGTTGCTCCAAGCCCGGCGCGCCGGCGGGCGGGCCGCCCGGTGCTGCGCCGGTGTCGGTGGCCGCGGCGGTGCAGCGCACGGTGGGAGACAGCTACGAGTTCACCGGGCGGCTCGAATCCCCGCGCTGGGTCGAGGTGCGCGCACGCATCGGCGGCACGATCGAGCGGGTGCACTTTCGCGATGGCGCGCGCGTGGCCGCCGGTGCGCCGCTGTTCACCATCGATCCCAAGCCCTATGAAGCCGAACTGGCGCGCGCTCAATCGCAGCTGGCCGCGGCGCGCTCGCGTGCCGAGCTGGCCTCGCAAGACCTGGCCCGCGCCAGCAAGCTGCTCGAGGCCAAGGCGGTGTCCCGTCAGGAGTTCGACCAGCTCACCTCGGGGGCGGCCACCAGCAACGCCGACATCCGCGTGGCCGAAGCCGCGCTGCGCATCGCGCAACTCAACCTGGGCTACACCCGGGTCACCGCGCCGATCGCCGGGCAGCTGTCGCGCGCCGTGCTGACTGAGGGCAACCTGGTCACGCCGCAAAGCGTGCTGACCACGCTGGTGTCCACGCAAACGGTTTACGCCTACTTCGATGGCAGCGAGCAGATCTTCCTGCGGCTGCGCAAGGGCGAGCCGGGCCTGCGCACGGTGCACCTGGGGCTGGCCGACGAGGCGGGCTTTCCGCACGAAGGCCGCATCGACTTCATCGACAACCAGCTCAACGCGCAAACCGGCTCGATCCGCATGCGCGCGGTGTTCGACAACGCCCGCGGCGAGTTCACGCCGGGCCTGTTCGCGCGGCTGCAGCTCGCCGGTGGCGTGCCTTACGCGGCGGTGCTCACGCCGGAACGCGCCATCGTCACCGACCAGAGCAAGAAGCTGCTGTTCGTGATCGGCGAAGGCAACGTGGCGCAACCGCGCGAGGTGCAGCTCGGCATGCTGATCGACGGCATGCGGGTGATCACGCACGGCCTGAAGGCCGGCGAGCTGGTGGTGGTCGACGGCCTGCAGCGCGTGCGCCCCGGCGCCCCGGTCACGCCGATCAAGGTCGAGACCGACGAGCGCGGCATGCCCATCGCGGCATCCACGCCGCCCGCGCCAGGTGCACCGCCGGCCGCACCGGCATCGGCGCCCGCAGCCGCCTCCGCGCCTGCGGCGCCCGCCTCCACCGCGTCAGCCGCCTGAAGCCGCCACGATGAACATCTCTCGCTTTTTCATCGACCGGCCAATCTTCGCGGCCGTGCTGTCGGTCGTGGTCACGCTGGTGGGCACGCTGGCGGTCTTCGTGCTGCCGATTTCCGAATACCCCGAGGTCACGCCGCCGCAGGTGGTGGTGCGCGCGCAGTTCCCCGGCGCCAATGCGCGGGTCATCGCCGAGACCGTGTCCACGCCGCTCGAAGAGCAGTTGAACGGCATCGACGGCCTGCTCTACATGAGCAGCCTGGCCACCGCCGACGGCGCGATGACGCTCACGCTGAGCTTCAAGATCGGCACCAACCCCGAAGCCGCTGAAACCGCGGTGCAAAACCGCGTCACACGCGCCACCCCGCGGCTGCCCGAGATCGTGCGGCAGATCGGCATCACCACCGAGAAAAGCTCGCCTAACCTGACCATGGTGGTTCACATGGTCTCGCCCGACAACCGCTACGACGCGCTGTACCTGCGCAACTACGCGCTGCTCAACGTGCGCGATGCGCTGTACCGCATCCACGGCATGGGCTCGGTGCAGGCCTTCGGCTCGGGCGACTACGCCATGCGCGTGTGGCTCGACCCGCAAAAGCTCGCCGCGCGCAACCTGACCTCGGCCGACGTGGTGGCCGCGCTGCGCGAGCAAAACGCGCAGGTCGCCGCCGGCGTGGTCGGCAGCACGCCGTCGGCCAAGGGCACCGAATTCCAGCTGGCCATCAACACGCAGGGGCGGCTGTCCACCGAAGAGCAGTTCGCCGACGTGATCGTCAAGGCCGACCCGGTCGACCGCTCGCTGATCCGCATCAAGGACGTCGGGCGCGTCGAGCTCGGCCCCAACACCTACTCGCTGGGCTCGCTGCTCAACAACAAGGAAGCCTCGGCGATCGCGATCTTCCAGGCGCCCAACTCCAACGCGCTGCAGCTCGCAACCGACGTGCGCGCCACCATGGAGCGGCTCAAGGCCGACTTCCCCGAGGGCGTCGACTACGACATCGTCTACGACCCCACGCGCTTCGTGCAGACCTCGATCGAGAAGGTCATCTCCACGCTGATCGAAGCGGTGCTGCTGGTGGTCATCGTGGTGGTGGTGTTCCTGCAGACCTGGCGCGCTTCGCTGATCCCGTTGCTGGCCGTACCGGTGTCCATCGTGGGCACCTTCGCAGTGCTGCTGATGCTGGGCTTTTCGATCAACACGCTCACGCTGTTCGGGCTGGTGCTGGCCATCGGCATCGTGGTCGATGACGCCATCGTGGTGGTCGAAAACGTCGAACGCAACATCGCCTCAGGGCTGAGCCCGCACGACGCCAGCGTCAAGGCGATGCAGGAGGTCTCCGGGCCGATCATCGCCATCGGGCTGGTGCTGTGCGCGGTGTTCGTGCCGCTGGCGTTCGTGAGCGGGCTGTCGGGCCAGTTCTACAAGCAGTTCGCCGTGACCATCGCGATCTCGACCGTCATCTCGGCGTTCAACTCGCTCACGCTGTCGCCCGCGCTATGCGCCATCTTGCTGCAGCCGCACGACGCGCCCAAAGACCGCCTCACCCGCATCATCGACGCGCTGTTCGGCGGCTTTTTCCGCTGGTTCAACCGGTTCTTCAGCCGCAACGCGCAGCGCTACAGCGGCGTGGTGACCACCGCGGTGGTCAAGCGCAAGACGGTCTCGCTGGTGATCTACGCCGCGCTGCTGGGCGTGACAGTGTTCATGTTCACCAAGGTGCCCACCGGCTTCGTGCCGCAGCAAGACAAGCAGTACCTGATCGGCATCGCTCAGCTGCCCGATGGCGCGAGCCTCGAGCGCACCACGGCGGTCATCCGCCAGATGAGCGACATCGCCAAGTCGATCCCCGGCGTGCACGCCTCGGTGGCGTTTCCGGGCCTG
>NCFZ01000059.1 GCA_002281415.1 Burkholderiales bacterium 28-67-8 | reverse complement strand
ACGATGTCCTCGTCCATCCCATTGGGATCAAAGGTCGCACTCCACTTCATGATCGTCTTGCCATCTGGCGCCGGGGTCAGGGCGATGGTCGACAGGTAGTTCTTGACCGGCAGCGGGCCCTTCACTCCCGCGTAGGTGTAACTCTTCTGGGCTGCGTTGTACTTCACCAGCTTCTCGACCAGTTCGCCGCCACCGACCAGCTTGAGCACGCGAATGGCGCCAGCGGCTGTTGGCTTTTTCTTGCCCTCGATCGTGCTCCTGAGCACCGATGGATGCCACACGTCGAGCGAGTTGAAGTCGCCGACGAATTTCCAGACGGTTTCGGGCGCGCTGTCGATGGTGACTTCCCGCTCGAAGGACACGGCACCAACTGCGCAGGCGCTCGCAGCCGCCATCAACAAGCCGGCAGCGATGGTGAAGCGGCGGATGATATTTCTCATGAGTAACTCCTGCGAATCTGTAGAAATTCAGCTCGCTGCGACGACGCGTCCATGCGAGCAAGGCCACGATTATTGGTCACTGCGTGGCCCCTCGCCACATGGTGATCCCGATAGGCCTGAAAATTGCTGGGCAATGGGTATTGCACCGTGGCAGCCTATTCGCAGCCCGGCGAACATCCGCCAAGAACATCGAATGAGCATCGCGACTTACATCAAGGAAATCGGCCGAGGCAAGGAAGGCGCGCGTTCCTTGAGCCGCGAGCAGTCTCACGACCTGATGAGCCAGGTACTCGATGGCAGGGTCAGCGACCTTGAGCTTGGCGCCTTCGCTCTGGCGATGCGCATCAAAGGCGAATCCATCGATGAGTTGAGTGGTTTTCTTCGCGCGGTCCATGAGCGAAGCCTGCAAATCAGCGCCTCCACCCCCGTGGTGATACTTCCGTCCTACAACGGGGCGCGCAAGCTGCCCAATCTGACGGCGCTGCTGGCCCTGTTGCTCGCCCAGAACGACATACCAGTGCTCGTGCACGGGCCGTCAAGGGACCCCTCGCGCGTGACGACAGCCTCGGTTTTCCATGATCTCGGGCTGCCGACGGCGCTCGATGCCGCCGACATGTCCAACGCCTGGGCGAGGCGTGAACCGGTGTTCATCGCGACAGAAAACCTGTGCCCGTCCCTCGCACGGTTGCTTGACGTGCGCTGGGTGATCGGCCTGCGCAACTCGGGCCACACGGTGGCCAAGCTGCTCGCCCCGACCACCGAAGGCCAGGCATTCCGAGTGGTCAACCACACGCATCCCGAATACGGCGAGGCTCTGACAAGCTTTTTGCAGCGGGAGCACGCGCATGCAATGCTGCTTCGCGGCACCGAGGGTGAGCCCGTGGCCGACCCACGGCGCCTGCCCAAGCTCGATGTGTTCCTGCAGGGACAGTTGAGGCCAGATCTTTCAGTTGTCGCTCAGGAAGGCGTGCTCACCGAGCTGCCGGTTCTGCCACGCAATATCGACGCGGCCACCACGGCGGTCTACATCCAGTCGGTGATCAGCGGAGAAAAGCCGGCGCCCGGCCCGCTGGCGCGCCAAACCGAGTGCATCGCCGAAGCATGGCGGGCCTTGACGGGCGAGCGGATGCGCGAACGCAGCGCCTGACGCAGCCGCGTCGACCGCTCTTCAATGTGTCGGGCCAACGCCGGCGCGCCACTCATCGCAGCCCGCAGCGGGGCCATGACGCCGCTTGCTTGGCGGGAATCAACGAGCCAGGCGCTGCCGGGAGGACTCGTACAGGCACACGGCTGCAGCAACGGCCACGTTGAGCGACTCTTCGCCCCCTGGCTGGGCAATGCGCAGCGACTGGCTGCAACGCGCTTGCAGCGCGGCCGATACGCCCTCGCCTTCGTGCCCCAGCGCCCACGCACACGGCCACGGCAAGGTCACCTCGTGGATGGCCTGAGCCGCATGCGAACTGGTGGCAAGCATCGGCAAACGCAGCGCGCGCAAAGCCTCGACGTCCACACCCTCGACCAGAGACAAACCGAAATGCGCCCCCATGCCTGCGCGCAAGACCTTCGGCGACCACAGGCCGGCAGTGCCCTTGAGCGCCACCACCTGCGTGAAACCGAAGGCCGAAGCGCTGCGCAGCACTGTTCCCACGTTGCCAGCGTCCTGCAGACGATCGAGCACCACGGTGGACGCATCGGGTTGCACCAAGGCAGCCGGTTGCCAGGCCACGACGAAGCCGATCGGCGCCGCAGACTCAAGCGAGCTGATGCCGTCCATCAGCGATCCCGCAAGCACCGACACGGCGGGTGCAGCGATGGCCAGATCACGCAGCGGCGAGGCCCAGGCGGTTTCGGTGATGATCGCGTGAAGAGGCACCCCGCCGCGCTGCAGAAAGGCTCGGCAGAGGTGATCACCCTCGAGCCAGAGTTCGCCGCTCTTTCGATAAGCCACCGGGTCGCGGCCCTGCTTGCGCAGCCGCACCAGCAAGGGGTTGTCGCGCGAGGTGATCGATTTGACGTTGGGCTCGCTCATGGCAGCAGCACCGCACGCACGGGCGCAAACGAACGGCGGTGCTCTGCGCAGGCACCGTGCTCTCGCAAGGCAGCCATGTGCGCTTGCGTGCCATAGCCCTTGTGGGCATCGAACCCGTATTGCGGATGACGCTCATGCAGTTGCGCACACAGTCTGTCGCGATGCACCTTGGCCAGGATCGATGCGGCCGAAATGGCCTGCACCTTGGAGTCACCCTGCACGATGGCCTCGGCCGGCACCGACAGCGTCGGCAGCCGGTTGCCGTCCACCAACACGCGGTGCGGTCGCAGACGCAGGCCCTCCACGGCACGCCGCATCGCCAGAAGCGTCGCCTGCAGGATATTCAAGCGATCGATCTCCTCGACGCTGGCTTCGGCGATGCAGCAGCACAGTGCCCTGGCACGAATCTCGTCGAACAGCCGCTCACGCGTCCTAGGCGAAAGCTTTTTCGAGTCGGCCAGACCCCGGATCGGTTGCAGCTCGTCGAGGATGACGGCCGCAGCAACGACAGGTCCGGCCAGCGGTCCGCGACCGGCCTCATCCACGCCGGCAACGAGACCAGGCGCATCCCAGCCCAGGGCCAGTTGCTCAGCGCGCAAGAAAGCTCGCGATCGCATCGGTGGCGGCCTGCGCGGTATTGCGGCGCAAGTCGTGGTGAAGTCTGTCGAATCGTGCCGCCAGCGCCGCGCAGGCCGCCGGGTCATCAAGCCAGGCCAACGCCGCGTCGGCCAGCGAGTGCGCAGTGGCATTTTTCTGGAGCAATTCGGGTACTGCGAAGTCTTCGAGCAGGATGTTGGGCAGCCCCACCCAAGGCTGGTAGCCACCCTTGAACTTCATGATCTGCGCGCTCAGCCAGTGCATCTTGTAGGCGATGACCATCGGCCGCTTGAACAATGCGGCCTCGAGCGTGGCTGTTCCGCTGGCGATCAATGTCACATCGCAAGCAGCCAGCGCCTCGTGCGAGCGGCCGTCGATGAGTTGCACGTCCACGCCTGACGCATATTCGCCGAGCAGCGGTTCAATCATCGAGCGCAAACCCGGTGCGGCGGGCAACACGAATTTCAGATCGGACCGGCGGCGCTTCATTTCTCGCGCAGCGGCCAGCAGCACAGGTGCGATGTACTGGATTTCCACGCGGCGGCTGCCGGGCAGCAGCGCCACGACGCAGTCGGCGGGATCGAGGTTCAGCGCGGCGCGGCTGGCCTGGCGCGGCACCTCGAGCGGGATCGCGTCGGCCAGTGGGTGCCCCACATAGGTCGCGTCAACGCCGTGCTTCGCGTAGAGCGCCGGCTCGAAGGGAAAGATGCAAAGCACATGGTCGACGGCGCGTTTGATCTTTTCGATGCGCTCGCCGCGCCACGCCCAGATCGACGGACCGATGAAATGGATCGTGCGGACGCCGTGCGCCTTGAGCTTGACTTCGAGGTCGAGGTTGAAATCGGGCGCATCGACACCGATGAAGACATCCGGCGGATCGGCCAGCAAGCGCTCGGTGAGCCGGTTGCGAATGCCGAGCAACTCGGGGTAATGGCTGAGCACCTCGACATAACCGCGCACCGCGAGTTTGTCGCTGGGCCACCAAGCATCGAAGCCCTGACCCACCATCCTCGGACCACCGATGCCGGCGGATGTCAGATCCGGCCAGCGCTGCCTGAGTCCACCCAGCAGCATTCCGGCCAGCAGATCACCGGATGCCTCGCCGGCCACCATCGCAAGGCGAGGTGCTCGGTCGTGCATGGACGGTCGACGGCGGGCTTGAGGCAAACGCCGGCTCAGCGGGCAATGCCGCGGCGGGAATGCTCGAGGAACGTGCTCATGGTGACGACATCGGCGGCCGCCTCAGGCATGTTTGAAGGCAACGCGGCAATCGCATCGCGCGCCTGTTCGAGAGAGTGGCCCTCTCGGTAAAGCAACCGGTGCATCTGCTTGATGGCTGCAATGCGCTCCGGGCTGAAACCCCGGCGGCGCAAGCCTTCGACGTTGAACCCGCGAACCGACAACGGATTGCCATCGACGGTCATGAACGGGGGAACGTCTTGAGACACCGCGCTGGAAAAACCGATCATCGCGTGCGGCCCGACCTTCACGAACTGGTGCAAGCCGCTGAGCCCGCCGACGATCGCCCAGTCACCCACCTGAACGTGTCCGGCGAGTCCCACGTAGTTGGCCATGATGATCTGGTTGCCCACTTCGCAGTCGTGCGCGATGTGCACGTAGCCCATCACCCAGTTGTCGTCGCCGATCGACGTCACGCCACGGTCCTGTACGGTGCCGATGTTGAAGGTGCAACCCTCGCGAATCGTGTTGCGGTTTCCGATGTGCAGTTCGGTGGGCTCGCCTGCGTACTTCTTGTCTTGCGGGATCGCACCAATCGAGCAGAACTGGAAGATCCGGTTGTCGCAGCCGATCGTGGTGCGACCTTCGATCACGCAATGCGGCCCGATGGTGGTACCGGCACCGATACGCACATGCGAGCGCACGATGGTGAAGGCATCGACGCTGACCGACTCATCGAGTTCGGCCCCGTCTTCGATGATCGCGGTGGGGTGAATCAAGGCCATGAGGCAACCGTGTCAGAGAGGGGGTTCAAGGCAATCCGTGTCAACGACCGGGTCGCACCAGCAATCAAATCACCGTGCGCGTGGTGCACAGCAGGTTCGCCTCGACCACGGTGTGCCCTTCGACCGATGCGCGCGCCTTGAACTTGAGAATGCTTGCCTTCTTACGCTCAAGCCAGACCTCGAGGATCATCTGGTCGCCCGGTTCGACAGGCCGCTTGAAGCGCGCATCGTCGATGCCGGCGAAATAGAACACCGAGTTGTCGCCTGACTCGCCGAAGCTCTTGTAGCCAAGAATCGCCGCTGTTTGAGCCAGCGCCTCGATCATCAGTACTCCAGGCATCACCGGACGAAACGGAAAATGGCCACTGAAGTAAGGCTCGTTGATGCTCACGTTCTTGAGCGCCTTGATGCTCACGCCCACTTCAATCTCGAGCACCCGGTCCACCAGCAGGATCGGAAAGCGGTGCGGCAGCGTTTTCAGTATTTCGTGGATGTCCATCATCATGAGGTTCCGATTTCTTTGTTCTTCTCAAGCGCTCTGATGCGGTCACGCAACCGGTGAAGCTGGCGCAACGTGGCCGCGTTCTTTTCCCAAGAAGCATTGTCGTCGATGGGAAACAGGCCCGTGTAGACACCCGGCCGCAGGATGGAGTGTGAAGCCACCGTTCGCGCCGAGATGTGAACGTGATCGGCCAACGTCACGTGACCGGACACCCCGGCACCGCCAGCCAGCGTGCAGTGCGCACCAATGCGTGCGCTGCCGGCCACCGCAGCCGTACCGGCCATCGCGGTGTGCGCACCGACATGCACGTTGTGTGCAATCTGAACCAGGTTGTCGAGCTTCACGCCGTCTTCGATCACGGTGTCGTCAAGAGCGCCACGGTCGATGCAGGTGTTGGCGCCAATCTCCACGTCGTCGCCGATGCGAACGCCGCCAAGCTGCTCGATCTTTTCCCAGCGGCCGCCGCTGGGCGCAAATCCGAAGCCGTCGGCGCCGATCACCACGCCTCCATGGACCACCCCACGCGCTCCGATGTGACAGCGCGACCCCAGCACCACCTGCGGCGCCAGGCGCGTTTGAGCTCCCACCGATGCGCCCTCGCCGACGAAGCACTGAGCGCCGATCACAGCCCCGTCGCCAATCACGGCGGCGTCCTCAATGACGGCCAACGGACCGACAGAAACATGATGGCCGAGCCGGGCGCCGGGATGGATCACTGCGCTTGCGTGGATGCTGGGTGGGATGGTGGCGCGAGTGCGCGATGCCCACAACTGGGTGAGGCGCGCGAAGCACAGATACGGGTCACTCGCTACCAGGGTCGCCCCACGAGCGACAGCCGCATCACGATGCGCGGGCGAAACGATGACGCAACCAGCCTTCGATGTGGCCAGCAACGTCAGATAGCGTGGGTTGGAGACGAACGAAATCGTGTCCGGGGTGGCACTGTCCAGGGAGCCGATCCGGCTCACCAACAGACCTCGATCGCCGATCAGTTCTGCGTCGAGTTGATCCGCTAGTTCGCCGAGCGAAAACTGGATGCCAGGCTCACTTGGCGCCTTGAGCATTCAGTGCCTTGACGACCTTGTCGGTGATGTCGACGCGTGGCCCGGCAAAGACAGCTTCCTGCAGGATCAGGTCGTACTTCTCAGTCTCGAAAATCTGCTTGATGACCTTGTTGGCGCGCTCAACCACCACGGACAACTCTTCGTTCTTGCGCTGCGTCAGGTCTTCCTGGAACTCGCGACGCTTGCGCTGGAATTCCCGGTCCTGATCGACAAGCTCACGCTGACGTCGGGTTCGTTCGGATTCGCTCAGCGTAGGCGCTTCCTTCTCGAGCTTCTCGCTGGCGGCCTTGATCTTGCCGGCGACCTCAGCCATTTCCTTGTCGCGCTTCGAAAATTCGGCCTCGAGCTTGGCTTGCGCAGCCTTGGCAGGGGTCGCATCACGCAACACCCGATCGCTGTTCACGTAGCCGATCTTGAGCTCGTCTGCTTGCACTCCAAACGCCACGCCAACAAACAATGAGGCGGCAAGAGCCTTAACAAAATACCTGTTCATCAAAACGCGGTCCCGATCTGGAATTGAAGTTCCTGGATTCTATCTGTAGGCTGTTTCTTGATCGGCCAGCCGTAGCTGACCTTGAGAGGCCCGACAGGGGACACCCAACTGATTCCCAAGCCCACCGAGGCCCGCAGGCTGTCGAACGTCAACTTATCTTGGACCGCCCAAACGTTACCGAAGTCAAGGTAAGTGAAAAGGCGCAAGGTGCGGTCGTTGCCGGTTCCTGGCAAGGGTACATACAACTCGGTGTTGACGTTCAGACGCCGGTTGCCGCCAATGAACGCTCCGAGGTTGTCGACCTGACCCAAAGAGCCCTGCTCGAACCCTCGAACCGAACCCAGGCCGCCGCCGAAGAAGTTCTTGAAGATCGGATAGTCGCGTCCCATCAGACCACGGCCGTAACCCGCCTGGGCATTGATGGCCAAAGTGAATCGTCGAATCGGGGTGAAGTACTGCTGGTACTGCAGGTCGGTCTTGAAGTAACGCTGATCACCCACGACGCCCAGATCGACGTTGGCTCGCTGAAAACTCCCCTCGGTAGGCACCAGTGCGCTGTCTCGCAAGTCGCGGGTCCAGCCTATGGTGAGAGGGAACGACGTGCTGGTCGGACCGAACTGCTTGCGGTAGCGGAAGTAGCTGTCCGGCATATTGTCGCGGCCTTCGATGGTGGTCTGCTCGTAGCCCACCCCGAAGAAGACCGTGTCGTACTCCGTGAACGGAACCCCGAACCGCACCGATCCGCCCGGCGTGATCAACTTGTAGTCCTCACCTTGACTGTTCAGCGGTTTGGTGGTGCGGTAGTAGACGTCGAAGGATCGCGAAATGCCGTCCACCGTGTAGTAAGGGTCGGACGTGCTCAACGCCACGGTGAACTGCGACTTGCTGGTGTTGATGTCCAGGCCGAGGTAATGACCGCTGCCGAAGATGTTGTCCTGCTTGACCGACATGGTCAGGGCCAGTTTGTCGGCGCTCGAAAAACCGACACCCAGCATCAGGTTGCCGGTGGGCTTTTCCTTGACGGTGAGCGTCAGGTCCACCTGATCCGCGCTGCCTGGCACCTCGGAGGTGTCGATGTTGACCTCGGAGAAGTAGCCCAAGCGATCCACCCGATCGCGCGACAGCTTGATCTTGCGGCCGTCGTACCAAGAGGACTCGAACTGACGGAATTCACGGCGAACCACTTCGTCGCGGGAACGCGAGTTGCCTGACACGTTGATGCGGCGCACGTAGACGCGGCGCTGCGGATCCCCGACCAGATTGAGCACCACCCGCCCGTTGACCCGATCAATCTCCGGTCGCGCATCGACTCGCGCGAAGGCGTAGCCGAAGGTGCCGAATTTCTCGACGAAAGCCTTCGTGGTCGCAGCCACATCCTCGGCACGGTAAGGCTCACCCGGCTTGATGGTGACCAGCGACTTGAACTCGTCGCCCTTGGACAGGTACTCGCCATCGAGCTTCACGCCCGTGACGATGTAGGGTTGCCCCTCCTTCACGTTGATCGTGACCGAGATGTCCTGCTTGTCGGGGGAAATGGCAACCTGGGTGGACTCGATGCTGAACTCGAGGTAACCGCGGTTGAGGTAGTAGGCGCGCAGCGTTTCCAGGTCGGCGTTGAGTTTCGAGCGCGAATAGCGATCGGACTTCGTGTACCAGCTCAGCCAGCCCGATTCACTCAGGTCGAACAGTCCTTTCAGGGTGCTTTCGCTGAACGCACTGCTGCCCACGATGTGGATTTCGCGAATTCTGGCCATCGCGCCTTCGGTGACATTGAAGGTCACGTTGACACGATTGCGCTCCTGAGGCGTCACAGTGGTCACGATCTCGACGCCATACAGGCTGCGGCTGAGGTACTGGCGCTTGAGTTCTTGCTCAGCGCGGTCGGCCAACGCCTTGTCAAAGGGTTGGCCCTCTGAGATGCCGAAGTCCTTGAGCGCCTTGAGCAGTGCGTCCTTCTCGAACTCCTTGAGTCCCACGAAGTCGATGCCGCTGATGACCGATCGTTCCTCGACGATCACCACGGCCACCGTCCCGTCGATTTCGATGCGCACGTCCTTGAACAGGCCCGTCGCAAAAAGCGCGCGCAAGGCAGCAGCGCCCTTTTCGTCCGAATAGTTGTCCCCGATCCGGAACGGCAGCGAAGCGAACACGGTTCCGGCATCGGCACGCTGCAATCCTTCGACACGGATATCGGTGAGCCGGAACGGCTCGACCGCCCAAGCGGGAGAAGCTTGAAACAGCGCCGTCAGCACGATCGACATCAACGCCAGACGCCACAACGCCAGGCGGGAAGAGATAGGGGAAATGGGTCGCATAGGAGGATCAGTGCAGGCCCACAAGGCGGGCCACGTCGTTGAATAGGGCGATGGACATCAAGGCCAGCATGATGGCCGCGCCACCGCGCTGCAGGCGTTCCAGCCACAACTCCGGGATCGGTCGGCCCGTCGTCGCTTCGAAAAGATGGTACATGAGGTGTCCGCCATCGAGCATTGGCAGCGGCAAGAGGTTGAGAACACCGAGGCTGATGCTCACCACAGCCAGAAAACCGAGGTAGTACGCCAGCCCGATGCGAACCGACTGGCCGGCGTAATCGGCGATCGTGATGGGCCCGGTCAGGTTCTTCAGCGAGGCTTCGCCGATCACCATCTTGCCGAACATCTGGAGGGTCAGCGCTGACATGTCCCAGGTGCGGGTCACAGCGTGCGACAGCCCCTCGATGAAGTCGTAGCGCACCACGACCATCTCGGGCGGAGCACCGATGAAGGCATCGACGCGACCGATGCGCTTGGCTCCGTCATCCACGGCCACCGGCTCGACGACGATGTCCAGACGCTGCCCTGCGCGCTCGACATCCCAGTGCTGAGGTTTCACGGCGCCTGCCGAAGCGCTGGCCCGGATCGTCTCGCGCAAACTGAACGCATCAGCGACGGGCACGCCATCAACCGCCCACACATGATCGCCCGTCAGTAATCCGGCAGCTTCGGCCGCGCCGCCTGGCTTGATCTTGCCCATCACGGGCTCGGAGTACGCACCGCCAAAGCCCACACGCCGCATCAACTCAGGGTCGACCTCGCGACTGTCGAGTTGGTCCAGTTCGAGCACGACGCTGCGCTCATGCTGACCCTCGGTGTCGCTGACTCTCAGGTGCAGGGGCTTCGAGCGCAGCACCGCCTGCGTGACGTGCCAGGCCAAGTCGGTGGCAGAGCGAACATCGGTCCAGTCTTGCCCATCGCTTGAGACCTCCCGCACCCAGTCTCCTGAACGCAGTCCGGCGCGCTCGGCCACGCTGGACACCAGCGGCGCGCTGAGCAGCGCTTTCGGTTCGTCCATGCCGATCCAGTGGGCGCAGGCATACAGCACGACGGCCAGCAGCAGGTTCGCCACCGGACCCGCGGCCACGATGAACGAGCGTTTCCACAGCGACTGCACATTGAAGGCGAGATGACGTTCAGCCGGCGTCACCGGCGCCTCGCGTTCATCGAGCATGCGCACGTAGCCGCCCAAAGGCAGTGCGGAGACAACGAACTCAGTGCTGTCGGGCGTGGCCTGCCGACGCCACACCACACGACCGAAGCCCACCGAGAAGCGCAGCACCTTCACGCCACAGGCCACCGCGACCCGGTAGTGTCCGTACTCGTGGACGACGATCAGCACCCCGAGCGTCAGGATGAACGCCAGCACGGTCGTGATCATTGGGCCAGGCGCTCCGCGTGCAGCGTGGCATCGCGCCGCGCTCTGGCATCGAGCTCAAGCAAGCCCTCGATGGATGAGCACTCGTCGGGCTCGGGGCGCACCGACTCGAGGCTGCGCGCATTGACCTCATGGATGCGATCGAACCCGATCGAGCCGGCCAGGAATGCCGCTACCGCCACCTCGTTGGCTGCGTTGAGCACGGCGGTGCTGCCCTCTGGTGCTCGCAGCGTTTCCCAGGCCAGTTGCAGCCCCGGGTAGCGCTCAAGGTCAGCGGCTTCAAATGTGAGCCCCGCAAGCGCCGGGAAATCAAGCAGACCCGCGCCCGAGACCATGCGCTCGGGAAACGACAGTCCGTAGGCGATCGGCACGCGCATGTCGGGTGTCCCCATCTGCGCCATGACCGAGTTGTCGCGGCACACGACCATCGAGTGGACGATGCTTTGCGGGTGGATCACCACCTTGATCTGCTCGGGCTTCAAATCAAACAACCAGCGCGCTTCGATGACCTCGAGCGCCTTGTTCATCATGGTCGCCGAGTCGACCGAGATCTTGCGGCCCATCACCCAGTTGGGGTGCGCGCAGGCCTGATCGGGCGTCACGCTCGACAGCGTGTTCACGTCGCGCGTGCGAAACGGCCCGCCGGATGCGGTCAGGATGATGTGATCGATGCGGCGACACCATGCACTGCGGTCTTCAGGCAGACACTGGAAGATCGCCGAATGCTCGCTGTCGATGGGCAGCAGCATTGCGCCGCCTTCTTGTACCGCCGACATGAACAGCGCGCCGCCCACCACCAGCGCCTCCTTGTTGGCCAGCATCAAGCGCTTGCCTGAGCGCGCGGCAGCCAGACAGGGCGGCAACCCGGCGGCCCCCACGATGGCCGCCATCACGGCATCGACGTCGGGGTGCGAAGCCATCTCGCACAGCGCCTGCGCGCCGGCCAGCACGGCCGTGGTGCTTCCGGCCTCGCGCAATCTGGCTTGCAGCGCCTGAGCCTGGGCCGGCTCGGGCAGCACCGCGAACTTCGGTTGCCAGACCAGGCACTGGGCCAGCAGTTCATCGACCCGGTTGTGCGCCGTCAGCGCAAAGACCTCGAATCGATCAACATGCCGCGACAACACGTCGAGCGTGCTGGTGCCGATCGACCCGGTCGACCCCAGGATGCAAACGCGCATTCGGTGTCCAGTGGTGCTCATGTCACAAGGCGCTCAGCGCAAGAGCCATGGGAAATAAAGGTAGCAAGGCGTCAGCCCGGTCCAGCACCCCGCCATGGCCGGGAAGCAAGCCGCTGCTGTCC
>NCFZ01000058.1 GCA_002281415.1 Burkholderiales bacterium 28-67-8 | reverse complement strand
CGTGTTGCTTCGCTTTAACCTCGCCACGATGACCCATCCCCAGGCCCCTGCCCGATCGCCCCACGACACCCGCTTGCAGGTGGGCGGGATGACCTGCGCGTCGTGTGCCGCAAGAGTTGAGCGGGCGCTTCTCAAAGTGCCGGGCGTGGCGTCGGCCACCGTCAACCTGGCCACCGAGGTGGCCACCGTGTGGGGCCCGGATGAGGTGTCTCGCTCGGCCCTGGTTCACGCGGTGGAGGCGGCAGGCTACAGCGTGTCGAATGCCGAGGCGCCCACGCCCGAGAGCCGCCCGCGAATCCCCGAGGTCTGGGTCGTGGCGGCGGGCGCGCTGCTCACCGTGCCCCTGGTCGCACCGATGCTGCTGGCCGCGTGGGGCGTTCACTGGATGCCAGGCGGCTGGATCCAGTGGGCGCTCGCCACGCCGGTCCAGTTCGTTCTTGGCGCGCGTTTTTATCGCGAGGCCTTCAAGGCCGTGCGCGCGCGCAGCGGCAACATGGACTTGTTGGTCGCCATGGGAACGTCGGCTGCCTACGGTTTGTCGGTCTACCTGTTGTGGAGCCACGCGGTTGACGGATCACCGCATCTGTACTTCGAAGCCTCGGCGGCGGTGATCACCCTGGTGCGCCTGGGCAAGTGGCTTGAGGGTCGCGCCAAACGGCAGACCACCGAGGCGATCCGTGCGCTCAATGCGCTTCGACCGGCCACCGCCCACCGGCTGCGTGAGGGTCAGGAACAGCAGGTGCCGATCGACAGCCTCGTGGTCGGCGACCTGGTGCGTGTGCATCCCGGCGAGCGCGTGGCGGTCGACGGCCGCGTGACCGAGGGGACGAGCGATGTCGACGAATCGCTGATCACCGGCGAGAGCCTGCCGGTGGCCAAGCACGCCGGCGATCGAGTGACGGCCGGCGCCGTCAATGGGGATGGCGTGCTGACAGTCCAGACCACGGCGGTGGGCGCGGAGACGACGCTGGCTCGCATCGTGCGGCTGGTGGAGTCGGCGCAGGCTGCCAAGGCGCCGATCCAGCGCACGGTCGACCGGGTGAGCGAGGTGTTCGTGCCGGTGGTGCTGGGCCTGGCGTTACTGACCGCGGTGGGGTGGATCGCATGGTCTGGCGATTGGGAACAGTCCATCGTGAATGCCGTGGCGGTACTCGTCATCGCCTGCCCATGTGCACTCGGGCTGGCGACCCCCACGACCATCATGGTGGGCACCGGCGTGGCCGCGCGTCACGGCATCCTGATCAAGGATGCGCTGGCGCTGGAAATCGCCCACCGGGTCGACACCGTCGTGTTCGACAAGACGGGCACGTTGACTCAGGGACGCCCTGCCCTGATCGACGTCAAAGCCTCAACTGGAGTCGAAAGCCACGAGGTCTTGCGCCTCGCAGCAGCGTTGCAGCAAGGCAGCGATCACCCGTTGGCCCGGGCGGTCGCCCAGGCCTCGCGCGATCAAGGCCTCGAGTTACCCACCGCGAGCGCACTGCGCGCCCTGCCCGGCCGCGGTGTTGCCGGTGTGGTGGATGCGGTCTCACTTTCGCTCGGCAGTTCGCGGTTGGTTCGCGAATCTGGGGCGGACGCGGAGGCTCTCGGTGAAGTGGCGAGGTCACTGGAAGCCGAGGGGCGCACCGTGTCGTGGCTGATCGAGGGTGACTCGTCAGCGGCACGCGTGCTGGGGCTGATGGCGTTTGGCGATCCGGTCAAGCCCGAGGCTGCTGCCGCCATCTCCCGCTTGAAGGCCCGTGGGATCCGGGTCGTCATGCTCACGGGCGACAACACAGGCAGCGCAACAGCCGTCGCTCACGCATTGGGCGTGGATGAGTTCACCGCTGAAGTGCTGCCTGGTGACAAGGCCGCGCTGGTGCAGCAACTGCGCGCACAAGGCAGGGTGGTCGCGATGGTGGGCGACGGTATCAACGACGCGCCTGCATTGGCCGCCGCTGATGTGGGCATCGCCATGGCCACCGGCACCGACGTGGCCATGGAAACCGCGGCCATCACGCTGATGCGGGGCGAATTGAATCTGGTGGCTGATGCGCTGGACATCTCGCGGCGCACATCCGCAACGCTGTGGCGCGGGCTGTTCTGGGCGTTTGCCTACAACGTCGTCGGCATGCCGCTGGCGGCCTTCGGTCTGCTCAATCCGGTCATTGCGGGTGCTGCCATGGCGCTGAGCAGCGTGAGCGTGGTCGGCAATGCGCTGCTCCTGCGGCGCTGGCGACCCCATCCGGTGGTTCGACCATGACAAAGGCGGCCCGGAGGCCGCCTTTGCTTTTGGACAGGCTGGACTACTTCGATGCCAGCTTCATCGCAGGGGCTTGAGCAGCCACCGCCGGTGCCGCCTCGAGTGCCACCACGTCGGGGGCCGATGCCGCCACAGGGGCTGCAGCGGCGACCATGCCTGGATAGTCCTTGACCATGCTCTTACCGTACAGCGGCTTGTAGGCACCCTGGTGGCAGGTCAGGCAGTTGGCCTTGCCCACGTCGCCGGTGGGTCCGAGCCGATGCGCTGGGAACACGCTGGTCAACGGCGTCATGTACTCGTTGTTGAGGTCGCGCACCATGCGAATGCCATACCAGGCCGTCGAACGCTGAGGCGGACTGGTCTCCCACGAGGCAAACGAGCGGCTGTTGTGGCAGTAGGTGCAGTTCACGCCCAGCGATGTGGACATGTGCGACATCAGGCTGTAGGTCCACTCGGCCTGCTTGATCGAGTGACGGTTGCCGGTGGGCAAGGCGGTCTCTCCAATGATGCGGATGTCCTTCGCGTCCAGCAGGTAAGGCGTGAACGGGTCTTCGGGCAGCGAGGAATAGGCCCCCGCCACCGACACCGTGTTCTGCCCCGCCCTGTCGCCGATCAAGCCATCAGACCTCGCCTCGGGCTTGGCCGTGAACCACACGTTCTTCGGGATGTTGTTGCCCCGGTGGCAGGTGTAGCAAGTCACGCCCGTCTCGGCCACGTGCGACTTGTAGTCGGCGTTGATCTTGCGCGTCATCTGCAGCATCTTGCGAGCCACGACCTTGGTGTAGATCTCGTCGGATGCGAAGTTCTGCGGGTTGTGGCAATAGGTGCAGCCCTGTTCAGGGGCGACCCACGATGCCATGGCCACCATGGTGCGAGAGAACTCGCCCACCGAGAGGTCGCCGAGAACCTTGACGTTTTGGTAAACCAGCGAGGCGGCTGGACCGCCTGGCGCCGCGGCCGGCACGGCCTCGGGCACCACATGGTTTTCGATGTCCTTGGCCACGATGCGTGGGTTGTAGACCTGAACCATGCCGGTGCCGCGGAAACCGTGCTGCACGGCCTCGATGGGCGGGCGTTCACAGCCGGCCAGCAGGGTCGCCGCCGACAGCGCGACCCAGGTCAGGAGGGTTCGTTGACTGAAGCTCATGGCTTGACTCCCTGGAGCAGTGCGGGGTCGATCGGTGGCGTCCACACCGCTGGATACATCGGTGCCACGTGGTGCTTGACCGCCCACAGGTACCAGTTGTCGACCACGGTGCCGGTCAGCAAGATGCCGATGCCACCGGTAAGCGGGGTCAGCACCGCAAACCACCAGGCCCAGCGGTGGATCGATTCCATCGTGGCGTTGAAGCCCATGGTCCAGCGCCAGAACAGCGCTGCACGTTCCGAAGCCGTTCCACGATCGGTGATCTGTTCGATTTCGCGCTCACCGCCGAAGCGACTCACCGCCAGAATCGTCGCCCCGTGCATCGCAAACAGCAGCGCCGAGCCGTACAGGAAGGCGATCGAAAGCATGTGAAACGGGTTGTAGAACAGGTTGCCGTAGCGGATCGAGAACGCTGCCGTCCAGTCCAGGTGCGGGAAGATTCCGAACGGCACCGCTTCGCCCCAGCTTCCCATCAGCAGCGGACGGATGAAGCCCAGCACCAGAAACAACCAGATTGCCGACAGGAACGCCCACGCAATGTGGGTGCCCATGCCAAGTTCGCGAGCCCTGCGGTAGGTGCGGGCGAACCACAGGAACATCGACGTCGTGAGCAGCGCGCCGGCGAACATCCACCAGCCGCCCTGATTCATCGGCGGAAAGTGCAGCCCGTTTTGCGGCGCAGGTGGCTCCAGCGCCAACCAGAACAGCTGCCGGACAAACTGGATCGGATCCCAGTTGACCTGCGCCAGCATGTTGAAGCCGATGATGTTGAAGGCCAGCATCCCGCAGATGATCGAGGCCAGACCCAGTCCGCCCAGGTAGATCGGGCCCAGCTGAGCATTGCCCATCCATCCGAGCAGCCAGAACAGCTTGGGCTCGCCGGTGCGAGGGCTGTTGCCGTGACCGAGCTCGACGCCGTGGTGTATCGGTCCCACCGCCTGCACGGTGGTGAAGAGGTTCTGATATTCAAACATTCGTTGTCTCCTTGAGCATCAGTGCCGGTTCACGACCAGATCGGAAGGTTCAGCCACCAGCCCCACCACTCGGGCCATCCACGGGTCCAGAACGGTCCGCTGATCACGATGCAAACAGCGCTCCAGAACACGGCTGACAGCGCCAGGAACAAGCCCAGACGGTGAATGCCCAGGGTGCCGATCGAGTAGCCGATGATGTCTCTGAAGAATGTGTCTTCGTGCTCTGGAGAGCGCACCGTCTGGCCACTTGCCGGATTGGTAGACGACAGCACCAGCGCGCCGTGCAGCGACAGCGCAAACGTGGTGGTGAAGAAGAAGCTCACAGCCAGCATGTGTGCCGGGTTGTAGTGAAAGTGCAGGTATTGATAGCCGGTGTTTGATACCCAGTCGAGGTGGCTCAGGATGCCGTACGGAAAACCGTGAGACCAGGCACCCATCAATACAGGGCGAATCACCACCAAGGTGAAGTACGCGAACACCGCGACGCAGTACGCAAAGGGAACATGCAACCCCATGCCGAGTTTTCTGCAGATTTCGACTTCGCGCATCGCCCAGCTTCCGAATGCACCCAAGGCACACACGGTAATCACCTGCCACAGACCCCCGTCGCGCAGCGGCGCGAATCCGAGTCCGTATTTCACGTCAGGTGGAGCGATACTGATTTGCCAGACGTTCCACGTATTTCCGAGGCTGGCACCCCAAAGAATCATGGCCGTGCCCAGCGCAGCGAAGAAAATCGTGGTGACTCCAAAGAACCCCACGTAGAACGGCCCCACCCAAAAGTCGAATAAATCACCCCCGACCAGGGTTCCGCCGCGAACGCGGTACTTTCTTTCAAAACTGAGCGTGGCCATCGGCTACTCCTCGACATCGCTGGCGGTACTGCACCGCCAGTTTCTTGAAATTCTTGGTAGCGCGAGGCCGGGCGCAAGCCCGGGCCCCGCTGAGCGCAAGGTAAAACCCGGCGCTTTTACTTCGTTGCCGTGGCGGGTGAGGCCACTGCAGCTGGCAACGCCTTGTTCTGGTCGATCTTTGCGCGAGCGTTCACGCCATCGAACCAGTTGTAGGTCGTCGTGCTCAGCAGTACCAGATGAATCATGGCTGCCAAACCGAACAGGAAAACACCTTGCACGACCATCGCACGAAGCGGATCGAACAAACGCCAAATTCTCCACATGGTCAATCTCCTAAATTAAATTCGACATGAAGGTATAGACCGCACCCTTGACGCCGCCAATCAATGATTTCTCTGCCTCTGCTCCCGGCAACCAGGAACGCCATTGCAACGTCATGACTTGTGAAAGCATGGCGATCAGCAAAAACACACAGAAGCTCACCGCGAAGATACCCAAGTAAACTTTTGAGTCATTCTTGAGAATCTGTTGCAAAGAGCCGTTTGTCGTATTAGCCATAGCATTCCCCTTGTTCGGGATTTAGAGAATCAGAGCCAAGGGCGCCAAGCCCAGACCAGGAAGTGAGCTACGACCGCAACAGCGACGAAGCCGATCGTTCCCTGCACCCAGAATTTGTGAAACTCTTGGGCCTCTTCATCGGACAAGCCCGATATGGAGCCTTTTCTTTCAGCCATAGGATTACTCCTCAAGGACGGCCATTCGGCCGGTACCGCGCAGAGCCCGCGCGGTCGAGGCAGCCGCAGCACTGCGCCACGACATTCGGTGTGTTCAGCACTGCTGAACGAATACTTATGGAGACGCAGGCGGCGCGGGTCATGCCGGCTCCCCCTGGCGCATGGCGTCGCGGGAGCGGGAAACGCGCTCGGCCGTGACCCGCTCTTCGCCGGCCTTGCGGGCATCGCGCTCGGCGCGGTCGCGCAGCCGCTTGGCTGCCGAGATCTGCACCAGCACGGGCTCGTTGCTCACGATGTCATCGAGCAACTCCTGCGCGTCGGTGTCCCAAGGCGTGGAAGACTGTGGCTCGAGCCGCGCCGGGGTGGCGTCGATCCGGTCGAGGTCGGTGCCCAGCGGCAGGATGTGAAACAACGCGTCAAAGAGCGCGTTGCAGAACTCCTGGATGATGTAAGTCGCGCCCGAGTAGCCCATGAAAGGCGTGCCGGTGTGGCGCCGGATGATGGGCAGCGGAAACGACGCCGGGATGAAGCTGGCTTTCATCATCGAACCGCCGCCGCACTCGGCGAGGTAGATGCGTTCGTTGTAGCTGCCGTACATGACCAGCGGCGTCTTTTCGGTCACGAGGCGGTGCACTTCGGCGTTGTCGGTCTTGGCGCCGGGCAAGCGCGAAATCGCGAAGTTGCACGGCAGGCCCATCTCGTCTTCGAGGAAGTGCCGGATGCCGCGCGTGTAGGTGTCGTTAGCCACCACCGCGAAGCTGGCGGTGCCAAAGAAGTCTTGCGTGACCGAGCGCCACAGGTCCCAGATCGGCTTGATCGTGGTGTGCTTCTCGCGCTCGATGAACGGCTCGGGGTCCAGACCCAGCATCTCGCCGAGCTTGCGCAAGAACTTGGTCGTGCTGTGCAAGCCGATGGGCGCTTGCAGGTAAGGCCGGTCGAGCGCCTCGCACAGCATGCGACCGAACTCGCGGTACATGCAGATGTTGACGTCGGCCTCGACCAGACGCGACACGTCGGCCAGGTGGCTGCCCAGCGGAAACGCCATGTTCACTTCGGCGCCGATGCCTTGCACCAGTCGGCGAATCTCGGCCAGGTCGCTCGGGCAGTTGAAGGTGCCGTAGCACGGACCGATGATGTTGACGCGGGGCTTTTCGCCAGCAGGTCGTTCGGCAAACGGCTTGCGGGCCGGCACCTTTTTCATGCCGTACTCGCTCCAAAGCCAGAACATCGCGCGGTTGGCGCATTGCCACTGGTCTTCGTCGATGGTGCGCGGCAAGAAGCGCTGGATGTTGGTGCCCGACGGCGTGACGCCGCCACCGATCATCTCGGCGATGGATCCGGTGACCACCACCGAAGGCAGATCCGGGTCGAGCGCGGCGTGCGCGCGGCGCATCGAGCCCTCGGTGCCCTCACGGCCGAGCTGTTCTTCAGCCAGACCTGTGACGACGATGGGCAGCTCGTGCGGCGGCAGCGCATCGGTGTAGTGCAGCACCGAGGTCACCGGCAGGTTTTCGCAGCCCACCGGGCCGTCGATCACCACCTGCAAACCCTTGATTGCGGTGAAGACGTACACCGCGCCCCAGTAGCCGCCCGCGCGATCGTGGTCGAGGACGAGGCTCATATCATTTCCTCGGCCTTGCGCTTCTTGGCCAGTTTCTCGGCCTGACGGCGCTGATCTGCCTTGAAGTCGGGGCGGTCGGTCGGCACGCCGTTGGCGGGTTCCCACACACCCGACGTGTGACCTTCGCCGACCGAGCCGAAGAATTCCTTCATGTGCTCGAAGCGGGCCTTGTTGCCGATGGCCGCGTTGATGACCGTGGCGAGCGAACCCGCACCGGCCGGACCCATCAACGGACGCGCCGAGATCAGGTTGGTGAAGTACAGCGACGGGATGCTTTGCGCCTTGGCCGCCTGCACGACCGGCGTGGTGCCAATCGCCAGGTCGGGCGTGAACTCGGCGATGGCCGCCAGGTCTTGTTCGAGCGAGGCGCGGAACTGGACTTGCACGCCCTTGGACTGCAGCCACTGCAAGTCGGCTTCGTTCCAGGCAGTGCGCGGGCAGGCGCTGCCCACGTAGCGCAGATCAGCGCCGCTTTCCACCAGCAGACGGCCCACCAGCAGCTCCGAGCCTTCGTAGCCGCTCAACGTGATGCGACCCTTGATCGGCGTCTTGGCCAGCGCCGCGCGGATGGCCGGCAGCATGCGGTTCTTGGCTGCGTCGATCTGGGCCTGCGGTGTGTTGGTGGCGTTGCCGATGGCCTGCAACCAGGCTTCGGTGCCATCGTGGCCCACTGGAGCCGATCCGACCACGGTGCGGCCGGCCGCCTCGAATTCACGGATGCTCGCGGTGTAGAACGGGTGGATCGCAGCCACCGCGGCGCAGTCGAGTGCGGCGTACAGCTCGCGCCACTCGCGGGTAGGAACCACCGGACCGGCAGCCAGCCCCATGGGCTCGAGCATCATTCCGATGATCACCGGGTCGGCTGGGAACATTTCGCCGAGCAGCGCGATGGTGGGCTTGTCGGACCGCCCGGCCCTCGGTGCTTGCACCGGGCCGGCCATGACCTCGCCACGTGCGTACTTCAGCATCGCACCGGCCAGCACATCCTTGGCTTCAGCGTGGGTGGGAACACCAAAGCCCGGCACGTCGATGCCGATGATGCGCACGCCGTTGATGTCCTTGGGCAGGATTTGCAGCGGCACGCCGCTGGCGGTCGGCACACACAGGTTGATGATGACGATGGCGTCGTACTTGGCCGGATCGGCCTCCTTGTGAACCGCCTCGCGGATGTCTTCGAACAACTTGCCGGTCACCAGCGACTCGGAGTTGAACGGCACGTAGCCGACGCTGCGCTTGGCGCCGTAGAAGTGCGAGGTGAACGTCAGGCCGTAAACGCAGCACGCCGATCCCGACAGGATGGTCGCGGTGCGGCGCATGCGCAGGCCCACGCGCAACGACCCGAAGGCCGGGCACATGCTTTGTGGCTGGTCGTGCGGCCCGGCTTTGGGGTTCTTCGGGTAGTCCTTGGCGTATTGCTCGAGCACCTCGGACTTGCCTGCCGACTTGGCCGCAGCGAGCAACTGGTCGCCCCCGGCGTGGCATCCCATGCCGTCGCCTTCGAGCGTGGTGGACGACACACCCGGCGCCACAGGCGCTGCCTGATGGCTGCCGGTGGCAGCCGCGACGATGGGAATGGTCTTGCTCATGGTGCGCGGCCGCTCAGACTTCGTCGTACACGACTTCGAGCGTCTGCTTGGTGCTCTCGGTCTTGCCGCACATGTCGAACTGCGTGGCCGGCTCGAGCACCACATCGCGTCCGACCGAAGCGGCCGAGAACAGCCCGAGCAGCGCGTCCTGCGACATCGGCTTGGGGCGCACCGGCAGCGAGGTGCCGACGTTCTCGGCGAGTTCGGCAAACATCGGGCCCCAGACCGAGTCGGGGCGGCCGATGATTTCGTAGCTGGCGCTCTTGCGGCGGATGTCTTCGTTGGCTGGAATGGTCGACAGCACCGGGATGCCGACCTGCTCGGCAAAGGCGGCTGCCTCACCGGTGCCGTCGTCACGGTTGATCACCATGCCTGCCACGCCGACGTTGCCGCCGAGCTTGCGGAAGTACTCGACCGCGCTGCACACGTTGTTGGCCACGTACAGCGACTGCAGGTCATTGCTGGCGACCACGATCACCTTCTGGCACATGTCACGAGCGATCGGCAGACCGAAGCCGCCGCACACCACGTCACCCAGGAAGTCGAGCAGCACGTAGTCAAAGCCCCACTCGTGGAAGCCGAGCTTTTCGAGCAGTTCGAAGCCGTGGATGATTCCGCGCCCGCCGCAGCCGCGGCCGACCTCGGGGCCGCCGAGTTCCATGGCGTACACGCCGTCGCGCTTGAAGCACACGTCGCCGATCGCCACCGCCTCGCCGGCCAGCTTCTTCTTGGAGCTGGTTTCGATGATGGTCGGGCAAGCCCGGCCGCCGAACAGCAAGCTGGTGGTGTCGCTCTTCGGGTCGCAGCCAATCAGCAGGACCTTCTTGCCCTGCTGGGCCATCATGTAGCTCAGGTTGGCCAGCGTGAAGCTCTTGCCGATGCCTCCCTTGCCGTAGATGGCAATGATCTGGGTTTCCTTGGTGACTTCGCTGGTGGACACCGGTGCCGGTTCCACCGCCGCTTCGGCACGCAGGTCTTTCATCATGAAGGTCACGGGGTTTGACTTCGCAGCGCCCAGGGTCGATTCAGCAGTACTCATGAACAGGACCTCCAATCCAGAACCATCTTGAGACACGACGGGTCACCGAATGCCGTGCGGTAGGCCGTATCGGCCTGCATGGCATCCGAGCGATGCGTGATCAACCCGTCAAGAGAAAGCTGGCCAGACTCGGCCAGATGTTTGACAGCCGCCAGATCGGCAGGCAGCCATTGCGCAGCCACCCGCAAGCGGGCTTCGCGCATGAAAGCGGGGGGGAAGACAAACGACAGCGGCTCGTCGTAGAAGCCGGCGAGCACCACCTCGCCGCCCGGTGCGAGTCGCGAGATCAGGGTGTCGAGCAAGGCGCCATCGCCGCTGACGTCGCAGATACAGCGGTAGTCGCGGCGCGTGTCGGTGGCCGGGTCGATCACCTCGTAGCCGGTGGCGCCCTCACGCCGCGCGGCGTTGGTTTCCCACACCACCGGGTTCGCACTGGCCAGCACGGCGAGCCGGGCGATCATTCGGCCCAGAACGCCGTGGCCGACGATCAGATCGGGCTGCATCAGGCCGGGTTGTGAATGGGCGTGATGGGCGGTGGCTGCCAGCGCCAGCAAGACGCCCTGCTCCGCCAGGGCTTCAGCAAACTGGATCGTGCGCGATCCTGGCAGGATGACCCGCGCCGCCGCACCGCCGAACAAGCCGCGGACGTCACCGAAGCACTTGGCGCCCGGCACGAACACGCGCTCGCCCACCTGGCGGCCGGAGGCGCTGCCCGCGGCAACGACACGACCTACCGACTCATAGCCAGGGACCAGCGGATAGCCCATGCCCGGAAAAGCCGGCATGCGACCCGACCAGAGCAGCCGCTCGGTGCCGGTGCTGATGCCGCTCCACTCGATGTCGACGGTGACGTCGTCATCGGTGGCTTCCGTCAGCGGCAAGCGACTGAGCACCAGGTGCTCCGGGCGCTCGAGTACGACGGCCATCGTGTTCAAACAACCACCTTCGCGGGGGCTGAGTCTTGCTTTGGCAGGGAGCTCATGGCGGGCGTCAGCAGCATGGTCGGATGGCCTGTTTGCATGGGTGTCATCGTAAATGGACAATGACAACTGTCAACCCGTATTTACACAAGCCAACTTAGGGTTTTCCATCGGTGGCCGCTGGGCGGGCCACGATCAACTGGGTCTGCAGGGGCAGCGGATTCCGGACGAGCGTCACTTCGCCAAACCCCGCGAGACGCAACATTTCGGTCAGGCGCTCGGCACTGCGCGCACGGCCTTTGCCCATCGCGAGCAGGTAAAAGCCGAAGTACGCATCACCCATGGCCTCGGCGCCGCGGGTGCCGGCCATGGGCTCGGTCAACAGCAGCGTGCCGTCAGGTGGCAAGGCTCGACGCACGGCCTTCAGGATCATCAAGGCGCGAGCGTCGTCATGGTCAAAGATCACCCGAACCAGACTGATCACGTCAGCTCCGGTGGGGAGTGCGTCGCTGAAAAAACTCCCACCGAAGGCGCAGGCGCGACCGTCCAAACCGTGCGCGGAAAAGCGCTGACGCGCTCGCTCCGCGACCGCTGGCAAATCAAACAACATCAACTGCAGGTGCGGCGCACGTTTGGCAACCGCGAACAGGAACGTGCCCTCGCCGCCGCCCACATCCAGCAGGCACCGGTGCTTCTTGAGGGAATACGCATCGAGCACCTCGTCGGACACCAGTGGCTGTGAGGCCGACATGAGCGCCGAATAGGGGCTGGTTCGATCCGAGCCCAAAGCGTCGGGCGCATCGGCGGCTGCATAAGGCCAGTACTGCGAAAGCGCCGAGCTGGCGCCTTCACCACGCAGCAGCGCAACCGGATCGCGCAGGTCGGCATACAGCGTGGCATGGTGTTCGACCATCGATGCGATCGCGGCATCCCCGACCAACGGCGCCCCCAGAGGGCCCAGACCATAGCGGCCGCGACTGCGGCGCTCGACAAGTTTGAGAGACACGGCAGCTGCGAGCAGGCGCAGTGCCGCATCTTCCGGAACGCCCAGACGCGGC
>NCFZ01000057.1 GCA_002281415.1 Burkholderiales bacterium 28-67-8 | reverse complement strand
ATGGGGCGAGCAGTTGCAGGGGTAAATGCTGGGCGTGCTGCTGCACCTGAGTGGAGCGATGTTGCAGGCCATCCCCAACCTGGCGATCGCGGTGCTGATTTTTCTGCTGGCCCGTGCCGTGGTGGCCATGCTGCGCCCGGTGTTCGACAACATCGAACTCGGGCGCGGCAGCGCGGGCTGGCTCGATCGCGACACGGTGGCGCCCACACGTCGCATCGCTTCGGCGTTGATCTGGATCTTTGCTTTGGTGATGGCGTACCCGTATCTCCCTGGCGCGCAGACCGAGGCGTTCAAGGGCGTGTCGGTGCTGATCGGTCTGATGATTTCGCTGGGCTCGTCGAGCGTCGTGGGGCAGGGGGCCAGCGGCCTGATCCTGATGTATTCGCGCTCGCTGCGCCGCGGGGAGTTCGTGCGCATTGGCGACCACGAGGGCACGGTGACCGAGGTGGGCCTGTTCATGACGAAGATCCGCACCGGTTTCGGTGAAGAGGTGAATCTGCCCAACGCGCTGATCCTGGGTTCGCCCACGAAGAACTATTCGCGCGCGGTGAAGGGCGTGGGCTACGTCGTGGACACCACGGTGAGCATCGGCTACGACACGCCATGGCGGCAGGTCGAGGCGATGCTGCTCGAGGCGGCACGGCGCACTCCCGGCATCCTGAGCGATCCCGCGCCGCAGGTTTTTCAGACGGCGCTGGCAGATTTCTATCCGGTGTTCCGGTTGGTGTGTCAGGCCGTGCCAGAGGTGCCGCGCCTGCGCGCCGAGGTGCTCAATGCGCTGCACGCCAACGTGCAAGACGTGTTCAACGAGCATGGCGTGCAGATCATGTCGCCTCACTACATGACGGACCCTGCCGCGCAAAAAATCGTTCCGCCCGGGCAGTGGTTTGCACCGCCGGCTCGCGCCACGGACATGGAACAAATCGCGCCCTGACCAGATTTGCCACAAGCGGCTTCGCTTTTTCAGGCTGCAGACCTGATGGACACAACGCGGGCAGGGACGGCGCCGAAAGCGAGGCATGAAGAGGCTGCACCGATGCGGCTTCGTCGATTCATTGGTTTACATAATACAAATTGTCCACATTGCGTGATGGGCAGAAAAAGGGGGGCTCCCTATGAAGCTCCAACTGCACAGCATCGAGCACGCACCCACGAACGTGCCATATTGGCGCACGCTGATGGAGGACTTATGTAACCCGCCCGCACACCGCGTGGCCAAGGTCCTCGGAATGAGTCGGCGCACCATCCAGCGCTACAACGCCACCGGCTACGCACCTCGCTACGCATGCTTGGCCGTGTTCTGGCTGACCAGCTGGGGCCGCAGCGCGGTGCACACGCAGGCGCACAACGACGCCGTGATGATGGTGTCCTACGTCGCCGGCCTGCGCTCACAAGTCGCCCAGCTCGAAGCCCGAATCACGCACCTGGTGCGAATCGGCGACTTCGGCGCAGCCAACGAGCCCGACAAGTACCTCGCATCAAGGAGCACGCATCATGACCAGGTGCGCTGACTCACTTGCCGTGGCAGTGCCGCCACTGAGCGCCGCTGCCGCAAGGACACCGCTCGCGAGGACTTTTAGGAGCGATCACGGGTTCGGGCGCAGTCTTGTGTGCCGTGCGGGCCGCCTGGCCAGGCGAACTTCGAGCGTCCAGGTAGTCACGCAGCGCAATCGCCAACAAGGCATTGAGGCTGACGCCGAGCCGCTGGGCGTAAGCATCGGCCTCGGCCTTGAGCTCATCGGGAAATCTTGCAGTCGTGGCCATTGGTGCCTGTTTGATGTCAATGTGACGCCAGTATGGCATCACTGTGAGCCTTGCTCCGTGATTTGTTTTAGATGTGACAAGACGCTCGCCTTCGGCTCGCTCATGTCGGTGCGCGTACCGCGCCCCGGCCGCGTACCGCTGCCGGACGCCGCACCGGCAGTGCTCCGGCTTGGCTCGCCAGCGCGGCAAGCCGCTTTACTGGCGTGCCAGGCCTACGCCCTGGCGGCTCGGCTCCGACCGTGGATTGCGTCCGATGGGCTGATCCCGCCTGCGCCCGATGAGCGAGGCACGAGCTGGCAAAGATCGCGAAAAGCGCTTTTGAGGGCGCGGGCCTCAGCACCGAAGCCCACGAAGACCCGTCCCCGCGTGAAACACCGAGCGATTCGACCATCGCTGCCGCTGGCTGACCAGGTGCACGCCCGCGCGGGTACCCCTTGCTCTGTTCCCGCAGCCTTCGGCGTGCTCTCTGGGGTTCCCACCCCAGCCCCCGCCTGGGAGGTGCCAGGCCATGACCGCAGCGCTACGGCAACACCGAGCGAGCCCTACGACGGCGACCACCTCAGCGCTCGCCAGGTGGCCGGAGCTTTGTTCTTGATGCACGGACCACGACGCCGATGGGGCTGGCTCATACGCCCGCCCGATTGGTTATCTCGAAGCCCGCCCTACCCCAAACGCCTGGAACAACTAATCTGGAATCTGAAAATAAAAACCGCCTATATCGCCATGCAAATAGAACTTGGTCTTTACTACGCCAGAATGTCGCTCAGTATGTGGATAACTGGGCGAGATAACGTGGTTCCTTTATACAAATAGTCAACGCAAACCAAGTGCGCCATGCGACGCAGGGAAAGCCTGCAACTCAGTCGTTCAGATCACGATCGATTCGCCGATCGTAGGCAGCGACGTCATCCGGCAACGGCGACAGCAAAGGCTTGTCTAGCGGATGGAACACCTGACCACGCAAGCGCGCCAGCGCATCCGAATGCTCCATGGCGTGCAGCACTGCCTCGGGGTTCGTCATCAACACGAAGGGGTTGCGGGCGATCTGATTGAGTTCCATGAGGGTCTCCTTGATGTCAGTGACTTGACTCTAGGATGGTCATCGTGAAACCACAGTCGGCCTGGGCCCATTTGCGGTGTCGGAAACAACCTGACACGTTTGTCGTCAAAGCCGTACCGGCGCTTACCGATTCATTCGCCTTGCGAGCATGGCCGCCAATGAATCGCGGCCGGACTGGGTGGCCATGTCTGCAGCAGACAGATTCGACTGATTGAGGCGGTTCACATCCGCACCTTTGGCCAGCAGGATCTCGACACTTGCACTGGCGCCGTACTGCGCCGCCATCATGAGCGGCGTGTTGCCGTTTGCCGCGGTGGCATCCACATGGGCGCCGCGATCGAGCAACCACGCGACGATATGGGGGTCTTCGCCGGACGCTGCGTAGTGCAGCGGCGTCCAACCCTTGCGGTTGACGGCGGCGCCGCGCTTGATCAGTCGCTCTGCCATGGATTGCTGGCCACGCAGGCAGGCCAGCATCAAGGCCGTTTCGCCCAGTGGATTTGCGGCATCAGGGTCCAGCCTCGGGCTTTCGAGCAGCGCTGCAGCGGCTTCGTAGGATCCGATCCTCAGCGCGATCACCAATCCCGGGTTGCCTTGCTCATCGACGGTGTTCGGGTCGAATCCACCGCGCAAGACAGACTCCACGGTGTTGCCATGGTCGCGCTTGATGGCGGTGAAAAACTCGTCAATCGTCCCTGCGCTGACCGCTTGAAAGCCATATAAAACAAGAAGATAGGAAATATACCTAAAGTGCTTTATGAGCATTCTCATGCGACTGTTGAGCACTGAACACGGAAGAGATCCTCGAAATTTCGCGTGGTGGCGTCGGCAATTTCCTCAACGGGCAGGTCCTTGAGCACAGCCAGTTGTTTGGCCACCCAAGGCACGAATGCCGGGGTGTTGGTCTTTCCCCGGTGAGGAACCGGTGCCAGGTACGGGCTGTCGGTTTCGATCAGGCAACGATCGAGCGGAACGAACCGTGCGACCGCCCTCAACTCCTCGGCCGTCTTGAAGGTCAGGATGCCCGAAAACGAGATGTGAAAACCCAGGTCAAGCGCGGCGCGGGCGACTTCAATCGTCTCGGTGAAGCAGTGAAACACGCCGCGCACCTGGCGCTCGCCAGCGGCGCTGAGCACCTCGATCGTGTCCTTCGATGCGCTGCGGGTGTGGATCACGAGCGGCAAACCGGTGAGCCGGGCCGCCTGGATGTGAACCCTGAAGCGCTCGCGCTGCCACTCCATGTCTGCCTCGGTCCGACCGTTGAGGCGGAAGTAGTCCAAACCGGTTTCACCCAGGGCCACGACCCTTGGCTTCGCAGCCAGTTTCAGCAGATCGGCCACCGAGGGTTCGCGCACGCCCTCGTTGTCGGGGTGCACGCCGACACTCGCCCAGAAGTTGTCGTCAGACAGTGCCAGCGCGTGCACCTGATCGAATTCCTCGAGCGTGGTGCAAATGCACAACGCGGCACCGACGTCGGCCGCCCGCATGTCGGCGCGGATGGTTTCGAAATGCTCAATCAGCCCCGGAAAACCCAGGTGGCAATGTGAATCAACGAACACGGTCAGATCGTTTGCGTGGGCTTCGACGATGAAATCGATGTGCCCAGGACTTCCTCGATCCTCAAGCGCAGGACGCGTGTCTTCTCATCCGCGGGAAATCTCACTCCGACCCCCTGGGTCCGGCCTGCGGATGCGTTGGCCGGCGTGATCCAGGCCACCTTGCCGGCCACCGGGTAGCGCTGCGGGTCATCGGGCAAGGTCAGCAGCAGGTAGATGTCTTCGCCCAGCCGATAGTCGCGGGTCGTCGGCACAAAAACGCCCCCGTCGCTGAGCACCGGCATGTAGGCCGCGTAAAGCGCCCCCTTCTCGCGAAACATCAGTTGGATCACCGCCGGCCGGTTGACCGGTGGCGAAACCGACATCAAGGTCAGCGGCGCAGGCGGTGTGGCTTCGCGATCAGTCATCGGCTCAGTTTATCGAACCTCTCGCGCAAGCGGGGGCCGCCAGCGCAGATCGCGCCTGCTGCACCAGCCATTCGACCGTGAGGGCGCCTTGCCACGGGTGTTCGGCATGCCGCGCCAAGCGGCTGAGTTCGTCGTACCAGCGCGCCAGGGCGTCGGGGGCGCAACGGAATCGCGGCTCCGATCCGATGAAATAGGTGGGATCGGCGCCAGCAGCCACACGCATCGCGTCGTGGCACACCTTGAACAGCACATCAACGACGCGGGAGAGCGGCCAGGCGACCAGAGTGCCCATCTCGCCGCGCATGAGTTGCCCGGGCAAGGCCAGCCAGATCCTCGAGTCCAGCCCCTCCTTCGACCAGGCGAGCGCTTCTTCTGGCTGTCCGCCGGCAGCCGCCAGCAGCACCTCAGGCTGGCTCACGCCCTGAGACCCCAGCCAGTCCGCGGCGATGCGCATGTCAGGCACGCCCAGCACCAACGACTGGCAACGGCTGCGTATGGTGGGCAGCAAGGCGTCGGTTGAAGCGCCCGCCAGCACGAAGCGCAGCTCGCCAGGGGGCTCTTCCAGAGTCTTCAGCAGCGCATTGGCCGAGATGGCGTTCATCCGCTCCGCCGGAAACAGAACCACCACCTTGCCACGCCCGCGAGCGGCAGTCGTTTGCGCAAAGCTGACGATGCGCCTGACCTCCTCGACGCGGATGTCCTTGCTGGGCTTGCGCTTGGACGAGCCCTCGGAAGCACCCCCATCCTCATCGTCGCCGGCATTCCAGCCCAGAGACTCACGCAGGGCCTCAGGCAACAGCACCATCAGGTCGGGGTGCGAGCGTGCCCGCACCAGACGACAGCTGGCGCACAGGCCACAGGCCGTGCGGGGCACAGCGTTGACGGGTTCAGCCTCGCACAACCAGGCCTGGGCCAGAGCCAGCGCCAGATCGAACTGCCCTACCCCGGCCGGTCCGTTCAGCCAGATGGCGTGCGCCTGCTGAGAGGCCAGGGCAGCGCGCAGCGGCTCGCCGAGCCACGGCCGCAACGGCAGCGCCGCCGAGGTCTCGTCGGTCACCATCCGCGGTCCCTCAGCACGGCGGCCACCTGCGCTGCGACCGCCTCGCGATCGAGCCCTGCGTCGATGCGCACGAAGCGCCCGGCGTGGGATTCGGCCCGCAGTTCGTAGCCGCGGCGCACCCGATGGAAAAACGCCGCGTCGAGTTGCTCGAAGCGATCGGGCGTGCGTGCCGTGCTCAGGCGTTGCGCCGCCTGCTCGGGGCTGATGTCGAACCACAGCGTCAGATCGGGCTGCAAGCCAGACTGCACCCACGCTTCGAGTTGCTGAAGAACGCCTGCATCAAAGCCCCGCCCTGCCCCTTGGTACGCGAAGGTCGAATCGGTGAAGCGGTCGCACAGCACCGTGGTACCAGCGGCCAGCGCGGGTTCGATGGCCAGGGTCAAATGATCTCGGCGAGCGGCAAACACCAGCAGCACTTCGGTGAGCGCGTCCATGGGCGTGTTGAGCAACTCGCCACGCAGTCGCTCGGCCAGCGGTGTGCCGCCCGGCTCGCGGGTGACCATGACGTTGCGGCCCGAGGCGCGCAAGTGCTCGGCCATGGTGTCGATGTGGCTGCTCTTGCCCGCACCATCGATGCCCTCGAAGGTGATGAACAGCCCGCGCAGGGTGGCCTCGGCGACGTGCATGAGGTGGGGCTGGGCGACCTAGCGGCCGCGCTGGTACTTGTTCACCGCCCGATTATGGGCGGCGAGGTCATCGCTGAATTCGCTCGAGCCGTCGCCACGCGCCACGAAATACAGCGCCTTGATCGGCTGCGGATGCACCGCCGCCAGCAGCGCAGCCTTGCCCGGCATCGCGATGGGCGTGGGCGGCAGGCCGGCGCGCGTGTAGGTGTTGTAGGGCGTGTCCTTTTGCAGGTCGCGGCGGCGCAGGTTGCCGTCGAACGACTCGCCCACGCCATAGATCACGCTGGGGTCGGTCTGCAGCGGCATGCCCAGACGAAGCCGGTTGGTGAACACGGCGGCCACCTTGCCTCGGTCGGCCGGGCTGCCCGTTTCCTTCTCGACGATCGACGCGAGCGTGAGCAACTCATCGGCACTGCGCAGCGGCGTGTCCGCCGAGCGCTCGGCCCAGGCCGCCTCAAGCCGCTGCTTCATGGCGCGGTGCGCGCGGCGCAGCACGGCCAGATCAGAGCTGCCCTTGCTGTACGAGTAGGTGTCGGGGAAAAAGCGACCCTCGGCGGGCGTGGCGCCGTCGCCCAGAGCCGCCATCAGTTCGGTGTTGCTCATGGTTGCCGTGAGCGGCTTCAAGGCCTCGGCACGCGCCAGTTCGGCCCGCACCTGGCTCAGGGTCCAGCCTTCGGTGAGACGCACGAAGGCCATCGTCTCGTTGCCGCTGACCATCATTTCGAGCAGGCCGATGGGCGTGGTGGGTCGGTCGATCTGGTAGCTGCCCGCGCGAATGCGTTTGGCATCGCCCGACCAGCGAAACCACTGGTAAAGCAGCCACGGCGGCGTTTGAACGCCGCCAGTGACCCAGTCCTCGGCGATGCGTCGGGGCGGTGTGCCGGGCTCGATAGACAACTCCAAAGCCTGGGTCGACATCGACAGCGGCTGATGCAACCACAGCCAAGCCGCACCCGCGCCCAGCAGCAGCGCCAGCAGGCTCGCGATCAGCGCGGACTTCAGAGTTCTCAACCGGTATCCCCTGGCGATGACGCGGTGCGGCGTTGCACCGCGCTGGGACAGCTCGGGCGACTGCTGCGGGGCGGGCAAATCATAATCGGCCGATGACCACGAACCTGCCAGAAACGTCTGCCGTCGCATTGCCTCACTGGGGCCTGATCCGAGCTCGAGGTGCTGACGCCGCCAGCTTTTTGCACGGCCAGTTGACGCAGGATGTGCTGAACCTCGGGCCCGATGAGGCCCGGCTGGCGGGCTACTGTTCGGCCAAGGGGCGCCTGCTCGCGAGCTTCGTCATGTGGAAGCCCAACGCAGAAGACGTGCTGCTGGCTTGTCACGCCAGCGTGCTCGCGGCCACCTTGAAGCGCCTGTCGATGTTCGTGATGCGCGCCAAGTGCCAGTTGACCGACGCCACGGCTGACGTCGAGTGGCTGGGTGTTTGTGGCGACCCCGCCCGGCAAGCCACCGCGGGCCTGCAGCCATGGGGCCGCGGTGAGTTTGCCGGTGCCAACTGGATTCGCTTGCCCGATGCCTCGGGCACCGCCCGCGCCTGGCGCATGACTGAGCGCGCCGGCGACCAAGCGCTGCAGGTGCCGCCGGACATCGCAGCGCTGCAACGCTGGCAGCGGCTCGAAGTCGAAAGCGGCATCCCCGTGATCGAGGCGGCCACCGTCGACCGGTTCGTGCCGCAGATGCTGAATTACGAGCTGATCGGGGCGGTCAATTTTCAGAAAGGTTGCTACCCGGGTCAGGAAGTGGTGGCCCGATCGCAGTACCGCGCCACCGCGAAGCGTCGCGCCTTCCTGTTCACCTGCGATGCGCGCGCGGTGGCGGGGCAAGAGGTGTTTCACAGCGCCGATGCTGCTCAGCCTGCGGGCATGGTGGTCAACGCGGCTGAACTGACGCACGCAGCGGGGCAGGCTGCTTCATGTGTGGCGCTGGTCGAGGTCAAGCTGTCAGCTCTGGACGGCGGAGCCTTGCATCTGGGCGCAGCCGATGGCGCCCCACTGACAAGGCTGCCCATGCCCTACGACGTGCCAACGGCGGTGGACGGCGAGACCGGCACTGCGACCTGACGGGCCTCGTCATGCCGTTCGAGCTGTTCGTCTACTACCGTGCCGCGGCGCATCAGGCGGCGGCCATCACCGACGCGGTGCGCTGCATGCAAGCCGCGTTGCGGGTCGAAATCCCGCAGTTGCAAGCCCGTTTGCTGCGCCGCCCTCTCGAGAACGACGCCGGCGAGCACACCTGGATGGAAACCTACGCGCTGGACTCGATCGGCCACCCCGCCGGCATCGACGCGAGTTTCGCCGCGCTGATCGAGCACCACGCCGCGAGCTGGGCCGACCTGCGCAGCGGACCGCGCCATCAGGAGGTGTTTGAAGCATGTGCCTGATCGGGCTGGCCATTGATCAGAGCCGGCGCTTTCCGCTGGTGATCGCGGCCAATCGCGACGAATACTTCGCCCGCGCCTCCGCTCGCCTCGGTTGGTGGACGCCCGACGGCGGAGGTCCGGCGATCCTGGGCGGACGCGATCTGGCAGCCGGCGGCACCTGGCTGGGCCTCACGGCGGCAGGTCGATTGGCGATGCTCACCAACGTGCGCGACCCTTCGCGCGCGGATCCGCAGGCACCCTCGCGCGGGCTGATCGTGCCGCAGTGGTTGGCGGGTCAGGAAGCCACCGACCGCTTCTGGGCCCGCACCATGCTGTCGGGCCACAACGGGTTCAACCTGATCGCCGCCGACTTCAGGCGCGGCGAGTGCTTCTGGGGTTCATCGCTGAGCGCCGGACCGAAGCGGCTCGAGCGAGGCGTGTTCGGTGTGTCGAACGCGCTGCTCGACTCGCCATGGCCGAAGACGAACCGACTGAAAGCGAGCCTCGCGCAAAGCCTCAGCGGTGCGGAGTCGCTCGACGGTCTGGTCTCGGATCTGTTCGCAGCCCTCGCCGACCGCAGCCTTGCCGACGATGCCGAGCTGCCATCCACCGGCGTGCCGCTGGATGTGGAGCGGCGACTGTCATCGGCGTTCATCCGCACGCCAGACAGCAGCTACGGCACGCGTTGCTCGACGCTGGTCATCAGCGAGCGCGTGGGTCGCGGGCTCGTCACCCATGTGCTCGAGCGCAGTTTCAGCGCGGCGGGTACGGTGTCCTTGCTGCGCCAGACCACGCTCAAGAACTGGCCGCCGCGTTACACCGATGCGCCGGATGCGCCGCCGGTGACCGAGACAGAGGTCACCGAATCCGCAGGTGACGAGGCCTCAGGGTCCGAAGCACCGCCGGCCAAGCGCACGCGGGTTCGCAGCCTGCTCAAGCCGGCGGTCACCCCGCGACGCTGAAGAATCAGCGCAGGTTGCCCGTGTGGCCGAGGCTGTAGCGACCGGGCTGCGGCCACACCGTCAGACCGTGGGGCTCCTGACCGACCTTGATCGTGTCGACCGCGCCGCTGGTGGTGTTGAACCGGTACACCACGTTGTCGAAGCGGCCCGACAGCCACAGGTACTTGCCATCGGCGCTGACGTTGCCCATGTCCGGGCTGCCGCCGCCCGGCACCGGCCAGGTCTGCACCACCTGACGCGTGGCGAAGTCGATCACCGACACGCTGCCCTTGCCCTTGCGGGTGCCCAGCACGCTGTTGCTGCCGCGGTTGGCCACATAGAGATGGGTGCCGTCACGGCTGGGGTACAGACCGTGCGCGCCCACGCCGGTGGGGATGAAGCCGATCTGCTTGAACGAGGCGCTGTCGACCACGTGCAGCCCATCGACCATCATGTCGGCCACGAACAGCACCGCGCCGTCGGGCGACGAGCGCACGTCCTGCGGCATGCCCGGTGTGGTGCAGATCTCGGCGCCCAGTTGTGCCGGGTCGGGGATCTTGCGCGGCTTCTTGCCGGGTTTGGCCAACAAGTCCAGCACGTCGGGTCGGGCAAAGTACGGCGTCAGCTTGATGGTGCCCACCACGCGGCGGTTGACCAGATCGATCTTGCTGAATGCGCCGTTGAACTCGCAGGTGAAAAACGCGTAGCGGCCATCGATCGAGAAGTCGGCGTGGTTGATGCCGCCGCAATCGGGCGTGTCGATCGAATACTGCAGCGCCATGCTGCGCGGGTCACGAAAGTCGAGCCGCTTGAACGCCTCGGCCACCACGATCGCGTAGCGACCGTCCGGCGTCCAGTACATGTTGTACGGGTCGTCCACGGTGATTGCGGGGCCGGGCTTGCCGGTGGTCGGGTCGATCGGGGTCAGGCTGCCCTTGTCGCTGCGCTCGGCGTTGTTGGCCACCCACAGCGTTCGCAGGTCCCACGACGGCACCACGTGCTGAGGGTTGATGCCCACCTTGAAGGTGTCCACGACCTTGAGCGTGCTCGGGTCGATCACCGACACCGAGTTGGCCGCGCGGTTGGGCACATAGACGCGCTCAAGCGCTCCCGCCACCGCGGGGCTCAGGCGACCGGCCACGGTTTCGCTGTAAAGGTTGCGGCGGTCGACGACCGGCGGCATGCCCGGAAAGTCAGGTTCTGTTGCCGCAGACACGGAAGCTGGTTTGGCGGGCGCTGGCGGATCGCTGCGGCCCCGGGCGTTGAGTGCGACGGCACTGGTCAGGGCGACGAAGAAGCAAAGCGCCAGAGGGCGACGAAGTGGGCTGGGTATCAAGATGTGGGGGGGTGTGTTTGGGGTGAGAAGCTGAAACGATACGCCGAGAGTCTTGCGCGCAAACCGAGGAGGCTCAACCTTTGGGCAAAGGCCTGGAACCCTTCGCAACGGTCAGCGCGCAGCGGCCACCGCCTTCCGAATGGATTGCACTGTGCGCGCCACGATCAGATCGGTGCCGAGCTTTCCCAGAGCAGCGGTTGCCGCGCCGGGCTCGCCTGAAACGCCGAGCGCCTTGAGGGTTGCGGCATCCGGCTGCGCCGAGGTCAACTGGTTCGCTCGGACCAGGCTCGCATCGGTGGCCAGCATCAACGAGGTGTCGGCTGCGCCTGCATGGCTGCCGATCTGGGCTTGGCTCAGGCCGTGGTCGCGCAGCAACTGGTTGTAGGGCGCTTGCGCCGTCTCGTAATAAACCGACATGAAATGCACGCGGGCGGGTGACTTGGCACCCTCGCGGTTGAAGTGCGACGCGACCGCGGCGAGCAGGTGCTGGTAGCCGCCGTGATCGCCGATCAGCACCACATCGGTGAAGCCGTGCTGCCGGTAGCTGCGGGCAGCCCCATCGATCACCGCCTTGAAGGCATCGTCGGGGATCGACACCGTGCCCGCGAAGCGCATGTGCTGCGTCGGCGGCGTGATGCTGCCTTCGGGCACGTAGGCGACCACCGGGGCGACCAGCGCGTTGCCCAGTTCATTGGCGATGCGTTCGGCGAGCACCTTGACGCGCACGTTGTGCTTGCCCAGCGCCATGTGCGCACCGCTTTGCTCGCTGCCGCCCACCGGGATGATCACCGTGGTCTTGCCGGCACGCAGCGCGTCGCGCACCTCGGTCCAGGTCATGTCGTCGATGTGTGGACCGACGGCTACTGCGGGCATCGCCACGCCCAAGCAGACCGCGGCGAGCAGCGCGGGTGCGATCACGCGGCGAATGAAAACAGCCCGAAGGCCAGAGGCCTCCGGGCTGCGGGCCGCCCCGAAGGGCAGCCGGTTCAGCAGTTGAGCGATCAGTGCTCGTCCTTGTCAAAGAACTGTTCGTCTTCGGTCGAGCCCTTCAACGCGCCGGTCGAGGCTTGGGCTTCGATCGTCGTGGTGACGGCATCGAAGTACCCCGTGCCCACTTCGCGCTGGTGCTTGACGGCCGTGAAGCCACGGTCGGCGGCAGCGAATTCGGCTTGCTGCAACTCGACGAAAGCGGTCATGTTGTTGCGAGCGTAGCCGTAGGCCAGGTTGAACATCGAGTAGTTCAGGCTGTGGAAGCCAGCCAGGGTGATGAACTGGAACTTGTAACCCATGAGGCCGA
>NCFZ01000056.1 GCA_002281415.1 Burkholderiales bacterium 28-67-8 | reverse complement strand
GAGCGCTCGCCCTCTCGGGGCTTCGAGCCAGCGGGACTCGCCGTCAGCCGCGATGAGCAAGGGCTGCAGGTGTCCGGCATTGACGAACTCCAGGCGTCCCGTCGCCGGTTGGTAGTTCGCGTACACGGCAGTCACGAACATCAGCTGCTCGTTGCCCTCATGCAGCCGGCTGTTGACCTCGGCGACCAGTGCACCGGTATGCGCCTCGGCGGCAGCCTTGTCCGGTTGAAGCGCCATGGCGTGAAGCAGGCTCTTGGCGGACATGCCGAACAGACCCGCCGGGATGCCCTTGCCGCACACATCGGCCACGACCAGGCACACGCTGCCTTCGGCACCATGGAAGTGATCGAAGAAATCACCGCCGATATCCTGGGCCGGAAGCATCAGTCCCTGCACGGCAAACGCGCTGCTCGCGGGCCAGGGCAGCGGCAGCAGTGACTGCTGCAGCTTCGATGCGACCTGGATTTCCTGCCTGAGCTTTTGCAGGTACATCGATTCGCGGTGCTGCGCGACATAGCCGATCGTGCGGTCACGGTGGAGGATGGCGCCGCCCACTGCGCACAGGCTGATCAGGATGAAGAGCTCACTGAACGTGACCGCGCGGCCGATGGCCGTGTCGCTCGGAAAAAACAAGACGACCTCCGGAGCGCACAGGATGGCCAGCGCGTTGAACCAACCTCTCAAGCGCCATGGCAGCCCGTACAGCAGGTTCGTCACGATCAGGGCGCAGGCCAGGCGCACATAGGTGCCGCGCAAGACGATGGCGGTCGCAGCCAGCACCAGCATCCCGACGATGAGACAACTCAGATGCCACTTCAGCAAGCGCTGAGCCTCGTCGGGATTCGCCGCCACCCCTGGCAGCTTGAGCGCCAATGCCGACGGAATGCTGCAGGCAAAAATGATGTGGCCTGCGGCGGCCAGCGCGTACAGCAACCCCGTCAGGCCCAAACTGAACTGGCCCGCCTCCCCGCGCTCGATGTCAACGAGCAACATGAGGATCGCGATCGCGATGCTCGTGAGCCCCACGTACGGTGCCAGCGACTCGTTGGCCGCGCGCTGGCGCACCGCCACCGCTGCGCGTTCATCTGCAGACAGGCGCGCGAGTTGGCGGGATTCGTCTGCCCAGTCCGGCAGCCGATTGCGCAGTGCGCTCAGCATCGGCGCTCAGTCTTTCAGGTGCACGAAGTCGTCAAAGCCCACCATCTGGATGACATCGCGGATCTCTGCACTGGCCCCGATCAACTCAAGCGTTCCGCCTTTTTTTTCGGCGGCGTTGGCCGTGACCAGCAGCACCCTCAGACCGGCACTGCTGACGAACTCGATCTTCGAGAAATCGAGCTCCACCGAGTCTGCATCGCCGGCCAGCAGCTGCAGCAATGCCAACTCGTGCTGAGCGGCCGTGGTGGCATCGAACCTGCCCATGGGTTGGTATTTGGCTGTCAGTGACATTCGGACTCCGATGGGTTTTGAGCATGAAACATCGCAGGCAGCGAACTCAAATGAGGCCCGTGTCGCGCACTGAAGGCAAGCTGAAATAGCGCTGCAGCATGGTCTCGGCCGTCACGAGTGCGCCCTCGACCCAGCCCTGGTCATGCGACCAGCATTCGCCGCAGATGAACACCGGCAACGGCGCCACCGGATGCAAGATCTTCTCGGCGACCTCGTGGCTGCGCACGCCCATGTTCCAGAAGTGAGCGCCGCCGCCGTAGGGGTCGCGACTCCAGCTCATGCATGCGGCCGAGTACGGGGCCGGAACGTCGTCAGGCCCCAGACCGTGAAGCTCGAGCAGCTGGCGGTGAGCCTCGAAAATGACCCTCGAAGGCGCGGCGAAATCGGACCACAAGGGCACACCCGTTTTCCGTGCAGCCGTGTGCGCCGTCCTGTGCGAGCCCTCTGCATGGTCGAGCTGCTCCCAGTAGGACTTGACCAGCCCGCCGTCGTAAAGCAAGACCACGCCCTGGCTGTCCTCCGGATTCACCTTCCAGTAATAGACCTGACGCATCGGCAGGTCGGTTACCGACTTGCCGTGCGAGCCGGGACCGACCACGCGCTCCCACCAGCAGGTCTCGTAGCACAGGGCGATCTTGAACAACGGGATCGGCGAAACAGACTTCAGCAGCGAGGTGAAGCCTGCCTCGGGATCTTCGAACAGCGCGCCCTTTGGATCTAGCAGTTCGATGGCCCGCCGTGGCATGGCGAGAATCAGCTTGCGAGCCAGATGCGTGGTCTTGACCCCGGCGTGGTCGCAGGTGGTGAAGCAAACCCCGGACGTGCCGTCGGGCAAGACATGGCTGTCGACGGACTTGAGCGTGGTCTGCAAGCGAACTTCGGCGCCGCGCGCTGCCACCCGATCGGCCAGCCTCGTGGGCAGCGCGGCAAAGCCTTCTGTCAGGTGCCGGTGCGACACCTCGCCTCCGAAATCTGCAAGGTTCCACGGAAACCCGTCGGCTGCGCTCCAGGTCCACAGGATGCAGTCGTAGCCCAGGCTGTCTTGCAGCAACTGGACTGCACCGTGCCCCAGCGTGCGCTCGAGCAAATAGTGCAGCGGTGTCTCGTAGAGCGGCTTGCCTTCGAACAGTCCGCGTTCGCCCACGGCGCGCCACTGCGCCACGCTCACGTCTTTCAACGTCTCGAGCGTCAGATCGAAGTCCAGGACCTGCTTGAATGCCGGCCCCAAGGCGCGCACGGCGGCCACCGCCAACAGGTTTTGCAAGGACTCGGGATTGCGCAGCGACTCGTCGATGACGTAGGGGATGCGGTCAGCGTCGGTCAGGTCGCCTTTCCTGAGCCGTTGACCTCGCAGGTAAGCGACGTTGTCCGGGTTCGCATCGGCCAATTCCTTCGACTGCAGACCAAGCGCCACCGTCAGATCGTGCGTCAGCCGATGAGCCTCGCTGAATCGCATCCCGCCCAGCTCGACATAGGTGTCGTTGATGAACGGAGGCTTCACGGACAGAAGGCGTCCGCCCACCCGGCCGCCCGATTCGAAAACAGTCAGTTTCAACGCATGGGCATTTGCCGCAGCGTCCTCCAGAACACGCCAGGCGCTGTACAGGCCCGACACGCCAGCGCCAACGATCGCAAGGTCATGGAATTCATTCATCGCGAGGAGTTTATGGCTCAGGCATCAAGCGGCCGGCCTCGGCCGACTTGATGGGCGAACACGCGGCCTGCCCCCGACGCCCGACCGCCATTCGCCACACACATGACTCACACGTCGTATCCGAAAGATCGGATCAAGGCCCTGGCCTTGTCGCTGCGGAGAAACCTCATCAGCGAGATCGCCGCGGGGGCGTCTTTCCCCTTGGTCAAAAGGATCGCATCCTGCCGGATCGGGGTGTGGAACTCGGCCGGGACGATCCAAGCCGAGCCCCGGGAGATTTTTCCGTCAGCGATGACCTGCGACATCGCCACAAAACCCAGCGGGACGTTCCCGGTGGCGACGAACTGATAGGTCTGCGCGATGTTTTCGCCTTGCACGAGCCTGGGCTGCACGTCCTTCAACAGTCCCAGCCTGGTCAGCGTTTCCGCAGCCGCGGCGCCATACGGTGCCAGCTTGGGGTTGGCGATGGCGATGCGCTCGAACTTGCCGCGGCGCAAGACGTCTCCCTTGTCATCGACGAACCCGGGCTGCTGGCTCCACAACACCAGCCTGCCGATGGCGTAGGTGAAGCGCGAGCCTTCGACCCCCAGCCCTCCCCGTTCGACCTTGAGCGGCGTTTCCTCATCGGCTGCCAGCAAGACTTCAAACGGCGCACCGTTGTTGATCTGCACATGAAAGCCGCCCGTTGAGCCCGATGACAGCACCGCCCGGTGCCCGGTCTCCTGCTCGAAGGCCTCGGCGATCTTGCGCATGGGGGCGGTGAAGTTCGAGGCCACAGCCACGCTGACTTCAGCGGCTTGAACATTCAGAGCGAAGCCAAGAAGAGTCAGCGTGCGCAGCATGACGCCGATCAAAAGCCTTCTTGACCGGCACCTCATGGCCACGTGGTTGCGCCTATGGCGCATGGGCGGCCCCGAGCCAGCGCGCCAAAACGCGGGCCAGAGCGTCGGGCTCGATGGGCTTGCTGATGTAGTCGTTCATGCCGGCGTCCAGACACAGTTGCCGGTCCTCGAGCATGGCGTTGGCCGTCAGCGCGATGATGGGCAGACGCATTCCCTTGGCAAGTTGCCGTATCGCCCGGGTGGCTTGCAGCCCGTCCATCACCGGCATCTGCACGTCCATCAGCACCGCGTCATAGTCTTTGCGCTTGACCTGCTCAAGCGCCTCGGCGCCGTTGCCAACGACATCGACCACGAAGCCCTCCAACTGCAGCATGCCCGCGGCCACCATCTGATTGACCTCGTTGTCCTCGACCAGCAACAAGCGCGCGCCGTTCAAGCGGCCCCGCGATTCATCCCCGGCGGGAACGGGCGGTTCCAGGACCGCGGCATCGAGATCTCCCGACTGGAAGAGGCGAGTCAGGGCCACGGCGAGCGCGTCGGGCTTGAGCGGCTTGGCGATGACGCCATTGATGGCCGGCGATGGTCCCGAGTCGCCGGGAGCGCCTTCGCCGTAAAGAGTGGTCAACAGGATGGGCGGTTGCGCCAGCGGCAGCCCGCGCAGTTCCCAGGCCGTGGCGATCCCGTCCATGTCCGGCATCTGGCTGTCGAGGATCACGGCCGCATAGGGTCGGCCATTCGCGGCGGCTTGCACGAATTCGGCGAGCGCATCAGCTCCGCCAGACACCCCCGTCGCGGCGAACCCGAGCGCGTTCAACATGCCACGAGCACACGCCGCCCCGCCAGCCCCGGCGGCACCGTCAAGGCAGCGCCGGCCGTGGGCACCGCCCCGAACCGTGCCTTGAACGAGAAGGTCGAGCCGGCACCCGGCACACTGTGCACCGCGACCTCGCCGCCCAGCAGCTCAGCCAGACGGGCCGTGATCGCGAGCCCGAGGCCGGTGCCGCCGTAGCGCCGGGTGGTGGAGGCATCGGCCTGCTCGAAATCGCGAAACAGCCGGCCGCACTGCTCTGACGTCAATCCGATCCCGGTGTCGATGACCGAGAACTCCAGCAGCAACCCGGCGTCTCCCCCGGAACTGGCAGTCGCGCCGCCAGAGGCATCCTCGACGCGAGCCACACGCAGGGTGACTTCGCCATGGTCGGTGAACTTGACCGCGTTGTTGGCCAGGTTGATCAGGATCTGGCCGAGCCTCAGCGGGTCGCCGACCAGTTGGGATGGCAGGTCGACGGGCAGGCTCAACAACAGCTCGAGCCCCTTCAGGGCGGCGTCCGAGGCGACCTGAGCCACCACGTTGTCCAGCACCTGTGCGAGCCCGAACGTGACGCTCTCCGCCTGCATCTTGCCGGCCTGCATCTTCGACAGGTCGAGGATGTCGTTGATGAGACCCAGCAGGTGCTGACCGGAGTCCTGGATGCGGGTCAGGTTGTCGCGCTGACGTGGCGTCAGGTCAGTCTGCAGCGTGAGGTAAGCCATGCCGATGATGGCGTTCATCGGCGTGCGGATCTCGTGCGAAACGTTGGCGAGGAACTCCGACTTCGCACGCGAGGCATCTTCGGCAAGCTGCAGTGCGTCACTCAGCGCCTGCGTGCGCTGCGCGACCTTGTGCTCCAGCGCAGTGTTGAGGGAGCGCAGGTCTGCCGCCCGCCGCTGGAGTTCCAGTTGCATGCGCACACGCGCCCTGACCACCTGCTGGTTGATCGGCTTGTGGATGAAATCAACGGCACCCGCGGCCAAAGCCTGCGACTCGCTCTCGGGATCGCTCTTGGCAGTGACGAAGATCACGGGGATCGACCGCGTGAGCGGATCGCGCTTGAGCGCCGCACACACCTGATAGCCGTCCATCACCGGCATCATCACATCGAGCAGGATCAGGTCAGGAAGGCTGTTGGCGATCATCGCCAGGCCTTCGATCCCCGAGGTGGCGAACTGCACTTCGCAGGACGGCGCGAGGGTGTCGCCAAGCACAGCGATGTTGTCGGGAACATCGTCGACGACGAAGACAAGCGGTGCGGTTCGCATGTGGGGCAGCTTCAGAGAGACGGATCGGCCTGGAACCTGGCCAGAGCGGCCAGGGCGTCCTTGAACCGCAGCCTGCGGATGGCATCGGACACCGGCTGGAATGCGTCGGACACCGCAGTGTCCTCCAACAGCACCTCAATGGATTCGACCATCCGGCGCGCCGTCATGAGATTGTTCTGGAGCAGCGGCGCGAGTTCGGCCAACAGTGGATCAAGCGCGGCCCGGTCGATCGGCCTGGCGCCCCGGGGTCTGACGGTCGGAATCGGGCCGTTGGGCTCGGGAGACTTCAGCGAGCCTGCATTCCCGGGAGCTGCGCCGCCGGCTGTTGTGCCCGTGGCGGGCGCAATCCAGTGCAGCAGTGATGCGATCAGTCGATCGTGCTCGATGGGCTTGGCCACATGGTCCACCATCCCCGCGGCCAGACAGGCCTGGCGGTCGCGCAGCAATGCCGATGCCGACACCGCGATCACCGGTGGGGCGTCGTGCGGGTGGTCACACCGGATGCGGCGGGTGGCCTCGAAGCCGTCCATCTCGGGCATCTGCAAGTCCATCAGGACGACATCGAAGCGCTCGCTGGCGCAGCGCGCCACCGCTTCCCGGCCGTTGACCGAGCAGGCGATCTCCATGCCCAGTGCCTCCAGCAGGGAGCTCAGAAGCGTGCGGTTGGCCTCCACGTCGTCCACGACCAGAGCCTTGGTCCCCTTGAGCCGAGGCGCCTGCGAAAGATCGACAGGGGGCTGCGGCATCGGTGCGTACATGGCAGCCTCACCGCCGGGGGCGATCCCGACCTTGACCGTGAAGCGGAAGGTCGATCCCATGCCCGGCTGACTTTCTACCCAGAGCACGCCCCCCATCAGCGAGACCAGCTGGCTCGAGATCGACAACCCCAGGCCGGTGCCGCCAAAGCGCCGCGTGATCGAGGTGTCAGCCTGCGTGAAGGCGGAGAAGATCTGCGACAGCTGCTCGGGGCTCATGCCGATGCCGGTGTCGCTCACTGCCACCGCCAATGTCAGGTCAGGTCCCGCTGGCGTGCCACGCTCGACATTCACCTGGACTCGGCCGGCTTCAGTGAATTTCAGCGCATTGCCCACCAGGTTGACCAGCACCTGCCGCAAACGCGTGGCGTCACCCAGCAGCGTGCCTGGCAGCGTGGGGTCGAAACGGACGTCGAGTTGCATCCCCTTGTCCGCGAACTGAAAAGAAAACAGGTCTTCCACACCACCCAGCAGATCGGTCAGATCGAACGGGGCCAACTCCAGATCCAGGCGCCCGGCCTCGATCTTGGAGTAGTCGAGGATGTCATTGAGGATGCGCAGCAGCGCGCGGGCAGCCCGCTGCACGCTGTCGAGATGGCTGCGCTGCCGCTTCGAGAGGTCGGACTCCTGCATGAGCTGGGCGAAGCCCAGGATGGCGTTCATCGGTGTTCGGATTTCATGACTCATGTTGGCCACGAACTCCGACTTCGCCCGGTTGGCTGCTTCGGCCTGCTCCATGGAGCGCTGCATCTGGTCATGGGCCGCATTGATACGGCGCAGGAAAAACACACCGAGCCCCATGACCGAGAACACGACCAGGATCACCACGCCGAGCTGGGTCCGGCGAAGGTTGACTTGCTGCTGCGCGAGCCGCTGCTCCAGATCGGTCAGCAGCTTGTTGCTTTCGAACAGCAGCCGGTTGGCGTTTTCCCCCAGACGAAAGAAGAACGACGGCGTGACCTTGAAGTACACGCTCAGCCGCTCGCTCACATCACGAACGCAGGCCAGATCGGCGTCACCGCAGGCATCGCGGGCGTGAAGAAGCTCCTGAAGCGCCACGATGCGCTCCCGGATCTGGTCCGTGTGCGGGGCGATCTCGATGACCTCCAGGACCACCTTTTCCGCACCACCGGAAGGCGTGTAGGCCACCTCGCTGACCATCTCGTCGAGGCCGTACACATTCAATGCGACACGCCGCTGCAGCGTGCCCCCATGCTGCAGCACGGCCAGAGCGTCGTCGATGTGCTGCGTGGCCTCGGCGATCTGCTTGAGCGGCCGAGCCCGGCTGGCCTCGCTGCTGAGTTGCGGAAGCTGATAAAAAAGTCGCTCGACCTGATGCACGGACGCGACGATCTCATCGCCTACGACCAGACGCGCACGCTCATTGGCGCTTTGGCGGTCCAGATCCGCGATCAGGCTGGAAATCACGACGCTCACGGCGACGATGGCCGAGAAACCCGCCAGAAACAGCCCGAGCAGCGCCAAGCCGGCCTTGCCCGAGGTCGTCGTAGTGTCGAGTGGGCGGCTCACGTCGGTGAGCTCAAGTCAGCGAATGCTGCTGTTGTCCAGAAAACCGAACTTGCGGAACACGGCCTGACCCTCGCCAGACGCCACATAAGCCATGAACTTGGTGGCCAAGGCCGGGTTTTGCGAGAAGGTGAGCAAGTTGAGCAGCAGCGCCTGGGGCTTCGCCAAGGCGGGATCGAGATCGATCACATCGATCTGGGGGGCGTTGTCCGGGAAGAAGGCGGTGGCTCGCCAGTTCAGTGCCACGTCGGCGTCGCCGCGCTTGAGGGCCAGGTTGATGGCTCTCGAATCAGGCATCAAGAAGGCCGCGTGCGAGACGACTTTCGGGTACAGATTGGCGCGGTCGAGCATCGACTTCGACTCCTGGCCGACACTGCCGCTCTCGGCGTTGCCGATCGTCAGCACCAGATCCTTGCGCAGCAACTCCTTCAGGTCGGGCTGCACTTTCTTCGGGTTGCCCTTGGGCACGAAGATGGCCATCTGGTTGTAGCCCACGACCTTGAAGTCGCCCAAGAGACCCTCGGCGAGGTACTTGCTGCGATAGGTCGGCTCGCCCGGAAGGTAGAGGTCGCCGGTGCGGCTCTTGCGCGCACTTCTGTACAGGTCCTCGGAACCACCCTGGGAAATGCTGATCTTGACCTTTTCCTGCTGCTCGAAGGTGCGCGCCAGCTCGGTGATCGGCCTCACCATCGTGATGCCGCAGTAAATCAGGAGGCCGCTTTCCTGGGCTGATGCCGCAGCAACAGACGAGGCGCAGGCGAGCCCCACCAGCAAAGCACGAGCCGACCGGAAAGCGAGAGGAAAGAAAGCCATGGAAGCGATCCTGATTGGTGCAGATAGGGGCATTCTAGGGTTGGCCCCATTTGCCACGTTGAAACCCGTTGGTGATGCGGATCCTGTGTCGTCATCCGCCGCGATGCGGGAGTTGCATCAGCCCACGCGGACAAGAAAAAACCCCCAAGTCGTTGATTTACTCGGGGGTTTGGTCTTTTCTGACCCCTTGAGGAGCCTTGTCTGGTGGTGGAACACGGAACCGAACCCGCGTCCGCTTTCAGAACCAAATGATAACATTTTGGCCTTGAGGGCGTGGATTTGACGATTTGGCCGAACTGGTCACAGAAGCGAAACGTCTTTGATCAAGCGAGATCGGCGTGCTTGCCGCTTGACTTGGTCATCAGAATCGTCAGCCCACGCATGGGAAGAACTTCCCCAAGACCAATCAGTACCAGTGACACCGAGAAGTTTTACGTCCCCCGCAGCCCCATTGATTATTCGGTCATAGGATTTCCCGGCCACCGCAAAGGAAATTCGATGGCTTCCCGGCTTTAGTCGCAACCGAATCATGGAATTTGGGACGGTTTCCATCAACGTCGCACCATCGATTAATACGTCCAAGGGATGGTGTCCGTCACCCCAGTAGCGAACAACATATACGGTGAGTGCGCTAGGATAAGAGGGAAACTGCTTTGCCTCCTCGTCTTTGCTAAGACTCGGTGCATTGTCCTTGGTGCAGTAAGCGTTTCTGCCACGGTCTGTGTGACAGTAGGGCTTCTCAGCATAGCGATCAACCGGCGTCGCACAGCCAGCCAAAGCAAGTATTGCTGCTGATAGAAAAATGCCTTTGATAAACGTTTTCATGGTCGCCTTTCAAGAGCGCAGCGAAGAAAGGCCGAGAAGACGGTTCTCGGCCCTAAATTCATTTCAGAACAAATCGTGCCGTCGTTGCCTTGCTTGCAAGGTTCACCTGCGCGACAACCTTCGTTCCAGGCGTGACCTTAAAACTGCCCTTGGCTTCAAGCCTGTCAGCCGATGGCTTCAGTTCCACCTCTTGTTTGTCGCTGCCTGAGAGCAATGTAATTTTTGCTGTTGCCTTGCTGACATCAACTGGTTTCCCGTGATCGCGCACGTACAACTGAAGCACATCGGGTTTAGCTACGAGTTCGTAATCGACATCCTTGATCTCCGTGACCAAGCCACCATGGAGAGGCTTGTCTTCATGACCATGGTCATGTTTGTCTGCGGCAAATACGCTGCCCGATGCCATAAACATCAAAGCGAAGGTGGTCGAAATCAATTTCATGAGTTTTCCTTTCAAAAGTACAGGTTAAGAATCAAATCAAATAAATGGTTTATGAATTCTGCGAAGCGGACGTAGCCTGTGGATGCAACGGTTCGGCGGTGACATCCTCCAATTCCTCATCTGGGCGATGGGCTAGTCGATACAAAATCGGGAGCACGAGCAGCGTGAGCAATGTGGAAGACAAGATGCCGCCAATCACCACGGTGGCCAAAGGACGCTGCACCTCCGCGCCGGTTCCCGTGGCGATGGCCATTGGAATGAAGCCCAATGACGCCACCAAGGCTGTCATCAATACAGGACGCAAACGAGTCAACGCACCCTCGCGGATGGCTGCGTCCAATTGGGTTCCCTCTTCTCGCAAACTGCGGATGTAGGAAATCATCACGAGTCCGTTGAGCACGGCCACACCTGATAAGGCGATGAAACCTACTGCTGCGGAAATCGACATCGGGATGTCGCGCAGCCACAAAGCCAGAATGCCGCCAGTCAAGGCAAACGGAATACCGGTAAAGACCAGCAAGCCGTCCTTGACATTGCCGAACATCGCAAACAGCAATACGAAGACCAAGAGCAGCGACACCGGGACGACGATTTGCAAACGCTGAGTGGCAGACTGCAGGTTCTCAAAAGTACCGCCCCAGCTCGTCCAGTAGCCTGCGGGAATTTTGACCTGCGCCAAAGCAGCTTCCGCGTCGGCCACAAAGGAACCGACATCACGGCCACGCACGTTTGCACTCACCACAATGCGACGCTTGCCGTTCTCGCGGCTAACCTGATTGGGCCCCGGTGCCAGCTCGAAGCTAGCCACTTCGGCCAGTTGGATGAAATTGGTTCGTCCTTCGACGCCGCCCGAACCGCGTGGCAAAGGAATCGGCAAACGCTTCATGCTCTCAAGGTCGTTGCGCAAGGATTCTGGCAAGCGCACCAAGATGTCGAATCGACGGTCACCTTCAAACAGCGTACCGGCCTCACGCCCGCCGATGGCCGTGGCCACAGTATCCTGAATATCAGCCACGTTTAATCCGTAGCGTGCGGCCTTCTGACGATCAATGTTGACCGTGAGCATTGGCAATCCTGTGGTTTGCTCCACCTTCACTTCTGACGCACCAGGGATTTTCTGCAACTTGGACGAGACTTCTTCGGCTGTCTTGTTCAAGACGTCCATGTCGTCCCCGAAGATCTTCACCGCCACGTCGCTTCGCACCCCCGAGATGAGTTCGTTGAATCGAAGTTGGATCGGCTGGGAGAACTCGTAGTTGTTACCCGGTATCTTGCCCACGACTTCCTGCACGGCGGCCAGCAACTCGTCGCGGGACTTGCGCGGCTCTGGCCATTCCGACATTGGCTTGAGCATGATGTAGCCGTCAGAAATGTTCGGTGGCATGGGGTCGGAGGCAATTTCCGCAGTTCCTGTGCGCGCGAAGACGCGGTCTATCTCGGGGAACTTGGCCTTCAGCGTTGCTTCAAGTTGCTGCTGCATCGCCACCGATTGCGACAAACTGGTGCCAGGAATGCGCAAGGCTTGAATGGCGAAGTCGCCTTCGTTCAAGCTGGGCACGAACTCACTGCCCATGCGGGTTGCGATCAACCCGCACAACACCACCGCCACTGCGGCGGTAGCCAACACCACAGCCTTGGCCGCCATCACGCGATCCAGCAAAGGGCCGTACCAGCGCTTGGCTTGCACCATCAAGAAGTTTTCCTTCTCGCTGACACGGTTGCCAATGAATAGCGCAACTGCGGCCGGAATGAAGGTCACTGAGAGGATCATGGCCCCCACGAGCGCTGCCACCACCGTGAACGCCATCGGATGAAACATCTTCCCTTCGACGCCGGTCAGGGCAAAGATTGGCAAGTACACCACCATGATGATCAACTGACCAAACAGCAGCGGGCGACGTGATTCCTTGGATGCAAGGAACACCTCGTGAAAACGTTCCGCCCGAGTCAATGGCCTGCCGTAGTGAGCTTGCGCATGGGCAAGACGGCGAACACAGTTTTCTACGATCACCACCGCGCCATCAATGATGATGCCGAAGTCCAGTGCCCCGAGGCTCATCAAATTGGCGCTGACCTTGTAGCTCACCATTCCTGTGAAGGTGAACAGCATCGATAAGGGAATCACTGTGGCCGTGATGATGGCGGCGCGGATGTTACCGAGGAACAGGAACAGGATCACGATCACCAGGATCGCGCCTTCCAACAAGTTCTTCTTGACCGTGTTGATGGCCTTATCCACCAGGACGGTGCGGTCGTAGACGGTCACCGCGTGTACGCCCTCGGGCAGGCTGCGGTTAATCTCGATCATCTTCTTGTCGACAGCTTGCGAAACCGTTCGACTGTTTTGGCCGATGAGCATGAAGACGGTGCCCAGCACCACTTCACGGCCATTGTCCGTAGCAGCACCGGTGCGAAGCTCACGTCCGATGCCGACCTCGGCCACATCACGAACCCGAATCGGCACACCACCCGCGCTGCTGAGGATGACATTGCCGATGTCCTCAAGTGTCTTGACCTGCCCGGGGGCTCGAATCAGGTACTGCTCACCGCGCTTTTCGATATAACCCGCGCCCACGTTGCCGTTGTTGCGATCCAGGGCCGTCACAATGTCCTGCAGGGTGACGCCCAGCGAGGCCAGTCGCTCGGGTATCGGTGAGATTTGGTATTCCTTGGCAAAACCACCAATCGAGTTGATTTCCGTCACGCCGGGCACATTGCGCAACTGCGGCTTGATGATCCAGTCCTGAATCTCGCGCAGATCGGTGGCCGTGTAGGGCTGGCCATCAGGTTTTTTCGCACCATCCTTGGCCTCGACTGTCCAGAGGTAAATCTCGCCTAGGCCTGTAGATATGGGGCCCATCGCAGGAGTGATTCCGGGAGGCAGTTTGTCGCGTGCCTCCTGGATGCGTTCATTGACCAACTGGCGCGCGAAGTAAATGTCGGTGCCATCCTTGAATATCACAGTCACTTGCGACAGCCCGTAGCGTGACAAGGAACGGGTCTGCTCCAGATTGGGAAGACCCGCCATCACGGTTTCAATCGGGTAAGTCACCCGCTGCTCGGTTTCCAGAGGGGAATATCCCGGCGCTTGGGTGTTAATCTGCACTTGGACATTGGTGATGTCCGGGACGGCATCGATAGGTAGCTTTTGGTAGTTGAACACGCCGATGGCAGCCATACCAAAGACCGCCAGCAACACCAACCATCGGTGCTCGATGGCTGCGCGAATGAGTTTTTCAAACATGTGCATCGCTCCGGTATCAATGGGTGTGTTCGGCAGAGGCTTTGCCAAGCTCTGACTTCACAACAAAGCTGCCCGTCGACGCATACGGTGCCCCGGCTTTGAGCCCTTGCAAAACCTCGACGCGCTTGCCATCGCTGCGGCCCAACTGCACGGGCTGAGCAATGAATCCCCCATTCACCTTTAGGAACACCACTGGCTTATCGCCGACGGTCTGAATGGCATCACTGGCCACTGTCACGGGCACGTCAGCCTCAGAGGAGGTCACTTCCACGTTGACGAACAGCCCAGGACGCCAAGCACCTTTCGGGTTGGCCAAGACCACTCGGGCTTTGGCCATACGGGTTTGTTCGCCAATCAGCGACCCAACAAAGGTGATGACACCTGTAGCGCTGGCATCAAATGCAGTTGCCTTGATGGTCACTTTTTCTCCGATTCTGACCAACGGCAAGTCCTTGGCTGGTACGTTGATTTCAGCCCAAACTTGCCCCAGGTCCGATACGGTGAACACGGCAGCGTCTTCCTTGACGGCTTCACCGAGGCTGAGATGTTTTTCAATCACCAAGCCATCGAAGGGCGCACGCAATTCAAAGCGGTTAAGGCCCCCCTGCGAACCCGGGGCCAGCCCCAAAGCGGATAGCTTCTGTTGAGCGTTGGCCACAGCGACTTCCGCCTCGTGCAGCGCTTGCCCTGCTTGCAGATAGTCTTGCTCTGCGGAAATTTTCTGCTCCCAGAGTCGTTTTTCACGCTCGAACGTGGTCTTGGCCAAGGTCAGACGCTTTTGTGCGGTTTGCAGTTCACTGCGTTGCTCGGACGCGGCCGGGCTCGCAATGACAGCCAGAACCTGGCCTCGTCTGACCGCTTGCCCCAAGCTGGCCTGCACGCTCTCGACCACCCCCGCAATGCGTGGCACAACGTGCGACGTCCGGTCTTCGTTCAGGCGAATTTCCCCTGGCAATTGCAGGGCGGACTTGATTCGTGCCGCACCAGCCGTATCGATACCGATGGATGCCGCTTTGATTTGCGCATCACTGAGTTCGACCTTCCCCTCTTCTTGGTTGAGCACGAACATGAAGGGTTCGTTGTCGGTCTGGGCAACGATGCTTATCTCAAACGCGTGCGGCTCCGGCACGACCTCGCGGCTCAACAGGCTGTCCTTGTCACGTGCGAAATTTAGAGTCTGCTTCTCTCCGGTCAAGCGCGTGATGGTGGCGCTGACCTTGGCTGCACCGCTGGGTAGAGGCTTGTCCTTATCGAATAGCCAGATGCGCAAACGGGGTTCACCACTGTCCTCAGACAGCAAAGCCTCCAGCCCGAAATCCCCCTCCTTGAACAGCTTGCCGCCATGTGGGCCCTTGCTCGGGGCCTCGTGGTGCTCGCCGTCCGCATGACCCTTGTCGTGATCGTGTTTGTCTCCACTGGCCTTACCGTGATGCTCACCATCACTGTGTGCCTTGCCTTCGACGTGGCTGCCGTGACCGTCATCTTCGGCTGTCTTGGTTGCTGTGACGCCGAGAATGGCGCTGCCCAGTACAACGCCCGTCGCAACGATCACGGCGATGGCGATCAGATGCTTCTTGCTGACATTCAGTTTGTTGGTATCAATTTTCATGTTTATTCCTTATTCGCTGGCTGGGTAGCATTTGCGCCAGGTTCGCCGAGCACGCGGTCAATGTCCGCAGCCGTGCGATGCGCCTCAGCCAATGCTTTGAGGTATTGGGACTTGGCGGCAAAGTAGGTGCGCTGTGCGTCCAGCACTTCCAAGAAGTTGAACTTGCCGTTTTCAAATCCGACGGTGGCCGCGTCGTAGGCACTTTTGGCCCCAGGTAAAACATCCCGTTGCAAGACGTCGACTTCCCCACGAATGGATTCCAGCCGCTCGCGGGCTTGCAATACGTCCGTGCTGACTCGCATGTTCAAAGCTTGGAGTTCGTCCCGCGCCTTGTCTTCGCGCTTCAGCGCTTCCAACAAGTTCCCCTGATTGCGATCAAACAGCGGCAAGGGGACGGAAACACCGAACAGCAGTTGATCGCGCTGCAGTTCGTTGGGGCGTTTCACCCCTAGGCTGAAAGTGACGTCGGGTATCCGTTTGCTGCGCTCTACATCGACCAACGACCTGCGGCGCTCAACCTCCAGCTGCATACGGCGCAGCGTTGGCGAAGCGGACAGGCGCTGCTGGACGTTGTCGAACGAAGGGACAGCCGGAAGCTCTTCCACGTTGCCCGACACGAGAGTAAATCGCGGTGGGTTGGCCCCTAGCAAACTGGCCAAGCGTGCCCGAGCATTACGTTGCTCGCTCTGGGCCTGTGCCAATTCGACTCGCACACCTGCTTCGGCCACCCGTGCCTTGGTTTCTTCGACCGGAGAAACCTTGCCCGCTGCCACGCGTTTGGCAACAGCATCGGTAGCGCGTTTTGCCAGATCGACACTGGCTTGAGCCAATGCTGCGCGTTCCTGTGCCGCCAAAGTCTCGAAGAAGGCAGCGACCACGGCGGCACGAATTTCGACGCGGCGCAAGTTCAGTTCTTCGACCGCAATGTCGCGTCCTCGCTCTGCCGCCGTGATACGGGCCGCGCGCTTGCCACCCATTTCGACGGGCAGGTTGATCTGCACACTTTGTGTGCGGGTCGCTGCCCGCTGGTCTTCCAGCGAGTACGCCAGTTCGGGATTGGGGCGAGCTTGCCCCTGGATCACCTGACCTTGCGTTGCCTCGATTTCCCGCCTTGCGACAGCCAGGTCTAGATTGCTGTCCAGGGCTAAATCGATGGCCTTTTGCAGCGTCAGGATCGTTGCCGCTTCGCTCTGCAAGCCGCTTCTGACGGCTGAATGATTGTCTTGTGCTGCTGGCAACGCCTGGGCGAAAGCTGCCCCTGCAGTGAGCGCTACGAGCAAGCTCATAGCAGCCGCAACTCTTGATGTGCGGAGGACGGAGACTGACTTCCGTCTTTTGTGATTGTGATGACTTTTCAACATCCGATTCTCCAGTGATATTCAAATACACGAGGGAATCGGCGGAGAGCGATCCAAATGATCGCCTGCTCGTCGTCACGTCAGCCGAGCGAGGTCGGCTTGATACGGTCACGCGCTAGGCGTATCCGTGCATTGGTGATGACGAAGGGGAAGGAACGCGCTCCCCGCCGATCAGGCGAGGACACGCCACTGAGGGCGTTCAAGGCGTTCAAAAGGGGGCGACGTGAGACGAGCCCAGTAATCTGCTGTATCCAGAGATGAGTCGGCCAGCGATGCAATCGTGACTGCCCCAGGCAAGGCCGACAAACATCCCGCGTGACAGGATGCGCAATCGGGATCACCACCGATGGTCTTGGCTGGATCGGAAGATGCGTCTTTGCCATCCGCAGTCTTGTGCTGATGGTCATGGTGACCAAAGTGCTTGGCTGCGGCACCGGTTTCGTGTTGGCAATAGCTGGCTGCAGCCGCCCAGCCAAGCTGTAGCGGCATAAACACCAACAAAAGGATTGCCAACCATTTACGCATATGGGCAACAGTGTAGCAGCTATAGACTTCCCTGTACATCTTTTCTACTTGCTCTGTTGCCTTCCAAGCAACCGTAGCCCATTGA
>NCFZ01000055.1 GCA_002281415.1 Burkholderiales bacterium 28-67-8 | reverse complement strand
GCGGGGTGGCCCAGAACATCGCCGGTGGCGAGGTCTATCAGGCGCTGGAAAAAGGCACCATCGACGCAGCAGAGTGGATCGGCCCGTACGACGACCAGAAACTCGGCCTCTACAAGGTCGCGCCGTACTACTACTACCCTGGCTGGTGGGAGGGCAGTGCCGAGCTCGATTTCTACGTCAACACGCAGGCCTATGCAGCCCTGACGCCCGAGTACAAGGCCATCGTCGAGGCCGCTGCATCCCACGCTCACGTGGACATGCAGGCGAACTACGACGCCAAGAATCCGGGGGCCCTGAAGGCGCTGATCACCCACGGGGTCAAGGTGCTTCCTTTTCCGAAGACCGTGCTCGACGAGGCCTACAAGCAGTCGATGGGGCTGTATCGGGAACTCAGCGACAAGAACCCGAACTGGCGCAAGGTGCACGAAGACTATTCGGCTTTCCTGCGCGAGCAAGCCCTTTGGTCCCGATTCGCGGAGGCGAGCTTCGACCGCTACATGCAGGGCCTGAAGATCTGACGGCATCCGCCCCGGTTCACTTCGGGGCCTTGTGCCGATCGGCTTCGATGGACTGCTGCATCGCCTTCATCGGGTCGTCTTCGGGGGCGCCTGGACCCGATGCTGCCGTCTCGGCGGCCTCGACCGAATCGGTGTGGGTCTGCATCTGTCGCAAGGCGGCATCGGCATCGATCCTGGACGCCGTGTCACCGTTGCGGGACACCACCCCCGGGAAGCTGATGATCAGCCCCACCATCACCAATTGGATCAGCACGAACGGAATGGCACCGCGGTAGATCTGACCGATGGTGACCGGGGCTGTCTTCTTGCCGGTGACCGCGTCGTCGTATTCGATTTCCGGGGCCACGCTGCGCAGGTAGAACAGCGCAAAGCCAAACGGCGGGTGCATGAACGACGTTTGCATGTTCACCGCGAGCAAGACGCCAAACCACACCAGGTCGATGCCCAGCGAGGTTGCCACCGGCGCGAGCAGCGGCACCACGATGAAGGCGAGCTCGAAGAAGTCGAGGAAGAAGGCCAGACCGAAGATCAGCAGGTTGACCACGATCAGGAAGCCCAGCATGCCCCCTGGCAGCGAGACCAGCAGGTGCTCGACCCACTTCGGCCCGTCGACCGACTGGAAGGCCAGGCTGAACACCGTCGAGCCGATCAGGATGAACATCACGAAGCACGACAGGCGGGTGGTGCTCTCCATCGCCTGACGCAGCAGGGGCAGACTGAGCCGGCGGTTGGCCAGGGCGATGATCAGCGCCCCCACGGCGCCCATCGCGCCGCCTTCGGTGGGCGTGGCGATGCCCAGAAAGATGGTGCCGAGCACCAGAAAGATCAGCGCCAGCGGCGGCACCAGCACCACCGCGACTCGCCAAACCAGTCGGGCTTGCGCCGAGCGGCTCATTGCTACGCCGTTGTTCAAGGGCTGCCTGCCCAATGTGCGCGCCTCGGGCGGCAGCGCCGGCACCCATTGCGGGCGAACCAGGCTGATCACCGCCACGTAGACCACGTACAGACCGGTGAGCAGCAGCGCCGGTACCAGCGCACCCTGATACAGATCGCCCACCGATTGACCGAGCTGATCGGCCAGCACGATCAGCACCAGCGACGGCGGGATGATCTGCGCGAGCGTGCCGGACGCGGCGATGACGCCGGCGGCCAGGCGGCGGTCGTAGCCGTAGCGCAGCATGATGGGCAGCGAGATCAGGCCCATCGAGATGACCGACGCGGCGACCACCCCGGTGGTGGCCGCAAGCATCGCCCCCACGAAGATCACCGCATAGGCCAGTCCGCCACGCACCGGGCCGAACAACTGGCCGATGGTGTCGAGCAGATCTTCGGCCATGCCCGAGCGCTCGAGGATCAGGCCCATGAAGGTGAAGAACGGAATCGCCAGCAGCGTGTCGTTCTGCATGATGCCGAAGATCCGCAGCGGCAGGGCCTGCATCAGCGATGCCGGCATCAGCCCCAGCTCGATGCCGACCAGCGCGTAGAACAGCCCGCACGCGCCCAGCGAGAACACCACCGGAAAGCCCACCAGCAGGAACACCACCAGCGAGGCGAACATCACCGGCGCCATGTTCGCAGCGAGCAGTTCGGTCATGGGGTCCGATCCATATGGACTGGCGAGCTCGCCGCCAGTGCCGCCTGTGGCATAGCGGTGTTGTTGCCTCGGCCACCTGATGGCGGTGGAAGACGGCACGTCAAGTGACCGATGCGCTTGATCAGCTCAGACAGGCCTTGCAGCCCCAGCAATGCAAAACCCAGCGGCACCAGGGCCATCACCGGCCAGCGGATCAGACCGCCTGCGTTGCTTGAGACTTCGCCGCTGACAAAGGCGCGCACCACCAACGGCCACGACAGCGTGATCACCACCACCACCAGAGGCAACAAAAAACCCAGCAGGCCGAAAACCTCGATCCACGACTGCGTGCGCGCTGAAAAGCGTGACGACAGGACATCGATGCGCACGTGATCCTGGGTGAGCAAGGTGCGCCCCGCCGCCAGCAGGAACACCGCGGCGAACAGGTACCACTGGATCTCGAGAAAAGCGTTGGAGCTGTTGTTCGACAGCTTGCGCACGAGCGCATTGCCCGCGCTGATCAGCACGGCTGCCAGCACCAGCCAGGACACGGATCGGCCCACGGCATCGTTGAGCCGATCGATCGATCGCGACAGCCCGAACATGGCGGGCCAGGGTTTCACGCCAGCTGCGCCGCCTGAAACAGCTTGCCGCAGCGCGTGCCGGTGCGGCAAAACGCCGCGATGGGCTTGGGCAGCGTTTCGACCAAGGCGCGAAACTGCGCGACCTCATCGGCACTTTGCACCGCCGGGTTCACTGGCAGGTAGGCATAGGCCAAGCCTGCGGAGATCGCCGCCGACTGGATCGACGCGTTCGTGGGTTGATCGGGCCCGCCCTCGTGATCAGGGCGGTTGTTGATCACGCTCTTGAAGCCGGCACGGGCCAATTCGGCCATGGCGGATGCATCGAGTTGCCCGGCGACGCTGACGTCGTTGCTCAACGGCCGAAGTGGAGGCAAGCTCATGGGTGTCTCCTCAGATCAACTCGCGAGTGCTTGCTTCACGGTGGCAGACACCAGGCCCATGTCGGCCTTGCCGGCCAAGCGGGCCTTGACGGCCGCCATCACCTTGCCCATGTCGCCCGGGCCCGAGGCGCCCAGCTCGGTCACGATGACGCGCACTTCGGCGGTGACTTCGTCAGCGCTGAGGCGCTGCGGCAAATAGCCTTCAAGCACCAGGAGCTCGGCGGTTTCCTTGTCGACCAGATCCGTACGGCCCGCCGAGGCGAACTGCGAGATCGAGTCCTTGCGCTGCTTGATCAGCTTGTCGACGATGGCCACCACCGCGGCGTCATCGAGCACCACGCGCTCATCGACCTCACGCTGTTTGCACGCTGCCAGCAAGCCGCGGATCGTCAACAGGCGGGGCGCATCCTTGGCGCGCATCGCGGTCTTCATGTCCTCGGTGATTTGGTCTTTCAGCGTCATGGTCGGCAGGCTCTATCAAGGGTTGCAAAGAAAAAGCCCGCGGTGAGCGGGCCCTTTGGTGCTGCGAAGAGACTGATCAGAACAGCTTCTTGGGCAGTTGCATGCTGCGCACGCGCTTGTAATGACGCTTGACGGCCGCAGCCTTCTTGCGCTTGCGCTCGGCAGTTGGCTTTTCATAGAACTCGCGTGCCCGCAGGTCGGTCAGCAAGCCGAGTTTCTCGATGGTGCGCTTGAAGCGACGCAGTGCCACGTCGAACGGCTCGTTTTCTTTCACGCGAATCGTAGTCATGTATCGAAAAGGTCCAGATTGAAGGCGCCGAGTGCGCGAAGCCCAAGATTCTAACCAGTGACTGAGCGCTTGGCAACGCTTTGTGCACAAGCTGCTGCACTGGCCCACGCCCACTGGAAGTTGTAGCCGCCGAGCCAGCCTGTCACGTCCACCACTTCACCGATGAAATGAAGCCCGGCGACGCGCTTGCTTTCGAGCGTGGTCGAGTTGATTTCCCGGGTGTCCACGCCGCCCGAGGTGACCTCGGCCTTGCGGTAGCCCTCGGTGCCGTTGGGTGTCACGCTCCAGCGCTTGAGGCTCGCAGCCAGCGCCGCGATGTCGCGGTCGCGCACCTCGGGCATCGACCGGTCCTGCACGTCGGGGTGGGTGGCAAGCCAGGTGTCGGACAGTCGCCGGGGCAGCCACTCGGCCAGTTCATTGCTCAGCTTGCGCCGTGAAGTGGACTTGGCCGCGGCCAGCACCGCTTGCAGGTTGTGGCGGGGCACGACGTCCAGATCCAGCGGCGTGCCGGGGCGCCAGTAGGTCGAGATCTGAAGTACCGCGGGGCCGCTCAGCCCTCGGTGGGTGAACAGCAAGTCCTCGGAAAATTCGCCGCGCGTCTTGCCGCTGCCCGTGGAGACCAGGGCCTCGACCGACAGGCCCGCCAGCGCGACAAACGGCTGCCACGCCGCGGCATCGAACGTCAGCGGAACCAGTGCCGGGCGTGTTTCGATGATCTTGTGCCCGAACTGGCGGGCCAGCCGGTGCCCGAAGTCGGTGGCACCGATCTGCGGAATCGACAAACCGCCGGTGGCGATCACCACCTGCGCCGCGCGTACCGGACCCCGATCAGTGCCGATATCAAAGCCGCTCGCGCCGTGCGTCACCTCGCCCACTGCGCAGGGCTGCCAGCGCGTCACGCCGCCCGCTTCGCATTCGCGCAGCAGCATGCGGATGATGTCTTCGCTGGACTCGTCGCAAAAAAGCTGGCCCTTGTGCTTTTCGTGAAAGGCGATGCGGTGCCGCTGCAGCAGCGCGGTGAAGTCCTGCGGCGTGTAGCGCGCCAGCGCCGAGCGGCAAAAGTGGGGGTTGGCCGAGACGAACTGCGCCGGCGTGGTGTCACGGTTGGTGAAGTTGCAGCGCCCGCCGCCCGAAATGCGGATCTTCTCGGCCACCCGCTCGGCGTGGTCGATGAGCAGCACCCGCGCCCCAAGCTGGCCGGCAATGGCCGCGCAATGCAGACCGGCGGCACCAGCCCCGATGACCACCGCGTCAAAGTTCACCATCGATGCCCACCTGACAAGCGGACGCGCTTCAATACATCAGCCTGTCGGGTCGGATGTCGCTCAGGATGGTGGTGGCGATCTCTTCGATGGACTTGTGCGTCGACGACAGCCAGGAGATGCCTTCGCGACGCATCATGGTTTCGGCCTCGCGCACCTCGTAGCGGCAGTTCTCGATGGATGCGTATTTGCTGTCCGGGCGTCGTTCGGTGCGAATCTGGTTGAGCCGCACCGGATCGATCGTCAGCCCGAAGCACTTGCTCTTGTGCTGCACCAGGCACGGCGGGATGTGCCCGCGGTCGAAATCTTCCGGGATCAGCGGGTAGTTGGCGGCCTTGATGCCGTGCTGCATGGCGAGGTACAGCGATGTGGGCGTCTTGCCGCTGCGACTCACGCCTACCAGGATGACATCGGCCGTGGCGAGGTTCTTTGACGACTGGCCGTCATCGTGGGCGAGCGAGAAGTTGATGGCCTCGATGCGATTGGTGTACTCCTGGCTCTTCGAGACGTCGGAGAACCGCCCCACGCGGTGATTGGAGGTCACACCGAACTCGGCCTCCAGCGGCTCGATGAAGGTGTTGAACAAGTCGAGCACCAGACCCTTGCATTGCTCCCTGACGATGGCCTGCACCTCGGGGTCGATGAGCGTGACGAAGACCACCGGACGGCGCCCTTCAAGGTCAGCCGAGTGGTTGATCTCGCGCACCACTTGATGCGCCTTGTCGACGGTGTCGATGAAGGGGCGCCGGACGTGGTGCGGGCGGATCGAAAACTGGTTCAGGATCGAGTTGCCAAAGGTCTCGGCGGTGATGCCTGTGCCATCGGAAACAAAGAAGATCGTGCGGTTCGGCATGGGGCATCGCTCGCTTGAAAAGGCTGTCGGATGATAGGGAATTCAACCGTAAACTCGTTTGAATTTCCCTCACGACACCCATGCGAGCCCTCCGACCTGCGCCCGAAGACGCCTTCAGCGTCCCCAGGTCGTTCAGTGAACAGCCCTCGAAGCGTTGCTCGGGCTGTGGCTTGTCGTGCCACGGGACACCGGTTTTTTCACTTTACGGAGCTCTTCCATGTCAACCCAGCCATTGGCGACCGCCCTGGTCGTACCGTTCGATGCCTTGAGAATGACCGACGTCGAGTCGGTCGGCGGCAAGAACGCCTCACTCGGCGAAATGATCAGCCAGTTGTCCGCCACCGGCGTGCGGGTCCCCGGTGGGTTTGCGACCACCGCGCATGCGTTTCGCCAGTTCCTGGCACACAACGGCCTGGCCGCGCGCATCGAGCAGCGCCTGTCCACGCTCAACACCGAAGACGTGCGCGCACTGGCTGAAGCCGGCGCGCAAATCCGCCAGTGGATCGAGGACACGCCGTTTCCGGCCGATCTTGACGCGGACATCCGCCGCCACTTCGCATCGCTGAGCGCGGGCAACCCGGGCGCGTCGTTCGCCGTGCGCTCGTCGGCCACCGCCGAAGACCTGCCTGATGCCAGCTTTGCCGGCCAGCAGGAGACCTTCCTCAACGTGGTGGGCATCGACGAGGTGTTCCACAAGATGAAGGAGGTGTTCGCCAGCCTCTACAACGACCGCGCGATCAGCTACCGCGTGCACAAGGGCTTTGCGCACGCTGACGTGGCGTTGTCGGCCGGCGTGCAGCGCATGGTGCGATCCGACCTCGGCGCGGCCGGCGTGATGTTCACCATCGACACCGAAAGCGGCTTCAAGGATGTGGTGTTCATCACCTCGAGCTACGGCCTCGGTGAAACCGTGGTCCAAGGTGCGGTCAACCCCGACGAGTTCTATGTGCACAAGCCGTCGCTGCGCGCGGGCCGCCAGGCCGTCATCCGGCGCAATTTGGGCTCCAAGCTGATCAAGATGGAGTTCGCCAGCGCCGCCGATCGCGCTGCCAGCGGCAAGCTCGTGACCACCGTGGACACCGCGCCCGAGCAACGCAACCGCTACTCGCTGAGCGACGCCGATGTGACCGAGCTGGCGCAGTACGCGCTGATCATCGAGACGCACTACGGTCGGCCGATGGACATCGAGTGGGGCAAGGACGGCGGCGACGGCAAGCTCTACATCCTGCAAGCCCGGCCCGAGACCGTGAAGAGCCAGTCCGAGGGCAAGGCCGAGCAGCGCTACCAGCTCAAGGGCACCGGCACCGTGCTGGCCGAAGGGCGCGCCATCGGTCAGCGCATCGGCACCGGCCCCGTGCGCATCGTGCACAGCCTGGCCGACATGGACACCGTGCAGCCCGGCGACGTGCTGGTCACCGACATGACCGACCCCAACTGGGAGCCGGTGATGAAGCGCGCGAGCGCCATCGTCACCAACCGCGGCGGTCGCACCTGCCACGCAGCCATCATCGCGCGCGAACTGGGCGTGCCGGCCGTGGTCGGTTGCGGTGACGCCACCGAAGTGCTCAAGGACGGCGCGCTGGTCACCGTGGCGTGCTCCGAAGGTGACACCGGCTACATCTACGACGGCTTGCTCGAGACCGAAGTCAGCGACGTGGTGCGCGGCGAGCTGCCCAACTGCCCGATCAAGATCATGATGAACGTGGGCAACCCGCAGCTCGCGTTCGACTTCGCTCAGATGCCCAACAGCGGCGTCGGTCTGGCGCGGCTCGAGTTCATCATCAACAACAACATCGGCGTTCACCCGAAGGCGATCCTCGACTACCCGAACATCGACCTCGACCTGAAGAAGGCGGTCGAATCGGTGGCGCGTGGTCATGCGTCGCCGCGCGCGTTCTACGTCGACAAGCTCGTCGAAGGCATCGCCACCATCGCCGCCGCGTTCTGGCCCAAGCCGGTGATCGTTCGGCTGAGCGACTTCAAGAGCAACGAGTACCGAAAGCTGATCGGCGGCTCACGCTACGAGCCCGAGGAAGAAAACCCGATGCTGGGATTTCGAGGCGCCTCGCGTTACATCAGCGAAGCGTTCGGTGAGGCCTTCGCCATGGAATGCGAAGCGCTCAAGCGCGTGCGCAACGACATGGGTTTGACCAACGTCGAAATCATGATTCCGTTCGTGCGCACGCTGGGTCAGGCCCAGCGCGTGACCGAAATGCTCGCCGAGCGCGGACTCAAGCGCGCCGCCTTGGGTGGCACCGACGGGCTGCGCCTGATCATGATGTGCGAGGTGCCCAGCAACGCGATCCTGGCCGAGCAGTTCCTCGAGTTCTTCGACGGCATGTCGATCGGCTCGAACGACCTGACGCAGCTCACGCTGGGTCTGGACCGTGACTCAGGCCTCGAGTTGCTGGCGCGTGATTTCGACGAACGTGATCCGGCCGTCAAGGCGCTGATCTCGAAGGCAATTGCAGCGTGCCGTGCCGCGGGCAAGTACATCGGCATTTGCGGCCAGGGCCCGAGCGATCACCCCGACTTTGCCGACTGGCTGGCCGATGAAGGCATCCTGTCGATCTCGCTCAACCCGGACACGGTGGTCGAGACCTGGCAGCGTCTGGCCAAGCGCTGAGGCACCAAGGGGCCTGAGCGATGAATTTGCTCGAGCCTCCTTGGATGCGGGCCGTGTCGCAGCGCGCATCGCGCGTTGCGGCATGAAGTTCGCCGAATTTCACGCCGGGCAGGTCATCGAGGCCGGTCCGTGCCGCGTGAGTGCCGAGGAGATCGTTCGCTTCGCGACTGAGTTCGACCCTCAGTGGTTCCACACCGACCCCGAGGCGGCGGCGCGAGGTCGCTTTGGCGGGCTTATCGCGAGCGGCTGGCAAACCTGCTGCATGGCGATGCGTTTGGCAGCGGATGCCATGCTGCAGGACTCCAACGCCGTCGCCAGCCCGGGGCTGGCGTACGTGAGGTGGCCGCATCCCGTGCGGCCGGGCGATCAGCTGCGCCTGCGCGCCGAAGTGCTGGACACGCGCACATCGCGCAGCCGCCCTGATCTGGGCATCCTGCGCTGGCGCTGGCAACTGTTCAACCAGCTCGACATCGAGGTCCTCGACCTCGAAGCCACGACGCTGTTCGATCTGGCACCGGGCTCGGCCGACGCTTGAGTGTTGCTGCGTCGCCTGACGCGGCGCACGCGGCTGCGAGGCCGGTCCGGCGTCAACGCCAAGGGACAAGCGTTGCAGTGATCTGGGGGCGGCGACGGCCCAGTCATCCAGTCGAATAACGGGGCCAGGTGTCGTGCGTTAAACCAACCCGTCAAACGGCAGCACGTCGACGTCTTCGCCGGCTTCGACGTTGCCTTGATCGTGCGGCAGCACGATCAGGCCGTTGGCCAGGCTCATGCTGCGCAGGATGCCCGAGCCTTGTGAGCCGGTTAGGGCGACCTGCCAGCGGCCGTCGGCGCCGCGGCTGACGATGCCGCGCTGGTATTCGGTGCGCCCGGGCCGTTTGCGCATCGCCGTCGTGGTCGCTGCGCGCAACATCGGCAGCGAACTCGCCGTGGCACCGCTCATGGCGAGCAGGGCGTCACGCACGAACGCGTAGAAGGTCACCATCACCGCCACCGGGTTGCCTGGCAGTCCGAACAGGATCGCCTGATGGCCGCGGCTTTCGATGCGGCCCACCGCCAGAGGCCGGCCGGGGCGCATGGCGAGTTTCCAGAACAGCACCTCGCCGAGCTTTTCCATCACCGCTCGCGTGTGGTCGGCCTCGCCGACGCTCACGCCGCCAGAAGTGATGACCGCGTCAGCGCACTCGGCGGCCAGACGCAAGGCAGCTTCGAGCGACGCGGCATCGTCGGGCACGATGCCCATGTCGATCGGCTCGACGCCCAGTCGCAGCAGCATGCCCCACAGCGTGTAGCGGTTGCTGTCGTAGAGGCAACCGGGCTCGAGTGCCTGACCGACTGAGCGCAGTTCGTTGCCGGTCGAAAAGAAAGCCACGCGCAACGGCCGCACCACCGGCACGTCCGCGAAGCCGAGCGAGGCGATCAAGCCCAGATCGGCCGGCCGCAGCAGCCTCCCGGCTTGCAGCGCCGCCTCGCCGCAGCGCAGGTCTTCGCCCGCCAGACGGCGGTTGTCGCCGGCGCGCACGACACCGGCCGGCAGCATCACCGTGCCGTCGTCGGCCAGTTGCACGAGCTCTTGCGGCACGACGGTGTCCAGACCTTGCGGCATCACGGCGCCGGTCATGATGCGCACGCACATGCCTGCTGCCACGCTGCCAGCAAAGGGCTGCCCGGCGAGCGCCTTGCCGGCCACGCGCAGGTGGTTCGGCACGTCGGCTGCGAGGTCGCTCGCTCGCAAGGCGTAGCCGTCCATCGCCGAGTTGTCGTGGGCGGGCACATTGATCGGCGACACGATGTCGCTGGCCAGCACGCGCCCCAGCGCGCTCTTGAGCGGCACGCTTTCAGCTTCACCCACCCGTGGAACCAGTTGCGCGATGAAGGCCTGCGCCACGGCCACGCTCAGCGATTCGGTGTCGTAGCCGTCGATGTGCGCGGCGATGTCGTGAAGGCGGGTCATGGTGACGGCTTGGGGTCAGGCACGGGCTGCAACGCTTGCAGTTCCTCGTGGGTGTTGGCGTTGGCAAAGGCCGACTCGTCGTCGAACACGACCCAGGCGCAGCGGTTCAATTCGGCCCACCGCTGCGGCTTGCGCTGACCCGAGGCGGTGAAGTCGAGCAGGCTTTGCAGCAGGTGCGTGGCCATGAGGCAAAACACCGGCTGCGGCTGAATGCCGGTGGCGCTTCGGGTGGCCGCCATGGCCAGTGGCGCATCCTGCCGGATCAGCTCGGCAGCGAGCCTCACCACCACATCAAGTGGAAAGTTCGGTGTGTCGCAGGGCACCGTCATCAGGTACGGCGTGGTGCAGTGTTCGAGCGCGGCCAGGAAGCCCCCCAATGGGCCGGGGAAGTCGGCAAGCGAGTCCGGGTACACCGGCACCCCAAACGAGGCATAGGCATCCGCATGGCGGTTGGCGTTGATCGCCACGCTGCCAACCTTCGGCGCCAGTCGGCGCATCGCATTCAGCGCGAGCGGCACGCCCGCGTGCAGTTGCAGGCCCTTCTCGATGCCGCCCATGCGGCTGCTCCGGCCTCCGGCCAGCACCCATCCGGTGATGTCGGCGCGATCGATCATGGCTGGCGCAGGCCGCGCACAACCGGCACCTGGGCTGCGATTGGCAACGGGTTCATCTCAGCCACCGATGTAGTGCATCTCGATGCGCCGCACGCCCGATTCAGGGTTCGCTGCACCGCTGCTGCGCAATTCGGAGTAGCGGTCCTCGCGCTGGCTCCAGATCTGAGCGATGGTGCTGGCGATCTGCTCGTCTTCACAACCGCCGCGCAGCAGCGTGCGCAAATCATGGCCCTGGTGCGCGAACAGGCACAGGTACACCTTGCCCTCGGTCGACAGCCGCAAGCGGGTGCAGTCGCGGCAAAAAGCCTGGGTCACGCTGCTGATCACGCCGATCTCGCCAGCACCATCGAGGTAACGCCAGCGCTGCGCGGTTTCGCCGACCTCGGTGGGTTGCAGCGCCTCGAGCGGGTGCCGCGCGTTGATGAGCGCGACGAGTTCGGCCGAGGGCAGCACCTCGTCCATGCGCCAGCCGTTGGTCGTGCCCACATCCATGAACTCGATGAAGCGCACGATCGCGCCCGAGCCGCGAAAGTGCTCGACCATCGGCAGGATCTGGCTGTCGTTGGTGCCGCGCTTGACCACCATGTTGATCTTGATGGGCGCGAAGCCGGCCCGAGCCGCCGAGGCGACGCCTTCCAGCACATCGGCCACCGGAAAGTCGACGTCGTTCATGCGCCGAAAGATCGCGTCGTCGATCGCATCGACGCTCACCGCGATGCGACTCAGTCCGGCATCGCGCAGGGCATGTGCTTTTTTGGCCAGCACCGAGCCGTTGGTGGTGAGCGTGAGGTCGACCGCACGGCCCTCTGGCGTGCGCAAAGCGCTCAGCATGCGCACGAGGTGCTCGATGTCCTTGCGCAGCAGCGGTTCGCCGCCCGTGAGCCGGATCTTGCGCACGCCCTGGGCGACGAACACGCGCGCCAGTCGGGTGATCTCCTCGAAGCTCAGCAGTTCCCTGTGAGCGAGGAAGGCATGGCGGCGGTCAAAGACCTCTTTCGGCATGCAGTAGCTGCAGCGGAAGTTGCAGCGATCGGTGACCGAGATGCGCAGATCGCGCAAAGGCCTGCCGAGGCGATCGGTCAATCGGCCCAAGGATGCGTCGGAGTCCATCGGGCCATTGTGCTGGCTGATTCGCCAGCCATCACCGTGCCGCCCTGAGGCTGCATCCCGGGGCTGACCACCGTCGGTGCGTGGTCAGCGCCCCGCGGTGGGGTTTGACACCGGCGTGGGGTCGGGCGAGGCGCCCGCGCGGCGCGCGCCAGTGAAACGCTGGTTCCAGTACGCAAACCGCATGTCATCGACCCGAACGGTGGCGCCGGTGTGCGGCGAGTGGATGAACTTGCCGTCGCCGATGTAGATGCCCACATGCGAGAACGTGCGCCTCAGCGTGTTGAAAAAAACCAGAT
>NCFZ01000054.1 GCA_002281415.1 Burkholderiales bacterium 28-67-8 | reverse complement strand
TTCTGCGGCAAGCTGCTCGGCCTGCCGATGGGCTGCGACATCTGCTACACCAACCACGCCGAAGCCGACCAGAACGACATGGACGTGCTGCTCACCGTGTTGGGCGTGGCCGGCTGCAGCTTCATCATGGGCGTGCCCGGCTCAGACGACGTGATGCTGAACTACCAGACCACCTCGTTCCACGACGCCCTCTACGCGCGCCGCGTGCTCGGCCTGCGCGCGGCCCCCGAGTTCGAGGGCTGGCTCGAGCGCATGGGCGTGTTCCAGCCCGGCGAGGCCGCCCGATTGATCGACCACGCCAGCGGCGTGCCGCCGGCCTTCGAGCGTTCGCTGGCCGGCGTGGCTGGCACGTCGGTGGCCGTGAATCCTTTGCACACGCTGCGCCAGTTCACGCCGGCGCGAATCGGCCTCGGGCGCACCGGCGTGAGCTTGCCCACCGGCGCGCAGCTCGACTTCCAGCAGGCGCATGCGCAAGCGCGCGATGCGGTGCATCGTCCGCTCGACGTCGACGCCCTGTGCACCGAGATCGAGGCGCTGGGCCTGACCCCGCTGGCGCTGCACAGCGCGGCCGCCACGCGCACGATCTACCTGCAGCGCCCCGACCTGGGCCGCCGGCTCGGCGTGGCGTCGCGCCAGCAGCTCGACGCGGCGCGCGCCGAACGCCATGCCCGCGGCGTGCGCTCGCACGACATCGCCTTTGCGGTGGTCGACGGGCTGTCGGCGCTGGCGGTGCAACGCCACAGTGCGCCGCTGCTGGCCGAAGTGCTGGCGCGGCTCAACCCGCTGGCTGAAGGCGAGGCGACACCCGCCGCGCCGCGCTGGAGCATCGCCCCGGTGGCCGTGGTCGAGCAGGGCCGCGTGGCGGTGGGCGACGACATCGGCGAGCTGCTCGACAGCCGCATCGTGGTCGTGCTGATCGGCGAGCGCCCGGGCCTGAGTTCGCCCGACAGCCTGGGCCTCTATTTCACCTGGGAGCCGCGCCCGGGGCGCCACGATGCCGAGCGCAACTGCATCTCCAACGTGCGCCCTGAAGGCATGAGCTACGGCGACGCCGCCGCCCGTCTGGTCTACCTGCTCGGTCAGGCCCGCACCCGAGCGCTCACCGGCGTGGGCCTGAAGGACGAGAGCGGATCAGACGGTGTGGCGATGGCAGCGAGGCCGAACTTTCTGCTGGGCGAGGGTTGAGGCTTTCGGGCTGGCTCACCGCGTGTTCGCGGGCCCTGGCTGAGCAGCGGATGCGTCACGCCATCTTTTTGTATGTACACTAAATTTCGTGCGGATCGAATACGACGCCGCGAAGAACGCCAGAAACATCCGGGAGCGCGGGCTCAGTTTTGATCGGGTGGAAGACTTTGACTTTGAAGGTGCGCTCTTCGCCGTGGATGGCCGGGAGGACTACGGCGAAGTGCGCTACGTCGGCATCGGTCTGCTCGATGACCGCGTGCACGTCCTGTGCTTCACGGAAGGGCGGACAGGCATTCGGGTCATCAGTTTTCGCAAGGCAAATGCCAGAGAGGTCAAGCGCTATGAACAAGCCAAGTCCATTGACTGATCCCAACGGTGAGGTTCGCGAGCTCAGCTCGAAAGACCTCAAGGACATGCTCGGCATCTCAGCGCTCCCCGGCTCATTGCAGCGCAAGGTCGGCCAGCGTGGCGAGCAGAAAAGTCCGACCAAGGAGCGCATCACGATCCGGCTCTCGCGGGACGTCGTGGAGACGTTTCGAGCCACCGGAGACGGTTGGCAAACGCGGGTCGATGCTGCCTTGCAAGACTGGCTCAGCGAGCACAAGCCAGCAGCCTGAGGTCGTGGCGAATGGGGCCGGCTAGGCCTGGGGGGCACCGAACGGCGCCGACCCTCAGCGCACCACCAACCCCACCGGCCCGGCGCTCACCTCGCCGATCACCGCGGCCTGATCGAAGCCTTGCTGGGCAAAGATGGCCAGCACGGCATCGACCGCGTCGGCGCTGCAAGAGACGAGCAGCCCGCCGCTGGTTTGCGGGTCGTGGAGCAAGGCGGTGTCGATGTCGCCAAAGCCTGCGGGCAGGGTGATTTGTTCGGCATTGGCGGCCGCGTTGCGGCCCGAGGCGCCGGTGACCATGCCCTGTGACGCCAGCTCGCGCACGCCGGCCAGCAGCGGCACCTGAGCCCAGTCGATGCACGCGCGCAGGCCGGCGCCGCGCGCCAGTTCGAGCGCGTGGCCGCCCAGACCAAAGCCGGTCACGTCGGTGAGCGCGTGCACGCCCTCGAGCTGCGCGAGCGCGATGCCCGGGGTGTTGAGCTTCGTGGTGCTGGCGATCATCTGCGCGTAGCCCTCGGGGCCCAGTGCATTCTTCTTGAGCGCGGCTGAGAGCACGCCCACGCCCAGCGGCTTGCCCAGCACCAGCTTGTCGCCGGCGCGCGCATCGGCGTTGCGCTTGACGCGGCTCGGGTGCACCAGGCCCAGCACCACCAGGCCGTAGATGGGTTCGACCGAGTCGATGGTGTGGCCGCCGGCGATCGGGATGCCGGCCGCCGCGCACACGCTTTCACCGCCTTGCAGGATGGCCGCGATGGTGTCGAGCGGCAGCACGTTGATCGGCATGCCCACCAGCGCCAGCGCGAAGATCGGCGTGCCGCCCATGGCGTAGACATCGCTGATCGCGTTGGTGGCGGCGATGCGGCCGAAGTCGCGCGGGTCGTCGACGATCGGCATGAAGAAGTCGGTGGTGGCGATCAGCGCCTGCTCGTCGTTCAAGCGGTAGACGGCCGCGTCGTCGGCGGTTTCGATGCCCACGAGCAGCTCCTTGGGCATCGGAAAGCCCGAGGTGCGTTTCAGGATTTGCGACAGCACGCCGGGCGCGATCTTGCAGCCGCAGCCGCCGCCGTGCGAAAGCGAGGTCAGGCGGGGCGCGGTGGTGTCAGGGGTGGCGGTGGTGGTCATGGTCGGCACTCGGGTGGTTCAGTGTTGAGGGGTGTGCTCGGCCAGGGCCGTGGTGATCAATTGGTGCAGCGCGCGCTGCTCGGCGGCGGGTTCAAACAGTGCCGATCGCCCGGCGCCCTGGGAGCGCAAGCGCGCCAGAAAGGCCGCGTCGTCGCGGGTGCGTTCGATCAGGCCGGCCAGCTGCGCATCATCGCCCGGCGCGAACAGGCCGTCGTGTGCGGCACCCAGCAAGCCCACGTTGCCGTCGATGCGCGAGGCCAGCACGGCGGTGCCGCTTTGCACGGCTTCCATCACCACGTGCGCGCCGCCTTCCATGACGCTGCTGTTGATGAGCACATGCGCGCGCTGGATGCGCGCTCGTGTCTGGGCGTGCGGCCGTGGCCCCAGCCAGCGCAGGCGGGGCACGTCGCGCAGCGCGCCTTGCACCGCGTCGGCCAGCGCGGGCTCGAGCACCGAGCCGATCAGGTCGATGCGGATGTCCTGGCGGTGCACCAGCCGCGTTGCTGCGCGCAGCAGCGTGAGCGGGTCTTTTTCGGCGCGCAGGTGGCCGACCCACACCGCGTGCAGCGCGCGCTGGGGCGGTGGCGCCGGCTGTCGCGGCGTGACCGACGGGTAGATCACGCAGGCCTTGTCGCGCAGCGGCGCGGGCAGGGCGGCCAAGCCTTGTTCTTGCAGCACCACCAGACGCGTGGCGAGTTGCAGCGAGGCCTGCGCGGTGGCGTCGGTGAGGATGTCGCGGTACAGGTCGGTGCCCGTGAGCACGACGATGCAAGGGCGCGTCGGGTGCGCTGCAGTGAACGCCTCCACCGAAGCGGCCGAGCGACGCGCGTGCAGCGCGATCAGCACATCACAGGGCTGGCCACTCCATGCACCGATCACCTCGGTGCGGCAAGACGACCGCAACAGCCTCGCCCAGCGCGAGGCCGTCTGCCAGTTGCCGTTGTTGGCTGCAGCCAGCGCGGGGCTGACGATCAGCACGACGGGTTGGCGAGGCGTTCGGTTCACGTCAGGCGCTCTCAAGGTTGGTGCGGCTCCCGCGGGGTGGCCCAGGGGGAGCCTGACGACTCAGGGCTTGGCAGGCGCCGAAGCCGCCGAAGCCGCCGACGCCGCACGCGCTGCCGAAGCGGCACGCGAGGCCGGCACCGCGCGCTCGACGCTGATCACCACCGCCTCGGTGAACCAGGCGCGAACCTCGTCGCCCACCTTGACCTGGCTCAGGTCCACATCGGACGGCACGTCGACGGTGACGGTGCGCTTGGCACCGCGCAGCGTGGCCTGATGCGCCTTGCGGTTGATCGACTGCACGATCGCCAGCACTTCGACCTTGCGCGCCTCGGACACGCCGGGCATGCCGCCTTCAGGCGCTGCTGTGGTCTCGGTCGACTCGATGCGCTCGCGGATGCCGCTCTTCTTGGACAGTGGCTCGAGCCGCGCGACCACCGCCGACAGGTGGCGCACGGTCACGAAGTCGCCCACGCTGACCTGGTCGATGTTCTTCACCGAGGCTGGCACGTCGACCGTGACCACGTTGCCGCGCACCCCGCGCAGGGTCACGGTGCGTCCGACCTTGTCGATCTCGACCACGCGGGCGCGGATCTCGACTTCACGCGCTGACGCACGCACGCTCGGCGCCGAAGCGGCCGTGGTCGCCACCGCCACGCTTTGAGCGCAGGCCGGGGCGGCGAAGGTCAGCGCAACGGCGCCGGCGAGGATGAGGCGGGGCAGCAAGGTCATGCGGGGCTTTCGGGTGGTTGATGCGAGGAATGGGCGCGATGCTAAAGGGGCGAGGCAGCGGTGGCCTGCGCACCGGTCAATGTGGTGCTGGCGTCTCATCGGTTCCCTCGCGCACCCACGCCTGCAGCAGCGTGTAGACGACGGCGAGCACCACCGGGCCGACGAAGATGCCCACCAGACCGAACGCCAGGAGGCCGCCGATCACGCCGATGAAGATCAGCAGCAACGGCAGGTCGGCGCCCATGCGGATGAGCGCCGGCCGCAGGAAGTTGTCGAGCGTGCCCACCACCACGGTCACCACCGCGAGGAAGGTGCCCCAGCCGTGGTCGCCCGTCCAGTACAGCCACACGACCGCCGGCAGCAGCACCAGCACCGGCCCCACCTGCGCCAGACAAAACACCAGCATCACCCCGGTCAGCAAGCCGGCGTAGGGCACCCCGGCCGCCTCCAGCCCGATGCCGCCCAGCACCGACTGCACCACCGCCGTCACGCCCACGCCCAGCGCCACGCCGCGGATGGCCTGGCCGACCAGCACCACGGTGGCCTCGCCCTGCGCGCCGGCCAGCCGGCGGCCAAAGCGCAGCACGCCGGCCGCGGCCACTTCGCCTTGCGCGTACATCAGCGCGGCCATCACCACGATCAGCAGGCCTTGCGCGAGCAGGAAGCCCACGCCGCCCACCTGCGCGAGCAGCCAGCGCGCCACCTGGCCGGCATACGGCTGCACGTGCGGCCACAGCTCGGCACTGCCGGCGGCCACGGTCGTTTCCCAGAACACGCGGATGCGCTCGCCGACCAGCGGCAGCGCGGCCAGCCAGTCGGGCGCGGTGGGCATGCGCAGCTGCGACAGCTGCTTGATGGCTGCGCTGATCTCGTTGGTGTTTTGCACCAGCGTGGCGGTGATCAGCGCCACCGGCAGCACGAACAGGATCAGCAAGGCCAGCGTCATCACGGCCACGGCGGCAGGGCGCCGGTTCCACAGGCGGGCTTGCAGCTGGCGCATCAGCGGCCAGGTGGCCACCACGATCATCGCGGCCCAGATCGCCGGCCCGATGAACGGGCGCAGCACCCAGAAGGCGGCCAGGATCAGCCCGGCGATGCACAGCACGCCCAGCGTGGCGCGCGGCAGGTCGGTGCGTGGCCCGGCGGCGGGAGGCGACGACGGTGTCGGTGCGGGTCGGCGGGGCTGGTTCATGTCATGAGCTTAGCTGCAGCCTCAGTTCCAGCGCCAGCTCCAGATCACGTCGAGCGAGTTGTCCAGGCCCGACTGCGCGCGCAGGGTGAAGCTCTGCGCGATGCGGTAGATCAGCTGCCAGTTGCCGCCGGTGGCGTTCAGGCCGCGCTCGTAGCCCACATACCAGCGCCGCGAGAGCTGCTTGCCCAGCGTGATCACGGTGGCTCGCACATCGCCTTCGCCTTGCTTGACGCTCAGCTCGTCGATGCCGATCGCGCGGGTCAGCTGGTCGGTGTAGCTCTCGCCATTGCCCGACAGCAAGGCCAGTGCGGCCGTCTGCAGCAAGGCCGCATCGGCGCGGCCCAGACCGTCGCTGACGCGGCCGAGCACCAGCCACGACAGCTTGTCGACCTCGGGCATTTCAGGCTCCGAGAACAACCTCACACGCGGGTTCATCGCCGTGCCCGTGACCTGCACGCCCACCCGCACGTCGGTGTTCGGCCGGGTCGCCTCGATGTTCAGGCGCGGGTTCTCGGGCGGCCCGTTGAAGGTGATCAGCCCGCGGTCGATGGTGAGCTTCTTGCCGTAGGCCGCGTAGGTGCCGTTGTCGGCGCTCACGGTGCCGTTGACGGCCAGGTGGCCGCCCGGCGCGCTCAGCTCCACCTCGCCGCGCAGCCCGGTCTCGAGACCGCGTCCGCGCAATTGCAGCTTCTTGCCGAGGTTGATCTTCACGTCGAGCGCGACCGTGCGCACGCTCGCGGCGGGGTCGGGTGCCGACACCTCTGCCACCGGCGTGACCGATGCGCGCACCACCTGCACGTCAGCGCCCAGCGCGGGGGCGTCGCTGCGGGTGAAATCGATCAGGCCTTCGTCGATCGTGAAAGCACCCTTGAGGTCCAGCGCATCGCCCGCCAGGCCCAGCTGCGCCTGTCCGCTGGCCACGATGCGCCGGTCGACACGTCCGAGCAGCGTGAAGTGCTCGGCCTTGAGCTGCAGGTTCGCCGACGGTTTGGCGCCCAGCAGCGCGCCGCCGGTGATGTCCAGCGTGCCGGTGCCCGCGCGGGCGGTGAAGCGCTCGATGACGGCGTGGTCGCCATCCAGCGAGATCGCCACTTCGCCGTCGCTCACGTTGACGCCTTCGACGAAGTTGCGCGCGCCCAGTGCGTGGCCGCGCACGCTGCCGTTGAACTGCGGCGCGCCGAAGCGCCCGCCGAACAGCGCGCTGGTCTTGAGCTGCCCGCCCAGGCGCCAGCCGGCCGGCACCCAGGTGCCCCAGGCGCCGAGGTTGGCGACCTCGAGTTCCATCGCGCCTTCGATGGTGGCTTGCGGCTCGGGCCACAGCGCTTCGGGTGCGGTGCGCACCACCACCGCACCGGCCAGCACGCCCAGCGTCTGCCCCGACAGGTACGGCGAGAACGTCCACACGCCGTCTTGCGCCCCGAGCGCCAGACGCAGGTTGCGCAGGCCGAGGGCCTGGGTGGCGACTTCATCCGTCACCGTCAGGTCGCCGCTGCTGCGTTCGATCACGATGTCGGCGGCCAGCCGGCCTTCGCTGTGCACGTCGATGCGTCCGCCCACGGCCAGATCACCGCCCCAGCCGAAATTGGGTTGCAGCCGCGCCAGCACGGTGGCGATGGGCAGCGGGTCGACGCTGATGTGCACATCGGCCCGGCCCGGCGCGGCGCCGGGTCCGCTGCCGCCGGCGCGCCAGCTCAGGCTGCTCCAGCGCAGCGTGGCGCCCAGCACCTCGGCGCGTCCGGGCACCACGTCCAACTGCGCTGGAGCACCTGACCAGCCAGCCTCGAGCTGCACGTCACGCGCCGCGAGCCACGGCGAGACCTCGGCGCTGCCCACGCCGAGCTGCAACTGCCCGATGCTGCCGCGCCAGCCGGCCAGTGGCTCGCCACCGCGCCGGGTCAGTCCACCGTGCGCCTGCATCAGCACCGCGCTGTCGGGTTGTCTCGCAATGGCCGGCTGCAGCGCCTCGGTCCACGCCGGCGGCTGGGCCAGCAAGCGGGCCCGCAGCTCGATGCGGTGATCGGCGGTGGTGCCCGTGATGCCGAGGCTGGCCGAGTCGAGCGTCGGCTCGGGTATGGCCGACGCGCCCGGTGACGGCCGCGAGGCGGTGGCCTGCAGCAGCTTCACGTGCGACACGCTGGCCGCGATGTCGATGACAGCGTCATCGGCCGTGCCCGCCCGCCATCGAAGCCGGGTCTGCTGGAGCGCCGTCTGGTCGATGCGCAGCGCGGTCGCCTGGGCCTCGCCTTGCAGCGTCAGCTCGGGCCAGCGGCCGTCGATGCGGGTTGTGGCGCTGAGCGAGCCGGCCAGCACGGCCGGTGGCGCACCGGGCTCGCCGGCCGGTCGCAGCAGCCGCCACACCGGGGTGAGCGCCGCCAGCGCCGGGGCGTCCACGCTCACGTCCCAGTGATCGTTGCGACCGGCCGCGGTGCCGGTGCCGAAGCGGCCCTGGCCCTGCAGGTGATTGCCGGCCACGCTGAGGTCGACGCCGGCCTCGACCTCGCGGGCATCGACGCGCTTGATCTGGCCGCTGCCTTCGATCGGCACCCCGGCGAGCACGCTGCGCGCCAGGGTGATCTGCGCGTTGCCTTGCAGCGCCGAGGCCGCGGCATCGGCCGGCCACTGCAGGTCGAACTCAGTGCTGGCGTTGAGTCGGGTGACGGCCCGCAGCCAGGGTGAATCCTCGGGCCCGGGCCACCACACGCGCGGATCGAATTCGACCAGCGCGCCGCGACCCTCGACCCGCCAGGCCCCCGTGCTGGCCGAGCGATCGGCCACCCCCGACAGCGTGGCGCTCGCACCTTGGGCCAGCGCTTGCGCCTGGCGCAGCTCGATGTGCTGCGCCGACGCGCTGGCGTCGAGTTGCAGCTGCACCGCCTGGCCGGCGGTCTTCACGCGCTTTTGGCCAACCGCCGCCGACAGCACGCCGTTCAGGTCAAGCTTGACGTCGAGCCTCGGCATGTTGTCGGCCGGCGCGGCTGCGGCATCGACCAGCGGGTGATGCGCCACGATCGACAGCGGCCCGTCGAGCCGCATCTCGGGTGCGCGCGCATCGAGCTGCGCGGGCTGCAGACCGGCGAGCGACAGCTCGAGCGTCGAGCGCTGCGCGTTCCACACCCCGGCTCCGGCGATGCGCCCGGCGGGCTGTTCGCGGCGCCCCAGTTCGGCGTCGAAGTGCTTGAGTTCGAGCGTGTTGCGGTCATCGGCGCGGCTGACCACGTCGGCCCGGAGCGAGCGCAGCGGCAGCCGGCCATCGCTCCAGAGGCCGGCCGCCTCGTTGGTCAGCTCGATGCGCGCGGCGATGGGTTGGGCCAGCGCCTGGCTTTGCACCGTCACCTCGCCGCTGAGCGACGTGACGGGTGCCAGCCGGTGCAGCACCGACACATCGAACGCATGGGTGGTGAGCTGCAACGTGGCCAGCGGCCAGTCGGCAAACGGACGCAGCCCGGCCTGCGCCTCCAGCGACTGCGCGGCGCGTGCGCCGGTGGCGGCGGACTGCACCGTGGCGTGCAGCGCCGGACCGGCCAGCGGGCCGTCGAGCGCCAGGCGGGCTTGCCAGCCGGACAGGTCGAGGGCGCCGGGTGCATCGCTTGAGGCTGCTGCGCTGGCGGTCGCCGGGCCGGTTGGCGCCGCGCTGGTGCCGGGCCGGACCGGCTGCGCTTGCTGCGTCAGCTCGATGCGCGCTTGCAGCGCCATCGGCCCGTGGATGTCGATGTGTGCCGTGCCGCTCGCTCGAAGCCGCTGCCAGCCCAGTTGCAGATCGTCCACGCGGTGCTGCCGGCCGAACGCTGCACCGAGCTGCAAGCGCGCGTGCAGATCGCGCAGCAACTCGTCGCCCAGGGTCGACACATGAAGTGCGGCGATGCGCAGGTCGTCGACGTCGAGTTGCAGCGGCAAGGCCAGATCGGCAGGCAGCTTCATCGGGCCGGGGGTGGGCGCGATCAGCACGTCGACGCGCCCGGCGTGCAGTTCGGCAAACCGCAGGTGCGCCCACAGCGCGGGCACATCGCTCGGGCGCACGCCCAGGCCGCGCCAGCTCAGATCGGTGATGACCACGCGGTCGCCTTCGGCGACCTGGCCGGATAGGTTGACCTGCACGCGCTGCGCGCTGAAGTCGCCCAGCAGCGCGCCGCGCGGTGCGGTGACCTGCACCCACGGCAGCACGCCCGCCAGCCGCGTCAGCAGCCAGGCGCTGCCGGCTTCGCTGCCCACGGCCCACCACGCCGAGCCGATGAGCGTGGCCACCGCCAGCAGCAACACGCCGCCCAGGCTCGCGAGCGCCACGCGCCAGCGGGCGCGGCGGTGTGGCACAGGCGTCGGCATCGCGGCGGGCACGTCAGCCTCAGGCGGTTGCGAGGGTTCGGTCGTGCTCAAAACGCGATCCCCACGCTCAGGTGCATGCGCCAGGCGTGCACGTCATCGCCGTAGGCCATGTCCACGCGCAGCGGGCCCACCGGGCTGCGCCAGCGCAGGCCCACGCCGTAGCCCAGGACGGGGCGCAGGTGCTGCCAGCTGTCGGCGGCATTGCCCGCATCCACGAAGGCGGCCCACCACAGCGACGGGTTGTGCGCCGAAATGGGCCGCGCGACTTCGGCGCTGCCGGTCAGCAGCACGCGACCGCTGAGCAGAGCGCCGTCGGTCGTGGGGCCGAGTGATCGGTAGGCGTAGCCGCGCACCGAATCGTCGCCGCCGGCCCGGAACAGCAGCGTGTCGGGGATGCCCACCGCTTGCCGTGTGATCACCTGACCAGCTTCGATGCGGGCGGTGCCGTACCAGGCCGCACCGAGCGGGCGGTACAGCGTGTAGCGCCCGTACAGGCGGGCGAACGGGCCGTTGTGGTCGGTGCCGCTGGTGTCCCTGCGGCTGAGCGCGTAGCCCACCGCGGTCTGCGTCGACAGCGTCTGACCGTCGGTGGGCAGCAGCACGCTGTCGAGGTCGCGGTAGATCCAGTGGTAATTGCCCGACAGTGCGTCGTTGTTGGAGGTGATGGTGCCCGTGTCCGATGCGGTGTCGAGCTTCGAGTGCGTGACCTCGGCGAAGGTCAGCCGCTCGATGCGTGTCGTGTCCTGGGAGCGGCCGATGCGCAGCGAGGCCGAATCGCGCACCTCCTTGACGGCTTCGAGCCGCTCGACATGGCCGGCGATCAGGTTGCGGTACAGGCCTTCGAGCGGGTAAGAGATCAGCTCGCCCGACCACGACTTGAGCTTGGATCCCAGTTCGAGCTTGTTCTTGGCGATCCATTCCCAGCCAAACGGCTGGCGGTGGATGTGCTCGGCGGTCAGGCGCGGGCCGGTGTTGGCGCTCAAGCCTGCGCCGAGGGTGGCTTGCTGCAGCGTCAACTCGCGCACCCGCACGGTCACCGGCGCGGCCTGCGAGGTGGCCGGGGCGGTGTCGAGCAGCACCGACGCGCCCTCGAACAGGCCGGCTTTTTGCAGCCGGTCCTGGAAGTCGAGCAGGTCGGCTTCGCGATAGGGCGTGCCCGGTCGGAGCGTCCACAGGTGGTTGACGGTGCTGACGCCGTAGTGCTGAAGGCCGTCGATGTCGAGCGAGCCCAGCCGGTACAGCGCGCCGCTGTCGGCGCTCAGCGCCAGCGCCACGCTGTGGGTGGCTTCGTCAACGCGTGCCGATGTCGCCCCCCAGGTGGCCGATGGGTAGCCGTCGGCGCGCAGCTTGGCCAGGGCGGCGTTCTTCGCGCTGCTCCAGTCCGACTGCCGGAACGCCCACTCGGGCGGCAGTTGCCACTCGTTGCGCACCTGCGCGATCAGCACCCGCGCGGCGAGGTCGCCCGCCTCGGCGGCTTCCTGCAGTGGTCCGACGGCATTGAACTCGAAGCGCTCGATCACCGCCTGCGGCCCGGGCTCGACCTGCAGGTGCAGTTGCGGCACCTGATGCCGGTGTGAAGGCGCATGCGCCGGCGCGCTCGCGCTGGCCGGCGGGGCCGCCGGGTTCGCCCCCGCCGGCGGCGCATCGCCGTCGACCGTGACCGAGCCCGATCGCGAGACCTTCACCTCGGGTGCGAAGTAGCCCTCGGTCTCCAGCAGCGAGCGCACCTGGGCCGGCGCGGCGGCCATCAGGCGGTCGACCTCGGCGCGCGTGACCTCGTCGCCCGCGGGCGCGTTCTGGTAGCGAGACAGGTCGAGGTAGGTGCCCAGCAGCGCACGCAGGTCACGCGGCGCGTCGATTTCGAGCCGGTACACCGGCTCGGTGGGCGTGATGGCGGCCGCAGGCTCGGTGTCCGGTTTGCCGAACAGCGCCGACACGCTGGCGCACCCGCCCAGACACAGCAGTGCTGCTGCGCTGCCGGCTGCCAGGGTGCTGCGCCATGCGTTCATGCGTTCAAGGTTCGCATGGCCGCGTCCAGTCCGGGCAGCGTCAGCGCAAACATGCGTTGATTCATCAGCCGCTGGATCAACCCCACGCTTTGCCGGTAGCTCCACAGCTCGGCGGGCTCCGGGTTGATCCACACGCACTTGGGAAACGCCTCGGTCAGCCGCTGCAGCCACACCGCGCCGGTCTCCTCGTTGTGGAACTCGACGCTGCCCCCGGGTTGCAAGATCTCGTGCGGGCTCATCGTGGCGTCGCCCACGAAGATGAGCTTGTAGTCGCGGTTGTACTTGTGCAGCACGTCCCAGGTGGAGAACTTCTCGGCGTAGCGGCGCTGGTTGTGCTTCCAGAGCTGGTCGTAGACGCAGTTGTGAAAGTAGAAGAACTCGAGGTGCTTGAACTGCGCCTTGGCCGCGCTGAAGATTTCCTCGACGCGCCTCACGTGGTCGTCCATGCTGCCGCCCACGTCCATCAGC
>NCFZ01000053.1 GCA_002281415.1 Burkholderiales bacterium 28-67-8 | reverse complement strand
CTCAAGTCAGCCAAATACCGCTCCGATAACCCCCGCAAGGCGCCCGGCCGCGAATGGCGAGGGTCCTTCGCAAAAGTGACCCGTTCAACCACTCGCCTTCAACCATCAAAAGGAAATCATCATGAAAAACTCGCAAGCAGGCTTCACCCTCATTGAACTGGTCATGGTCATCGTGATCCTGGGCGTGCTGGCTGCCGTGGCCATTCCCAAGTTCATCGACCTGCGCGCTGACGCCAACACCGCTGCTGTGGCATCGGTGGCCGGCTCGCTGAGCGCTGCGGCTGCCACCAATTTCGCTGCGCGCACGGCGAACGTCGCCAACGGGGTCGCCGTGGCCAACTGCACCGATGTGCCTTCAGCCCTGCAAGGCGGCGTGCTGCCGACCGGCGCAGGCGGCACCTATTCAGTCGCGACCGGTGCGATCACCGCAGGCGAATCGGCCACGTGCACGCTGACGTTCACGCCGACCACCGGCAGCGCTGTCACCGCCAGCTTCACCGGCATCGGTATCTCCTGATCCCGGCTCGCCCCTTCCCCGCCATGAGCCCGCTGCACCTGCGTTCGCGCAGGCCCCAGCGGGCTCTTGGCTTCACGCTGGTCGAACTGGTGATGGTGCTGCTCATCATCGGCGTGCTGGCGGTGTTTGCGCTGCCGCGCCTGCTCGACACGACGATGTGGCGCCTCACCGCCTACGGCAACGAGTTGCAAGCGCAGATGCAGGCCATGCACCGCCTGGCACTGCTGCAGCGTCGACCGGTGGTGGCCACCATCAACACCACCGGAGTGCGCTTTGCGTACGTGTCCGGCGGCTCGCTGCTCACGCTCGACTGCCCGGCCACGGTCACCCCCTGCATCAGCGAGGCCGGGCCACGCACGGTGACCTTCAATTCCCTCAGCAGCGGGCGTGCCGTCACCTCGAGCGGCGCGGCGCTGCCAGTGACGGTGGCCTCGGGCAGCCACTCCACGAGATACCAGGTCGAGACGGAAACGGGTCTGTTTCGCAGGCTTCCTTGAGCGATCACGCAGCAGCGGCGTCGCCTAGCATCGGGCCCGACCGTTCCCACGCTTCGTGTCCGATGTCGTCCGTCCCACCGTCAGACCTGTCACCTCACGGCTTTCGCCTGCATGCCTTGGCTCCGCGGCAGGTTGCGGTGACGACGCGCAGTGGGCGTGAGCGCGGCTTCACGCTGGTCGAGTTGCTGATGTTCATCGTGATCGTCAGCGTGGCACTGGGCGCCATGATGAGTCTGTTTGCCCAGACCTCCGCGCGCAGCGCCGACCCGATGCTGCGGCGTCAGGCGCTGGCGATCGCCGAGTCGCTGCTCGAAGAAGTGCAGCTCATGCCGCTGACCTTTTGCGACCCCGACGACGCCAACGCCGACACGGCCGCCAGCAGCGCCGGCTGCGCCAGTCTGGCCGAGGCGATGGGCCCCGAATCCGGCGAGACGCGCTTTGCCACGCCGCAGTTCGACAACGTCAACGACTACAACGGCTATGCGATGACCCCGGCCACCACCGGCGGCATCAAGGACATCACCAACACCGCCATCAGCGGTCTGTCGGGCTACAGCGCCAGCGTCAGCGTGGCTGCTGCGGCGCTGGGCACGATCACCGCGGCCAGCGGGGACGCGCTGCGCATCACCGTGACGGTCACCGACCCCGGCGGCAACGTCATCAGGCTGGACGGCTATCGCAGCCGGCACGCGCCCAATGCGTCGCTCTGACGGGTTCAGCGGCGGCAGCGCCGCGCGCCACGCGGCAGGCTTCACGCTGATCGAGTCGGTGATGGTGATCACCATCACCGGCGTGCTGGCAGCCATCGTGGCCACCTTCATCGTGCCGGCGATCAACGCCTACTTCTCGACACGGGCGCGCGCCGCGCTGGTCGACAGCGCCGACCTCGCGCTGCGCCGCATCGGGCGTGACTTGCGCCTGTCGCTGCCCAACAGCACGCGGGTGAGCGCTTCGGGATACAGCCTGGAGCTGATCCCCGCCACGGCGGCCGCGCGCTACACGGTGGAGGGTGCCAACCCGCTGCAGTTCGGCGCCATCGACACCAGTTTCGGCATCGTCGGCCCGGCGCTCACGCTGACGGCCGGGCAATCGCTGGTGTTCTACAACCTCGGACCGAGCGTGACCGGCTCCAACGCCTACGCGGCCAGCACCACGGCCGCCGAGCAGGCCGACTCGAACCGGCGCCTCAGCACCACCGCCGCAGGCGCGGTCACCACGGTCACCATGGCCTCGCTGGCGGGCCTGCCGGTGGGCGACTTCGCCGCGCCCTACCGGGTGTTTGCCGTCGACCAGCCGGTGACCTATCGCTGTGACCTGAGTGCCGGCACGCTCACCCGCTACCAGAACTACGGCTTCGTGGCCACGCAGCCCGATCCTCCCAGCGGCGGCACCAGCGCCGTGCTGGCCACCGGCGTGAGCGGCTGCCGCTTCAGCTACGACGCCGCCGTGGTGGCCTCGCGCGCCGCGCTGGTCAACCTGGCTCTCAGGCTCACGGACACCACCCACGCCGGCAGCGAATCCGTCGCCTTGCACCATGCGATCCATGTCAGCAACCTGCCCTGAGCGCCCACGGCCGCCGTGCATGTCGCACCGCTCGGCGGGCTTCACCATGGTGTCGGCGCTGTTCATCCTGGTGGTGCTGGCGGCGCTGGGCGCCGCGCTGGCCAACATCAGCGTGCGCCAGCAACTGGGCTCGGCAGCCGAGATCCAGGCGGCGCATGCCCGGCAGGGCGCCCGCGCCGGGCTCGAGTGGGCGGCCTTCCAGGTGTTGCGCAACCCGGCCGCGCCTGCGTGCTTTGGCACCACCAGCATCACCGTGGCGGGCGTGAGCGGCTTCACCGTGACCGTGAGATGCACCCGCACCGACGCCACCGATGGCGCGCTGGCGCTGGCCTTCTATCAGCTGGTGGCCAACGCGTGCAACTCGCCCAGCAGCGGCGCCTGCCCCAACACCGGCACGCCGGGCACGACGTACGCCGAGAGCCAACTGAGCTGGACGGTCGCGCGATGAAACTCTGGCAACGCGCCCGTTGGCTGCCACTGGCCCACTGGCTGCTGGTGGCGCTGCTGTGGGCGATGTCGCCGAGTGTGTGGGCGCTGTCAATAACCAAGACGCCGTCCTCGTCCTCAGATTGCACCTCGCCCGCCTCGGGTGCGGGTACTGCGTCGTGGTCGTCCAGGAGTTTGAGCCGCGCCTGGTCGAGCGACAACAAGTACGCGACGGTAGGCCTCAGTGCGAGCAAGTTGACGTCCAAGTACCTGCAATGCCTGAACTACGGCTTCAGCATCCCGGCCTCGGCCACCATCAACGGCATCACGGTCAACGTGGATGACAAGTTCAGCGCGGGGCGTGGGGGGGCTGGCTCCAGCTACACCCAGGACGCCTACATGCGGATCGTCAAGGGCGGCACGATCGGCACCATCGACCGGTCCCTGGCCACCGAACACACCACCACCGAGGTCAGTGCGGTTCACGGCAGCAGCACCGACCTGTGGGGTCAGACGTGGACGGCAGCCGACATCAACAGCGCCACCTTTGGCGCGGCCTATGCCGCCACATTGGTGGGCAGCAACGCACTGACGTTTTCGCTCGACGTGATCTCGATCACCGTCGACTACACGCTGGACACCACACCGCCCACGGTGACATCGATCGTGCGCGCCAACCCCAACCCCACGGCCGCGTCGTCGGTGACCTGGACGGTGACCTTCAGCGAAAGCGTCACCGGGGTGAACACGGGCGACTTTGTCCTGGTCAACTCGGGGGTGGCTGGCAGCCCGGCCATCACCACGGTGAGCGGCAGCGGCACCACCTGGACGGTGAACGCCAGCACCGGCAGCACCACGGCCACCGGCACGCTCACCATGACGCTGGTCGACAACGACTCCATCGTCGACGCCTCGAGCAACAAGCTGGGCGGCACCGGGTTTGTGACGACGGGCAACGGCAGCAAGACTGGCGAAACCTACAACGTGGACAAGAGCAGCCCCACGGTGGTCTCGATCGTTCGTGCCAGCACCAACCCGACGATTGCCGCCAGCGTGAGCTGGACCGTGACCTTCAGCGAGAGCGTGACCGGCGTCGATGCGACGGACTTTGCTCTGGCGGCCACGGGCAGCGTGACGGCGGGCACGCCGTCGGTCAGCGGCTCGGGGGCCACCCGGACAGTGACCATCGCCACCCTCACGGGCACCGGCACACTGGGCCTCAATCTCGTGGACAACGACTCGATCGTTGACAGCAACTCACAAAAGCTGGCCGGCACGGGCACCACCGGCACGGCCAACGGCAGCTGGGCCGGCGAGGTCTACACCGTGGACCGTGACGCGCCTTCGGTGCTGTCGATCACACGCGATGACCCCAACCCGACGTCGCTCAACGAGCTGACATGGACGGTGACGTTCTCGGAGAGTGTCACCGGCGTGAACGTGGCCGATTTCGCCCTGGCGACCAGCGGCCTGGCGGGTGCGACCATCACCGGCATCACCGGCAGCGGCACCACCTGGGTCGTGAGCGCCGACCCGGGCTACGGCGCGGGCACCATGGGGCTGAACCTGGTCGACGATGACTCGATCGCCGATGTGCTGACCAACAAGCTCGGCGGCACGGGCGCAGCCAACGGCAACTACACCGGCGAGGTCTACACGGTGACCACGCCGGCGATGGCGAGCTACCTGATGGAGCAGACCTCCTGGAACGGGACCACCGACCAGGTGATCGACGAACAGTCCGCCAACCCCGGCACCGCCAAGAACAGCGCCACCACCGCCAGCGTGACGCAGGCCCTCACCGGCAACCCGGGCACCTGCCGCTACGGCACCTTCTACAGCGCGAGCGCCCCGACCATCGCCAAGGGCTACATCGACCTGACGAACGCATTTCCCTACCTGTCGGCCGATCTCACGATCACCGGCTGGATCCGCACCACCAACAACAGCACGAGCAATCAGTGGATCTTCAAGCACAGCTCGGCCAGCGGCACGGGCTACTCGCTCAGCCTGGGAACGGCCGGTGCGGGGCGACTGCGATTTGCCTCGAACGGCGCGGCCACCATCAACCTCGACTCGCCCAGCAGCGCGGCCAGCTTGCTGGCGGCCAACACCTGGTACTTCGTGGCCGCGGTGGCCGATTTTTCCGGCGATCCGAACATCGTTCGAAAGATCTACGTCTACAACAGCAGTGGCACGCTGCTCAGCGGCTACCCGGTGAGCCTGACCTCCACAGGTTGGGATGACACCGAGGCCGGCGCGGCGACCCTCGGCGGCGACGGCACCAACAGCGTGCTGGGCAACCTCGACGAGATGCAGATCTTCGACAAGGCGCTCAACCAGGCCGCGCTGACCTCGCTGGCGCAAGCCCGCCACGCGTGCACAACCAACGTGCCGGACCACTACGAGCTGTCGATGGCTACCAGCAGCATCAGCTGCCTGCCCACCACGGTGACGGTAACGGCCTGCGCCGACTCGAGCAGCCCTTGCACCAACACCTACACGGGCGCCACCGGCAGCACCGCCACGCTGGCCACCAGCGCCGGCACCCTGCTCGCAAGCTCGCTCACCTTCGACGCCAGCGGCGTGGTGTCGACCACCCTGAGCCACCCGGCTGCCGTCGACGGCACTGCGGTGAGCGTGACGCTGTCGAACGAGTCGCTGGCCGCCACCAACTCGCGCCAGTGCTGTCCCAACGGAGCGAGCTGCACGGCCGCCAGCAGCTGCTCGAGCACCTTCAACACCGCCGGGCTGATCTATTCGAGCAGCGCCAACGGCACGCAGGTCAGCAGTTTTCCGGCGCAGGTGGCGGGCACGTCATCGGGCACCTACTACGTGCGCGCGGTCAAGACAGGCACCACCACCAAGGCGTGCGAGGCGGCGCTCACGGGTTCGGCCACGGTGAACTGGGGCCTGGTGTGCGTGAACCCCGCCACCTGCTCGGCAGGCAACCTGATGTCGGTCACCGGCAACGGCAGCGCCACCGCGATTGCCGGCAACCCCTTCGGCCAGGCAACCAGCTTCACTGGCGTGCCTGTGACGTTCGATGCCAACGGCAACGCGCCGTTCAGCTTCACCTACAACGATGCGGGGCGCATCCGGCTCGACTCGAAGATGACCGTCAACTCGGCCACGCTGTCGGGCGTGCAAAACACCACGAGCCACGTCACCGCGCCCGCGCGCTTCGCCGTGACCAACATCAAGCAGACCGCCAGCCCCAACCTCGTCAACCCGGGTGCAGCCAGCGCGGCAGGGTCGCGCTTCGTGAAGGCCGGCGAGAGCTTCACCGCCACGGTGACCGCGCAGACCACGGGCGGCGCGACGACGCCCAACTTCGGCAAGGAAAGCACCCCCGAAGGCGTGCTGCTCACGCCCACGCTGGTGCTGCCCAGCGGCGGTACCAGCGGCAGCCTGAGCAACGGCACCATCGCCGGAGGCAGCTTCAGCAACGGCGTGGCCACGGTAACCAACCTGGCCTACAGCGAGGTGGGCATCGTGACGCTGACGTCCACCGTGGCCAGTGGCAACTACATCAACACCGGCGGGGCTGTCGCGGCCACCACCACGGGCAACATCGGGCGCTTTTATCCGGCGCAGTTCGCACTGAGTGGCGGCACGGTGACGCACCGGTCGGGCTCGTCGTGCTCGCCGGCATCGGCCTTCACCTACCTGGGCGAGAACTTCCTGCTCGGCCTCACGCTGACCGCGCAGAACACGGCCGGCAGCACCACCGCCAACTACAGCGGCGCCTTCGCCAAGCTCGACCCGACTTCGGCGGGCGACTGGAACGTGGCGGGGCTTGGCGGCACTACGACGTTCTCGACCGCCAGCGGGCGCTTGTCGCTGGGCACGGCCAGCGGCAGCTGGACCAATGGCGTGGCCAGCAACGTGGGCATCACCGCCAACGCCACGCGCGCCAGCGCGGCCGACGGGCCCTTCAGTGCCACATTCGGCGTGGTACCCACCGACAGCGATGGCGTGACAATGAGCACACTCAACATGGCAAGCACATCCGGTGGTACCGCAGACCGCACCAGCGTCAGCCTGGTTGCGCTGCGCTTTGGTCGTTTGCGTCTGGGCAACGCGGTGGGCGGACAAAGCCGCGCCTTGTCGCTGCCGCTGACCGCGCAGTACTGGAACGGCACCGCGTTCGACACCAACACGCTCGACAGCTGCACCGCGATCGCCCCGACCCACGTGAGCTTTGGCAATCTGCGCAAGACGCTCACCACCGCCGACACCTCGGTGTCGGGGACCTCGTTCCCGCTGAGCAGCGGTGTGGGTGCGCTGAAGATCGGCGCCCCGCTGGGAGGTCGCTACGGCACGATGGACATTGCGCTCAGCCTGGGCAGCAGCGCCACCGACGCGTCGTGCCTGCAAAGCTGGACCCCGGGCAGCGGAGATGTCGCCACCGCGGGTGCCAACCTGTCTTTCCTGCGTGGTGCCTGGTGCGGCAGCACGTACGACAAGGACCCTTCGGCACGCGCGAGCTTCGGCCTGTATCGCGGAGCCGATGCGATGGTCTACCAAAGGGAGAACTACTGATGCGGTGGCCCTGGCAACGCGCCGAGCGCGACGACCACCTGGTGGTGGCGTGCGACAACGACAGCTTCGCTTACGTGCATGGTCTGGGCGGGCGAGTGCTGCGCGCCGGCCTCGAACTGCGTGGCAGCGACACGCCGCAGGCCTTTGCCAAGCGGGTGCGTGCGCTGGGTCTGCCCACCGATGGCGTGACTGCGGTGCTGCCGCTGTCGCAGTACCAGCTGCTTCAGATCGAAGCGCCGGCCGTGCCCGGCGACGAGCTCAAGGCCGCCGCGCGCTGGCACATCAAGGGCATGGTCGATGCCCACCTCGACGACCTGACGCTGGACGTGATGCCGGTGGGTGATGGCAGCCAGAAGGGCGCACGCCAGCTGTTCGTGGTGGCCGCGCAGAACAGCACCGTTCGCGACGTCACCGGCTGCGCGTTCGCGGCGGGCTTCGAACTCTCGGTGATCGACATCTGCGAAACCACGCAGCGCAATGTGCAATCGGCGCTGGCCGACTCGCGCGGCCTGCTCGGACGCGCCAACGCCGCCCTGGTCGTGCACGGCAACCAGTGCTTGCTGACCATCGCGGCCAAGGGGGAGCTTTTCTACAGCCGTCGCCTCGACTGGCATCCCGAGCTGCTCGAAGGCAGCGCCGCACGCAGCACCGACGCCGACACCACTGACAACTCCGCGCCGATGGGCATGGACATGACCGACGCCGACATCGTCGACTACGGCGCCGAGCCCTCGTCGGGCGCTTACGACCATGCCGGGGCGCCGCCGCTGGTGATCGAACTGCAACGCTCGTTCGACGTGTGGGAGCGCTCGCAACCCGACCAGCAGCTCAGTTTTCTCACGGTCCATGCCGACGGGCTCGAGCAGTCACTGGCGCTGACCGAGCAGCTGGCCTCGATGCTGTCGGTGCCCGTCGAAGTGCTGGACGCCGATGCGCTGTTCCCGGGCCTGTCGGACGCTCTCGACAACGCGGCCGCCCGCGCGGCGGTGCTGCCACTGCTGGGTGCGCTGCTGCGCGTCGAAAAGCGTCACCTCTGAGGCACGCAAGATGGCCCATCAGATCAACCTCTACAACCCGATCCTGCTGGCCCCGCGCCGACATTTCTCGGCTCTGGCCATGGCGCAGTCGCTGGGCCTGCTTGTGGCCGTGCTGGCCATCACCAGTGGCTGGATGGCGCTGAGCGATGCGCGCCTGCGCCGCGAGGCGCAACAAAGCACGCTGTCGCAAAACGCCGAGCGCGACCGGCTGACACGGGCGCTGGCGGCACGTCCCGTCATCAGCGGCCCGGCACTGGAACAAGAGCTGGCCTCCGCGCAGCAGCAGCTTGCACGCCGTCAGCGCGTGCTCGATGAGCTCAGCCGTGGCCGCATCGTCGATGGGCGCAGCCACGCGGCGGTGCTGCAGATGGTGGCGCAAACCGTCCCCCCGGCGGTGTGGCTCAACGAAGTGCGCGTGGTCGATGGCCGCCTCGATCTGACCGGCTTCACGCTGCAACCAGACGCCTTGCGCCCGTGGCTCGGCGAACTGGCCCGCCATCCGCTGACGGCCGCGCAGCAGCTCTCGGCGGTCAAGCTCGAGCGCGTGGATCCGAACGCGGCCACCCATGCGTCGCCCAGCGGCGTGGCGGTGTGGTCGTTCCAGCTGATGAGCAAGACGCCTGACGCCTTGGAGGCCACACCATGAAGAAATTCTGGGAAGCCCAGGCTCAACGCATCGATGCACTGAGCCTGCGTGAACGGGTGATCATGTTCGTGTCGGTCGCCCTCGCGCTGGTGGCGCTGGCCGACGCGACGGTGATCTCGCCGTCGATGACCGAGCGGCGCAAGCTGTCGGCGCAGATGCGCGAGCAAACACAGCAGCTCGATGTGTTGCGTGTCCAGATGGGCACCGGCGGCACCGACGACTCGCCACAGGGTCGGCAACGCGCAGCGCTCGGTGCTGTTCATGCGCAGTTGGCCGAGGTGGACACCGGCATCCGCGAACAGCTGGCCAGTCGCGACGAGGCGGCTCGCCTGCCCGTGCTGCTCGACCGCCTGCTGCAACGCCATGAACGGCTGGCCATCACACGGCTGACCACGGTGTCGGACCTGCCGAAATCGCCCGACTCGGTGCTGCGCTGGCAAGCGGTGGATCTGAGCGTGACCGGCACCTACGCCGACCTGACGAACTACCTCGCCGACCTCGAGAAATCCTTGCCCGGTCTGCGCTGGGGCCCGCTGCAGCTGGCGGCCGCCTCCCAACCGCCGGTGCTGACCGTTCGGCTGATGCTGCCCGGAGACGCACCATGAGCGCCCTGCGACTGCTGCGCCCCATCCACCGCACTCTGGCGGGTGTGGTGCTTCTCGCGGCGGGTGCCGCCGCGCAGGCCGCGGAGCCCAGCGGCGGACGCGACCCGACGCTGCCGCCAGCGCAGTTCAACGCAGCGCCGGCAGCCGCGACGGCCTCGTCGTCAGCCTCCGATGCCGAGACCACCCCCATCGTGATGGTGAGCGCGGGGCGCCACTACCTGATGGACCGTGGCCGCCGTCTGGGTGTGGGCGACCTGTACGGCAGCGCACGCATTGCGCGCATCGATGACAACGGCGTGTGGCTGCGTGAAGCCGACTCGCTGCAACACATTCCCCTGCACGGAACGGTGGCGCGCAAAGCTGTGCCGACGTCCCCTGAACGTCCCATCAAGAACAACCCCAACCGGTAGGCCGCCATGACGCGAAACCTCACTTCCCCCAGCGTGCTGATGCCGCCGGCCTCCTGGCTGCGGCTGACTGCCCTGGTCTGCGCCACGCTGCTGGTCGGCTGCGCCGATCGCTTCCCGCTGCGCGGCGGACCGACCCCGGTCGAACGTCTGAATGCCGATCTGCGGCTGGCCCAGGCCACCTTGCAGGCGAATGCCGCAGCCAGTGCTGCCCAGGCCAGCGCGGCGGCGAGCGCTGCCGCCAGCGAATCGGCGGCATCCGGGGCTGAGGGTGCCGCGGGCGCTGCCGCCGTGCCGCCCAAGGCCGCCACCCCGGCCGTGGCGCCCGAGCCGCGCTTCGACCTGGTGGTCAACGGCGCAGCGGCACGCGATGTGTTCCTGTCGATGGTGTCCGAAACGCGCTACAGCATGCTCATGCACCCCAGCGTGAGCGGCACGCTGTCGGTGACGCTGCGCGGTGTGACCGTGCGTGAGGCGCTCGAATCCATCCGCGACGTCTACGGCTACGACTACAAGTTCGAAGGTCGCCGCATCACGGTGTACCCGCCGTCGATGCAAACGCGCATCTTCTCGATCAACTACCTCAACACCAAACGCCAGGGGCGCAGCGACGTGCGGGTGAGCAGCGGCTCGGCGCCCAACAACAGCAACGGCGAGAACAACGGCCAGAACGGCTCGAGCAACAACAACAGCAGCAACAACAGCAACGGTGGCAGCGGTGGCAACAACCAGGCTCCCGAGAGCTCGCAGATCTCGACCAGCTCGACCACCGATTTCTGGACCGAGACCACCGACGCCTTGCGCAGCATGGTGGGCAACGCTGGAGGGCGTGCGGTGATCTCGAGCCCGCAGTCGGGCACGATCGCCGTGCGTGCCATGCCCGATGAGCTGCGCCAGGTGGAGTCGTTCCTGCGTGCATCGCGGATGTCCATCGAGCGGCAGGTGATGCTCGAGGCCAAGATCATCGAAGTGGAACTGCGCGACGGCTACCAGAGCGGCATCGACTGGTCGGTGCTCAAGAAGCGCACCCTGATTGGCCAGACCAGCGGCTTCGCCAACAACCCGCTGCTCGGCAACACCAGGGGCCTTCCAACGCTGGGGGGCGCGGATGCCAGCTCGCTGGGCATCGACAACATTTCAGTGCCCGCCGGCGCCGCAGGAACGATCGGCCTGTCGCTGTCGACCAACGGCTTCCAGGCCGTGATGGGATTCCTGGAAAGCCACGGCGATCTGCAGATCCTCTCGAGCCCGCGGGTGGCCACGCTCAACAACCAGAAGGCGGTGCTCAAGGTGGGCACCGACGAGTACTTCGTCACCAACGTGTCGGGCGGCACCATCAACTCGAGCAACAACCTCAACAACGGCACCACCACGCTGCCGTCGCTGACGCTGACGCCGTTCTTTTCGGGCATCGCGCTCGATGTCACGCCGCAGATCGACGAGGCCGACACCATCACGCTGCACATCCACCCTTCTGTGACCTCGGTCACCGAAAAGACCAAGACGATCAATCTGGGCACGATCGGCACGTACAAGCTGCCGCTGGCCTCGAGCAACGTGAACGAGACCGACACCGTGGTGCGCGTGCTCGACGGCAACATCGTGGCCATCGGCGGGCTGATGCAGATGGAGGGCTCGCGCCAGAACTCGGGGCTGCCGGGCAGCGCCGACAACGTGGTGACGCGCACCCTGTTCGGCAACAACGCCAACGCCGGCCGCAAGAAGGAGCTGGTCGTGCTGATCAAGCCGACCATCATCCGCAGCGCCGAGGACTGGGCCGCCAGCACGCGCCAGAACGCCGCCACGCTGGAAGACCTGAACCCCGCATCGCGCCGCGTGATCACCGTGGACGGCGTCAAGGCCACCACCGCGCCCTGAGCACCGCCCGGGGCTCGACTCAGCCCTGCGGCGCGCTGCGGTGCACCGTGATGGTCTGTGGTGCCGGTGCCGAGCGGGCACGCAGCTGGCCGCAGCCGCCGTCGATGTCCTGCCCGGCCGACTGGCGCAACTTGGTCAGCACACCGCGCTGATGCAGTGAGCGCGCGATGTGCGTTGAGCGCTCGTCGGCCGGCCGCGCAAAGCCCAGCCCGTCGACTGCGTTGTACGGAATCATGTTCATGATCGCGCGCTTGCCGGCGAGCAGCCGCACGATGCCGTCGAGCTCGTCGTCGCCGTCGTTGATGCCGGCCAGCAGCGTCCACTGGTACTGCACGGGGTAGCCGGTGTCTTGCGCGTAACGCTCGGCCAGCTCCACCAGTTCCTCGGGGTCGATCAGCGGCGCGCGCGGCAGCAGCTCGGCGCGCAGCGCGGCCTTGGTGGTGTGCAGCGACAGCGCCAGCGCAGGCTTGACCGGTGCGGTGGCGAGCTGCTCGAAGGCGCGCCGGTCGCCGACCGTTGAAAACACCAGGCTCTTGTGGCCGATACCGCCTTCGTGGCCGAGCAGCGTGATCGCCTCCATCACGTTGTCGAGGTTGTGCGCGGGCTCGCCCATGCCCATGAACACCACCTTCTTGACCACGCGC
>NCFZ01000052.1 GCA_002281415.1 Burkholderiales bacterium 28-67-8 | reverse complement strand
GACCTGGTTGTGCGTGTAGGCCAGCGGGTTGGTGGTGTCGTAGCTGATCTGCTTGTAGAACTCTTGGTACTGCTCTTCGGTGATGTCGCTCTTGCTGCGCGCCCACAGGGCTGCGGCTTTGTTGACGGGCGCCCATTCGTCGCGAGTGACCTGCTTGCTTTGCTCGGCGTCCCACTCTTCCTTTTGCATCAGGATGGGCAGCGACACGTGGTCGGAGTACTTGCTGACGATGGACTTGAGCTTCCAGCCGCTCAGGAACTCTTCTTCGCCCTCGCGCAGGTGCAAGATGATGGACGTGCCGCGCTCGGGGCGGGTGATGGTTTCGACCTCGAAATCACCGGTGCCCTCGGAACTCCAGCGGACGCCTTCTTCGGGTTTGGTGCCGGCGCGGCGGGTCTCGACGGTGATGCGGTCGGCCACGATGAAGCCGCTGTAAAAGCCCACGCCGAACTGACCGATCAGCTGCGCGTCCTTCTTCTGGTCGCCTTCGAGCTTGGCCATGAATTCGCGCGTGCCGCTCTTGGCGATGGTGCCGAGGTTGGCCACGGCTTCTTCGGCGCTCATGCCGATGCCGTTGTCGCGAATGGTCAGCGTCTTGTTTTCGCTGCCGAAGCTCAGGCGCACTTCCAGGTTCGGCGCGTCTTCGTAGAGCTCGGGCTGGTTGATCGCCTCGAAGCGCAGCTTGTCGCAGGCGTCGGAGGCGTTGGAGACCAGCTCGCGCAGGAAGATCTCTTTGTTCGAATACAGCGAATGGGTGACGAGGTGCAGGATCTGCTTGACCTCGGCCTGGAAGGAAAGGGTTTGTTTGCTCATGGTCGCTTCGATGATCGTGGGTTGCTTGCCAAAACTCCGGTGAGGTTTCCGCTCGGGAAACCGTCAACTCTCAGGCGATGTGGGGACGGCTGCCCACGCTTCAAGGTCTGAGCGCGCACGGTGACGGTGCGACGTCTTCACCGAACCACGGCAAATAGCAACCCGACGACGAGCGCGGCTGGCCACAATCACCCATCGCGCACGACATGGCCCGCTGAGCGTCACGGGGCGCGTCGCCCACGCCACCACCACCCGAAAGTCACCATGCCCGATTCGCTTCAACGCTGGATGAAAGAAGTCGCCCGGCTCACGCAGTCGGGGCGCCTGGGCCGGGTTGCGCAGTTCATCCAGCAATCGCTGGGCGCCGCGCCAGCGGAGCCGGCCGAGCCCAACCGGCCGATCGTGGTCGAAGGCGTGGTGAGCGAGGTTGCGTCACAGCCGGTGACCCCAACCGAAACCAAGGCGCAGCGCGACGCCCAGGTGGGGCTGGCAGCGCGCCCGGCGCTGGAGCCGGGCGATCACCTCGGCCTGACCCTCACCGGCCAGCACACAGAGCTCGGCATGACGCGCGGCTACGAGCTGTACCTGCCACCTGCGGCAGCCGCACACACCGAGCCGCTGCCGTTGGTGGTGATGCTGCACGGCTGCTCGCAAAACCCGCAGGACTTCGCCGCGGGCACCGGCATGAACGAGCTCGCACGCGAGAAGGGCTTCGCGGTGCTCTATCCGGCGCAGTCACAGGACGCCAACCCCGGCCGCTGCTGGAACTGGTACGAAAAAGGGCATCAGCAGCGCGGCCAGGGCGAGCCGGCCGTGCTGGCCGGGCTCACTCATGCCGTGATGGCTGAACACGGCTTTGATGCGCGCCGCATCTACGCGGCAGGGCTGTCGGCCGGTGGCGCGATGGCGGCCGTTTTGGGCCACACCTATCCGGACCTGTACGCCGCTGTCGGCATTCACTCGGGTCTGGCCAGCGGTGCCGCAAGTGACCTGATGTCTGCCTTGTCGGCCATGCAGCACGGGCAGCCGGCCGACGCCGCGCACATCGGCATGGTCGATCCGGTGCCCACGATCGTGTTCCACGGCGACAGCGATACCGTCGTTCACCCGGACAACGGCGCGCGCGCCATCGAGGTGGCGGTGCGGCGCAGCGAACTGGCCACCATGGCCAGCCCTACCCCGGCGCCGGTGATCGAGCAAGGTGTGTCGGCACAAGGGCGCTGCTACACGCGCATCACGCACCCCGGCACCGAAAGCGCTGCAGCCCAGGCGGAGCACTGGCTGGTGCACGGTGCCGGCCACGCGTGGTCGGGCGGCAGCGAGCGCGGCTCGTACACCGACCCGAGCGGACCCGACGCCACGCGCGAGATGTGGCGCTTTTTCAGCAGCCATGTGCAGCCCGAGCGGCGGCACAACCGGTGACGGCACCCATCGCCTTAGCTCGCGCAGTGATGCAAGCGCCAGCGCAGCCTGGGCGGCCGGGATAATCCGCCAATGCCAACGCCATCCACCCAGGGCACTGCCCATCCCGTCCTGCCTGCCGCCCTGTCGGGTGAACGCATCGAGATGGACAGCCTGACCGGCCGACTGTCTTACTACGCGGCAGGCCCGAGCGGCGACGAGGCAGCGGGCGACCAGACACCGCTGCTGCTGCTGCACAGCATCAATGCCGCCGGCTCCGCTTACGAGGTTCGCCCGCTCTACGAGCACTACCGCCATCAGCGCCCGGTCTACGCGCTTGACATGCCTGGCTATGGGTTTTCTGACCGCAGCGACCGCCCCTACCTGCCGCGGCTGATGACCGACGCGGTGCACGCGATGACAGCCGTCATCCGCCGCAATCACGGCGAAGTGGCCATCGACGTGCTGGGTCTGTCGCTGTCGAGCGAGTTCGCCGCCCGCGCCGCCCACGAGGTGCCCTCGCACTACCGCAGCGTGGCGCTGGTCAGCCCGACGGGCTTCAACCGTGGCGCACCTTTCGATGGGGCATCCGGCAGCAACCGGGGCATGGCCGGGCTGCGCAAGTTCTTCTTCAACCCGCTGTGGAGCGATGCGCTCTACCGCTTGCTGACCCAGCGACCGGTGATCCGCTTCTTCCTCAAGAAGACCTGGGGCGGTCCGGTGATCGACGAAGGCGTGCTCGAGTACGCCGCCGTCACCACGCAGCAGCCGGGTGCGAAGCTGGCGCCTTACTGGTTCGTGAGCGCGTTCTTGTTCAGCGCCGACATCAGCCGCGTCTACCAGTCGCTCACGATGCCGGTGTGGATGGTCCATGGCGTGCGTGGCGACTTCATCGACTACCGCCACAAGGCCGCCTACGCGCACCAGCCACACTGGACCTTCGATGTGATGTCGACCGGTGCGATGCCCTACTTCGAGCGGCTCGACGAGTTCACCGCGCTGTACGACCTGTTCTTGCAAACCCGTCTCGCACCGACGCAGCAACTGCCGCTGCTCTGAAAGGAAACCCATGCTCGCCATCCTGGGCGGAACCGGCCTTTACGAACTGCAGGGCATGGAAATCGACGAGCAGCTCGATGCCGGCACACCGTTCGGCATGGCGTCGGGCACCATCAGCAAGGGCCGCATGGCGGGTCACGAGCTGCTGTTTCTGGCGCGCCACGGCGCGGGGCACCGTCTGCTGCCGCACGAGATCAACTACCGCGCCAACATCTATGCGCTCAAGCGCGCCGGGGCCACGCAGGTGCTCAGCTTTTCGGCGGTGGGCAGCCTCACCGAGGCGATCGCGCCGGGGCATCTGGCCATGCCCGACCAGTACTTCGACTGGACCAAGGGCGGGCGTTCGCGCACCTTCTTCGGTGACGGCGTGGCCGCGCATGTGTCGACTGCGCAGCCGGTCAGCCGCGCGCTGATCGACTGGGTGGCTCGGGCCGTGAGCGACCACGCCGCACGCCATCCGCAACAGCCACCGATCACGATGCACCGCGACGTCACCTACGCCTGCGTCGAAGGCCCGCGTCTGGGCACCCGCGCTGAAAGCCTGTTCCTGCAAAAGGCCGGCTGTCAGCTGGTGGGCATGACCAACGTGCCCGAGGTGTTTCTGGCGTGCGAGGCGCAGATGGCCTACGCCACGGTGGCCATCGTGACCGACTACGACTGCTGGATGGACGACCCCAGCAAGCACGTCACCATGACCGCGATGCTGGCGCTGTACCGCGAGACGATCGCCTCGGCTCGCGCCCTGCTCGAGACCTTGCTGTCGGGCCCGTTGCCCGCCCCCGAATCCGACATCCGCAACGCACTCGAGCAAGCAGTGATGACGCCCGAAGAACAACTCACGCCGGCCCAGCGCGAGTGGTTCAGCGTGCTGCGGCGCTGAAAGGCCGGTCTCAGGCCTCGGAGGTGGCGGCGCTCGCCACCCGCTGCGACAGGTGCGCCAGCGCTTCGTCGACCTGATCGACGAGCACCAGGCACAAGTCGCCCGACTCCAGCCGGTCAAGCGCCAGATCGATCGCCACGAACTCGCCGCGGATCTCGTCGATGCGCCGGGTGCGTGCGGCACCGGCCAGCCCTTCGCGCAACAGGCGGATCACCTCGCCATCGGCACGGCCGCGCTGGCAGGCATCCTGGAACAGCACCACATCGTCGAAGCACCCGCCCAGGATCTGGGTTTGTTCGCGGATGTCCTCGTCGCGCCGGTCGCCCGCGCCGCTGATGACCACCGAGCGGCGTTGCGCCGGCAGCGCCTCGACCGCCGCCACCAGCGCGCGCATCGCGTCGGGGTTGTGGCCGTAGTCGGCGATCACCGTGGCACCGCGGAAATTCATGATGTTGAAGCGGCCCGGCACGTTGTCGGTGTCGCTCGAGAAGGTCGCCAGCCCGCGGCGGATGGCGTCCCAGGTCAGGCCCACACCCCAGGCAGCAGCCACCGCAGCCATCGCGTTGTCAACCTGGAAGCCGATGGCACCACTGCGCGTCAGCGGCACATCGCGCAAGGCGATGCGCTCGCGCCACGCACCCTGCGCAGCCACCAGCCACTCGCCTTCGACGCACACCGTGCGATGGCCCTGCGCGCGGTGCGCCACCATCACCGGATGCTGGCGGTTAGCGGCAAAGTAGATCACCTCGCCCGGGCAGTTGGCGGCCATCGCCACCACATGCGGGTCGGTGGCATTGAGCACCGCGAAGCCCATGGGCGACACGTTTTGCACGATCACCCGCTTGATCAGCGCCAGGTCTTCGACGGTGGCGACGTAGTTCAAGCCGAGGTGGTCGCCGCTGCCCACGTTGGTGACCACCGCCACCTGACAGCGATCGAAACCCAGCCCTTCGCGCAGCACACCGCCACGTGCGGACTCGAACACGGCCGCGTCGACATCCGGATGCATCAGCACGTTGCGTGCGCTCTTCGGGCCGCTGCAGTCGCCGCTGTCGATCTGCCGGCCTTCGACGTACACGCCGTCGGTGTTGGTCATGCCCACGCGCAGGCCGCTGGTCGACAGCAGGTGCGAGATCAGCCGCACCGTGGTGGTCTTGCCGTTGGTGCCGGTGACGGCCACCACCGGAATACGACCGTCTTCGCCGTGCGGATACAGGCTTTCGATCATCGCCTCGCCGACCGGGCGTCCCTTGCCGTACGACGGCGACAGGTGCATGCGCAGCCCTGGCGCAGCGTTGACCTCGACCACACCGCCACCCTGGTCTTCCAGCGGGTGCAGCACGCTTTCGCACACCACATCAACGCCGCAGATGTGCAGGCCGATGGTCTGAGCGGCGGTGATCGCCCGCGCGGCCATGTCGGGGTGCACGCTGTCGGTCACATCGGTGGCCGAGCCGCCGGTGCTCAGGTTGGCGTTGTTGCGCAGGATGACGCGCCGGCCCTTGTCGGGCACCGACTCGGGCGCCAGACCCTGTTCGGCCAGCCGCGCGATGGCGATGTCGTCAAAGCGGATCTTGGTCAGCGAGGTCGAATGGCCGGTGCCACGCTTGGGGTCGGCGTTGACCATGTCGACCAGCTGGCGCACGGTGTTCACGCCGTTGCCCAGCACCTGTGGCGGATCGCGCCGGGCGGCGGCCACCATGCGGTCGCCCACCACCAGCAGCCGGTAATCGCTGCCGGGCAGGAAGCGCTCGACCATCACCTCGCCGATCTCGGCTGCCACGCGGTAGGCCATGTCGAGCTGTTCGCGCGTGGTGATGTTGACGGTGACGCCCTTGCCCTGGTTGCCGTCTTGCGGCTTGACCACGACCGGCAAGCCGATCTCCAGCGCCACGGTCCAGGCTTCGTCGACGCTGGTCACCGGCCGGCCGTACGGCACCGGCACGCCGGCGGCGAGCAGCAGCTTCTTGGTGAGGTCCTTGTCCTGCGCGATCGACTCGGCCACGGCGCTGGTGACATCGACCTCGGCAGCCTGGATGCGACGCTGTCGCGAACCCCAGCCGAACTGCACCAGACTGCCTTGCGTGAGGCGGCGGTACGGAATGCCGCGCGCGGCCGCGGCATCCACGATGGCGCCGGTGCTCGGACCGAGGCGCACGTCTTCGTGGGTGTCGCGCAGACGACCGATGGCGGCATCCACATCGAACGGATGGTCGCCCACGGCGGCCTCGAGCAGCGCTTGCGCCAGCGCAAACGCCTCACGCCCGACCTCTTCTTCGCTGTATTCGACGACCACCTGGTACACGCCCGGCTCGACCGTGGCCGCGGTGCGGCTGTAGGTCACCGGGCAGCCGGCTTGCGCCTGCAGCGTCAGCGCCAGCGACTCGAGCAGGTGCGCAATCGACTTCGGCTGCTGCTGGCTCGACACCAGCAGCGCGCCGACGGCCGGAAACAGACTGCACACCCGGGTTTCGACGCCGGTGACGAAAGACAGGGCGCGCTCGGGCGCCGAACACTCCACCACCGCCTCGATGGCGGTGTGGCGGCTCCAGAGGTTGGGGCCACGCAAGGCCCGGATGCGGGTCACGTCCATGGGCTACGCTTTCTGCCGGCAGGGCCGGTCAAGAGATCGAAGGATCAAGTAGGAAGTTCGGCAGACTCAGAGCGCCGCCACCGAGGCGGCCACTGCCACAGCCACCGGCTTTCCGGCGGGGGTGTGAACCGGGGCGGTTGTTGGCGATGCCAGGTCCAGCCCGGCGGGGGCGACCACACCGGCGGTCATCGTGACCGCAAAGGTGTCGATGCCGGCAGCCATCAGCTCGGGCGAAATGCCCAGGGCCCAGGCCGTGGCAATCGCGGCCAGCAGCACCTCGATGCGGTCTTCTGCCGAGGCCAGCGCGTCACCCGCTTCGAAACGACGACTCGCGTGAGCCAGGTTCGAGCAGCGGGTTTCAGCCGCGCCGGTGGCCAGCACCGCCCAGCCGTCGCGCACGAAGGCGCAGCGGCCGCCGCTGGCGCGGTGAGCCATCAGCGCCTCGCTGGTCCCGTCGAGGGCGTAGAGGATGACATCACCGTCGCACAGCGCGGCCATTTCGGCGATGCGCACATCGGCGGCGTTGAGCACCGCGATGCCGTCGGCCATGACCACGTCGATCTGAGTGCGCAGCACCTTGGCGAGCTGATTCGTCTCACGCACATCGTGCGCGGCCAGCGCAGCCGTGTCGCCAGCCCCGAACGACAGGTCGGTGACCACGCCCACATGGCAGCGGTCGTAGGCCAGGCCATCGTTGAGCACTGAGGTGGCGCCGTTCTCGATCACCACCGCATCGACCGACCGGTTGAGCAGCAGACGGTGGCCAGACTCCCAGCACGCGCCATCAGTGCGCTCGATCTGACGCCCGCCCAGGAACAGGCCGTCGCGGCAGGCCAGGCCCACGCGCCGACCACTCAGGTGCAGCAGCCAGGCCACCAGACGCGCGATGGTTCGCGTGCCCTTGGAGCCGGCAAGGCCGACGATGTCTATGCGGCCGGTCTCGTCTTCGGGGAACAGATGGTCGACGATGGCACGGCCCACCGGGCGCGGCATGCCTTCGGCCGGCTTCAGGTGCATCAGCAGGCCGGGGCCGGCGTTGACTTCAACGATGGCACCGCCCTGCGCCGACAAAGGAAGCGAGATGTCCTTGGCCACCAGATCGACGCCGGCGATGTCCAGACCCACCACGCGGACGGCCAGGGCAGCGGCGTACTGCACCTCAGGGTGGATGTTGTCGGTGCAGTCGATGGCCACGTTGCCGTTGCGCTCGATCACCACGAAGCGGCCGAGCTCGGGCACCGACTCCGCGGTCAGGCTCTGGCGCTGGATCTCGAGCTGCACCTTCGTGTTGGTTTCCAGCGCGATGGTCTCGAGCGGGTATTCCTCTTCGATGCCTCGACGCGGATCCGAATTGAGCTGGGCCTCGATCAGCTGGCGCACCGTCGACTTGCCGTCGCCCGTGATGCCGATGATTTCGCCCCTGGCCGCTGCCACCACCCGGTTGCCCACCACCAGCAGGCGGTGCTCGTGGCCGGGAATGAAGCGCTCGACCATCACATCGCTGCCTTCCGGATAGGCCACGCGGTAGGCGGCTTCGATATCGGCTTGGGTGCGCAGATCGAGCGTCACGCCGCGGCCGTGGTTGGCGTCCGAGGGCTTGACCACCACCGGCAGGCCGATGTCCTGGGCCGCTTCCCAGGCTTGTTCGGGGCTGTTGACTATGCGGCCCTCGGGCACCGGCACGCCGCACGACTTGAGCAGCGACTTGGTCAGGTCCTTGTCGCTGGCGATGCCCTCGGCAATGGCGCTGGTGAATTCGGTTTCTGCCGTCCAGATGCGGCGCTGGCGAGCACCGTGACCGAGCTGCACCAGATTGCCATCGTTCAGGCGGATGTGCGGGATGCCGCGGTCGGTGGCTGCAGCCACGATGCACGCGGTGCTCGGGCCGAGATAGCAGCTGTCGACCTTGTCGCGCACCGCTGCCACCGCGGCGTCCAGATCACAAGGCAGTTCGTTGATGGTGGCCATGAGCAGACGATGGCCCTCGGCCAGCGCGGTGCGCGCCACATGCTCGTCACGGGCACGGAACACCATGCGGTAGACGCCATCGGTCGAGGTGCTGCGGGTCTGGCCGAAGCCGGTGGGCATGCCCGCCAGGTTCAACAGTTCGATGACAACGTGTTCCAGCACGTGGCCGGCCCAGGTGCCTGACTTCAGGCGCTCAAGGAAGCCGCCGCGCTCGCCAACACCGCAGTGGTGCTCGACCAGCGCCGGCATCAGCGCCACCAGACGGTCGCTGAAGCCTGGCAGGGTGGAGCTCGGAAAGTTCTCCAGCTCGCCCAGATCGAGCCAGGTTTCCAGCGCAGGCCGGTAAGTCCACACGTTGGGTCCGCGCAGGTAAGTCGTGCGCAGCAAACGGATGTCGTCGAATTTCTTCATGTTTTCAGGTGCGCCGGGGATGGCCGCCTTGCTCAGGGATGAGCCAACAACGGACTGAACGCACCGCCGGTTGACGCGAAAACACCGACTTGCTGCGCTTCGGTGCGGCCGGCGACGCCCTTCAGCTCGAAAGCGTGCCCAGTTTGGCGGCGATCAGCGCCATCAGGCCGCGAATCTGCTCGATGAGCAGCCGCGCCTCGCCCACATCGCCATCAGGCACCTTCATCGACGCCTCCAGCCGCTGACACAGCACCGACAGCCCCTGGGCACCCACCGAACCCGCCGATGATTTGGCCTTGTGACCCAACGCCGACAGCGCCGCGCGATCGCCAACGGCGGCCGCCGCGTCAAGCTCGCCCAGCGTGCGGTCCATGAACGACAGGAACACCGAAGCGATGTCCTGGATCTTTTTCGGGTTGTTTCGCGTCAGTGCCACCAGCACCGACAGGTCGATCACCTCGGAGTCATCTGCCGGCGCCGCGGCATCCGGCACGGGCGCGGCGAGGGCCATCGGCGCATCTTTGGCAGGCTCACGGGCCAGCCACTGACTGAGCTTGGCGTAGAACTGCTCGGGCATCACCGGCTTGGCGATGAAGTCGTTCATGCCCGCTTCGCGGCAGGACTGCTCATCTTCGCCACGGGCGTTGGCCGTCATCGCGATCACCGGCAGATCGCCGAAGACCGAGTCCTCACGGATGCGCCGGGTGGCTTCCAGACCGTCCATCAGGGGCATCTGCACGTCCATGAGCACGCAGTCGACGCGGTGCTGGGCCAACACGCTGAGCGCGCTCAGGCCGTCGCCAGCAATCAGCACGCGCGCACCGGCCACCTCGAGCAGTTCGGAAGCGACGCGCTGGTTCAGGTGGTTGTCATCGACCACCAGCACCGTGGTTCCGGCCAGGGAGCGCTCCCATTGGTTGCTCGCGGGGCGTGCGGCCGGAATGTCATGAGCCCACGGCAGGGGCAGGTGCAGCCAGAACATGCTGCCCGCACCCGGTTCGCTGACCACGCCCACATCACCACCCATCAGGTCGGCCAGCTTGCGGCAGATCGCCAGACCCAGGCCTGTACCTCCGTAGCGCCGCGTGGTCGAGGCGTCGGCCTGATGGAACGCCTGGAACAACTTCGCCGTTTGTTCACGGCTCATGCCGATGCCGCAGTCAACCACTTCGAAGCGCACGTCGGCACCGGCGGCGTCCGGGTGCAACCCCTGAACACGCACGACCACCTCGCCCTCGCGCGAGAACTTGATCGCGTTGCTCGCGTAGTTGAGCAAGATCTGCCGCACCCGCAGCACGTCGCCGTGCAGCGGACGGCTGAGCACCGGGTCGATGTCGGCGCGCAGGCGCAAGGACTTCTGGGTGGCCATCTCGGACAACTGCCGCAGCACGTCGTTGACCACGTCGTGGATCGAGAAACTGGCCGCTTCGATCTCGAGCTTGCCGGCCTCGATCTTCGAGAAGTCGAGGATGTCGCTGATCAGGCCCAGCAGGTGCTGGCCCGACTCGGTGATGCGCTCGAGGTACTCGCCAACCTTGGGGTTGGGCTGCGCGCGCAGCGCCAGGTACGACATGCCCAGGATGCTGTTCATGGGCGTGCGCATCTCATGGCTCATGTTCGAGACGAATTCGCTCTTGGCATGGTTGGCCACCGATGCCGCACGAACGGCTTCGGCCAGTTCCCGGGTACGACCCTCGACCTTGCGTTCGAGATCGACATTGAGCTCCTCGAGCTGCCGCTCCGCGTTCACCCGCTCGGTCACATCTCGAAAGCTGAACACCCGCCCGTCGAGCTTGCCGTTGATGAAAAGTGGCGTCAGGAAGCGCTCGAGCACCCGGCCATCGCGCAACGTCATCGACGACGGCACGTCGTCATCGGACTGGGTCGGCGTGTTCAGCAGCGTGAGCAGGTCGGATTGATCCTCGACCACCTGGGACTGCAGGAACTTCACCATCTTCAGGTCACGATCGCGCTCGAGGAAGTCGTCCGGCAGGTTCCACATGCGGATGAAGCGCTGGTTGCAACTGAGCAGCGAACCCTGCAGATCGGTCACCGCGATGCCGTCGGCGGTGGCTTCGAGCGTGGCGCCCAGCAGTGCTCGCGCCCGATTGAACTCGCGGTGAGTGCGCACGCGCGCGCGCACGATCGACGGATTGATCGGCTTGCCGATGAAGTCCACGGCGCCCAGCTCCAACCCGCGGGCTTCGTCTTCCGAGCTGTCGCGGCTGGTGACGAAGATCACCGGGATGCCCGCGGTGGAGGCGTGCGACTTGAGCTGCTGAAGCACCTGGTAGCCGTCCATGCCGGGCATCATGATGTCGAGCAGCATGATGTCGGGCGGAGTCGCGCGACAGATGGCCAGCGCCTTTTCGCCGGTGGTGGCCATCAGCACCTGGTGGTCGCCGGCAAACGCCTGATAAAGCGCCTGGATGTTGAGCGGCTGGTCATCGACCAGCAAGATGCAAGGCGGTCTCGACCGCCTCGAAAAACGCTCTCCCACGGAAATCATGCCGCGCCCTCAACCAACAACTGACGGCAAGCCGCGGCCGCCTCTTCAAAGTCCAGAGCGCCCATCGCGGCCTCCAAAGCCTCGAGGCCCGACGCCTCCAAGCCGTCCGGATTCGCACGCAACTGCTCGAACAAGTCGAGCGCGCGCATGTCCGACGCCTGCAGCAGGACCAGCATTTCGCGCAGCCTGCGCATGTTGAACCCAGCCGAGGCGGCCTCTTGATCGGGCGCCGGTGCGTTGCCCAGCTCGACAAGGGCTGGCACCAACGGGCCGGCGGCCCGAGCAAAGTTGTCGGCCGCCGCCTTCAGCGCGCGAACGACATCGGTGCTGAGTTCGGCGGGAGCGACCGACTCGAACGCCCAGTTGGCCGTCGCCGCGCTCGCGCACAGGTCGCTCGCGCCCAGCATGCCGGTCAACCCCTTCAGGGTGTGCGTCATCATGGCCGCGTCGGCCCAGGCCGCCTCGGCAACGTGCGAGTCGAGATTGGTCAGCATCCCCGGAAGATCCTTCAAGAAGCTTCGCAGCATACGGCCATAAACCGGGGCGTTGCCGCCGAGCCGGCGAATCGCCGCTTCCATGTCGATGCCGCCACGTTCGGCCTCTTCGAGCAGACCCTCAGGCAGCGGCAACTCAGCCACCGGTGCCGTCGCGGCACCGGGCTGCACGCGGCCGGTGTGCCGCAGCAATGCGGACACCAGGTCGGCCAGCTCGAAGGGTTTGCCCACGTGGCTGTTCATGCCCCCGTCGATGCAGGCCTGCCGATCCGAGGCCATGGCATTGGCAGTCATCGCGATGATGGGCAGGGTCTCGAAACCGCCTTTCTCGCGGATGCGTGCGGTGGCGGTGAAGCCATCCATCACCGGCATCTGCAGGTCCATCAGCACGGCATCGAAGGGCGGCTGCGCGTCGAACACGGCCTGCGCGCCTTCCTCGCCGTTTTCGGCCAGCACCACCTCGGCCCCCTCGGCCATCAGCAGCTCCTGCGCCACTTGCCGGTTGTTGGCGTTGTCCTCGATGACCAGCAGCCGCATGCCCTTGAGGCAGCCGGTGAGAGGCTCTGGCACGGCGCGCGTGCGCTGCTTGGCGCTGCCACCCAGCCAGGCGTCGACCACCGCGTCGAAGAGCATCGAAGCGGTCACCGGCTTGACCAGGAAATGGCTCAGCGCAGCTTCCGCGGTGAGGCCGCGGTGCGATAGCGCCTCGCGACCCGCGGCGGTCACCATGGTCACCACCACGGGCTTCAGGACGCCGCTGACCAGACGCTGCCGCTGGAGAGATCGCCACTCGTCCATGCCTTGCAGCTGCCCGTCGATGAACACCACGTCGTACACCTCGCCGGCCGCCTCGCGCTGGCCCGTCATCGCAATGGCCTGCGCCACATCGCCCGCCACATCCACCTGCCAG
>NCFZ01000229.1 GCA_002281415.1 Burkholderiales bacterium 28-67-8 | reverse complement strand
GCAGTCGCTGGGCGATCTGGACGCCGAATTGCGAGACCGCTTCGCCTACGAGCCGTTTCTGGTGCGCGATCGATCTGTCAACGCGTTCGCCTTGCCGGGCGGTTTCGTGGGTGTGCACCTCGGGCTGATGGCGATCACCCAAACGCGCGATGAGCTGGCTTCGGTGCTGGCGCACGAGATGACGCACGTGAACCAGCGCCACATCGCCCGCGGTTTTGCCAACAGCAAGCGGCAAAGCCTCATCACCGCGGCCGCCATGATCCTCGGCGTGCTGGCAGCGACGCGGTCCGGTGGCGCCGATGCTGCCAACGCCATGATCATGGGCGGCCAGGCCATGGGCATGCAGGGCCAGCTCAACTTCTCGCGCGACATGGAGCGCGAGGCCGACCGCATCGGCATGGCCATGATGCGCACCGCCGGGTTCCAGCCCTCGGGCATGGCCGCGATGTTCGAGCGGCTGCAGCAGGCCTCACGGCTCAACGACTATGGCGGTTTTCCGTACCTGCGCAGCCACCCTTTGACCACAGAGCGCATTGGCGAGGCGCGCGCCCGTCTGGGCACCGTGGGCATCGGCTCGCCGGCCGCGTTGCAAAGCTCGCCTTCCACCGCGCTCGAACACAGCGCCGCACTCGCGCGTGCCCGCGTGCTGATGGATCCGCGCGCCGACTCGCTGCGCCGCTGGCAGGCGCTCGATGGTGAGGGTTCCTCGCCCGCCGCCACGCGCGGCGAGCGTTTTGCCGACGACTATTCGAGCGCGCTCGCCTCCAGCCTGCTGCGCGAGTGGTCCGCTGCCGACGCCTCGATTCGAAAGGCGATGATCCTGGCGCGCGGCACGCCACCGCTGGCCCAACCGGGCAACACTTCGCGCCCGGTGCTGTTGTTTGGCGCCCAGATCGCGCTGGTCATGGGCCAGGCCGGCGATGCGCTCGCTGCGCAGCAAAGCGCCGATCAGTTGCAGACATGGGTCGCGCAGTACCCGCTGGACGCCGAGGCCTGGCTGGCGCTTTTTCGCGTGCGCACGCAGCTCGGACAGGGCCTGCAGGCGCTGCGGGCCGATGCCGAGTCGCGCTATTCGCTGGGTGATCTGCCCGGCGCCATCGAGCGGCTGCGTGCCGGGCGGCGTCTGGCCGGCACAGCCAGCGGCGCAGGCGATTTCGTCGAGCTGTCGGTGATCGATTCACGCTTGCGCTTGATGGAAGCGCAGCGCAAGCAGCAACTGCTGGACGCCAAAAACCTTTGACCGGCGGCGCCTCAACGAACTGACGGCGCCGTCGCCGCGAGAGGCATCAAGCGCGTGGCGGGAACAGCCGCTCCATCGCCACGTCGATCACCATGCCGCACAGGCTGTACAGCAGTGATCCGATCAGCGCCGCGCCGAAGTTGGCGACGTGAAAACCATTCAGCAGGTGTGCCGCGAAAAAGAACATCAGCGCATTGATCACGAACAGGAACAAGCCCAGCGTGATCAGCGTGACGGGCAGCGTCAGCAGCACCAGCACCGGGCGCAGCAAGGTGTTGAGCAGACCGAGCACGAACGCCGCGCCCATGGCCGAGCCGAAACTGTCGAGCGACACGCCCTCGTAGAGGTAGTCCACGAGCAGCAAGGCGGCGGCAAGCAAGAGCCAGCGAACGATCATTTTCATGGGTCAAGAATAACTGCCGCGGGCATCGCCCGGCACTGTTCAAGGCCCTGTCCATGGGGACTGGCGTCGGTGAGCCGACAAAAGCGCTCTTCAATGCCCCGGAAAGCGGGTTTCTCCTAGGAAACAGTCTTCTCAATGCCTTGGGCAGCAGGTACGATCTCCGTCGCACGAACGCTGGGAGGATGAGGGCTCACGCGGCCTTCCGCCAGCTCGGCACCTCATCCCCTTATTTGATGGAGAACATTCAGATGGCAACTGGAAAGCGGCACCCGCAAAGAAGGCTGCTGTGGCCGCCAAGGCACCAGCCAAGAAAGCGGCAGCCAAGACCGCTGCACCCGCTGTCAAGCGCACGGCCAACGCCGCGTTCATGAAGGCCGTGACGCCGAGCCCTCAGTTGGCCGCCATCATTGGTGCCACTCCGATGCCCCGCACCGAAGTCACCAAGAAGCTGTGGGAGTACATCAAGGCCCACAAGCTGCAAGACGCCGCCAAGAAGACCAACATCAACGCCGACGCCAAGCTGAAGGAAATCTTCAAGAAGCCGCAAGTCACGATGTTCGAAATGACCAAGCTGGTCAGCGCCCACCTCAGCTGATTGCCGAGGACAAGCGTGCAGCGCGCCAGCGCTGCCTCAAAGAAAAAGCCGGTGCATCGCATCGGCTTTTTTCATGGGCGCGCGGGCGTGCTCAGTGCTGCTGGAGCAGCGGCACCAGATAGCGCCCGGTGTGGCTGGCCGGGTTGGCGGCCACGTCTTCGGGCGTGCCCACGGCCACCACCTGGCCGCCGCCGGCGCCGCCTTCGGGGCCCATGTCGATCACCCAGTCGGCGGTCTTGATGACGTCGAGGTTGTGCTCGATCACCACGATGGTGTTGCCCGCATCGCGCAGCTGGTGCAGCACGCGCAGCAGCAAGTCGATGTCGGCGAAGTGCAAGCCGGTGGTGGGCTCATCCAGGATGTACAGCGTGCGTCCGGTGTCGCGCTTGCTGAGCTCGAGCGCGAGCTTCACGCGCTGTGCCTCGCCGCCCGACAGCGTGGTCGCGCTCTGGCCGAGCCGGATGTAGCCCAGCCCCACATCGAGCAGTGTTTGCAGCCGCCTCGCGATGGTGGGCACTGCGCCGAAGTGCGCGTGCGCGTCTTCCACGGTCAGCGCCAGCACCTCGGTGATGTTCTTGCCCTTGTAGAGCACCTCGAGCGTCTCGCGGTTGTAGCGCTTGCCGCCGCACGCATCGCAGGCCACGTAGACGTCGGGCAGGAAGTGCATCTCGACCTTGATCACGCCGTCGCCCTCGCACGCTTCGCAGCGCCCGCCGGCCACGTTGAAGCTGAAGCGTCCGGGGCCCCAGCCGCGTTCTCGCGCGGTGTTCATCTCGGCGAACAGATCGCGGATCGCGGTGAACAGGCCCACGTAGGTCGCCGGGTTGCTGCGCGGCGTGCGGCCGATCGGGCTCTGGTCGACGTTGATGACCTTGTCGAACGCCTCCAGGCCCTCGATGGTGTCGTGCGGTGCGGCCTCGGCGTGGCTGTGGTGCAGCTTGCGCGCGGCCGCCGCGTGCAGCGTGTCGTTGATGAGCGTGCTCTTGCCCGAACCCGACACGCCGCTCACGCAGGTGAACAGACCCACGGGGATGTCGACGCTCACGCGCTGCAGGTTGTTGCCGCGCGCGTTGACGATGCGCAGCGCGCTTGCCTCGGCGCTGGCGCCGTGCCACGCCCGGCGTGCCGGCACCGCGATGCGCAGCGTGCGCGAGAGGTAGCGCCCTGTCAGCGAGTCGGGGTGGGCGGCCACTTCGGCCGGCGTGCCCTGCGCCATCACCCGACCGCCATGCACGCCGGCGCCCGGGCCCATGTCGATCACGTGGTCGGCGGCGAGGATCGCATCCTCGTCGTGCTCGACCACCAGCACGCTGTTGCCGATGTCGCGCAGGTGGCGCAGCGTGCCGATCAGCCGCTCGTTGTCGCGCTGGTGCAAGCCGATG
>NCFZ01000051.1 GCA_002281415.1 Burkholderiales bacterium 28-67-8 | reverse complement strand
GCCCAGCCCTCGCAACACCTCGGTTTCGCGCGCTTCCATCACCACGGCGTCCTCGTCGCGCTCGTGGTCGTAGCCCTGCGCGTGCAGCGTGCCGTGAACCAGCAGGTGGGCGTAATGCGCCCCGAGCGAAATACCCAGATCCCGCGCCTCCGCCTCGATGACCGGCGCGCACAGCACCAGATCGGCGCTCACCACGGGCTCGTGCGCGTAGTCGAAGGTCAGCACGTTGGTGGCATGGTCGCCGCTGCGGTAATCGCGGTTGAGTGCCAGCCCTTCATCGGCGCCAACCACTCGCACGGTGAGTTCGCCCTCGCGCTGCAGCGCGGCACGAATCCAGCGCGCCACCTTGTGCCGCGGCAAATGATCGCGGTGCGCGCGCGCCACCGTGTCACGTGCGAATTGCAACGACAGCGACAGCGCGGGTCGCACGGTTGGGGCCGCGCTCACGGCGACTCCGGACGCGCACTCTCGTACGCATCCACGATGCGCGCGACCAGCGCATGACGCACCACGTCGGCCGAGGTGAAGCGCGTGGTGGCGATACCGCGCACCCGCTTGAGCACCCGCTCGGCATCGATCAGCCCGCTCATCTGCCCGGGCGGCAAATCGATCTGGCTGACGTCGCCGGTGACCACGCACTTGCTGCCAAAGCCGATGCGCGTGAGGAACATCTTCATCTGCTCGGGCGTGGTGTTTTGCGCCTCGTCGAGGATCACGAAGGCGTTGTTGAGCGTGCGCCCGCGCATGAAGGCCAGCGGCGCGATCTCGATGGTGGCCTTCTCGAACGCGCGCATGACCTTGTCGATGCCCATCAGGTCGTACAGCGCGTCGTACAGCGGGCGCAGGTACGGGTCGACCTTTTGCGCCAGATCACCGGGCAAAAAGCCCAGTCGCTCGCCGGCCTCGACGGCCGGGCGCGTGAGCACGATGCGCTGCACGCTGCTGCGCTCGAGTGCATCGACCGCGCAAGCCACCGCCAGGTAGGTCTTGCCGGTGCCGGCCGGGCCGATGCCGAAGGTGATGTCGTGCGACACGATGTTGCCGAGGTAGACCTGCTGGTTGGGCGTGCGAGCGGCCAGATCGGCACGGCGGGTGCGCAACACCAGAGGCGGCGCGGCAGGCGCCACGGGTGGCGTGTCCTCGGCGGCGATCTCGGCCAGGCGCTTTCGCTTGGGCAGCGCCCGCCCGGCGCTGTCGGCCGCGGCCTCGATCAGCAGCAACTGAAACAGCTCGGGCTCGAACGGCTGCCACGCCCGGTCGTACAGCGATTGCAGCAAGCTCACCGCCCGCTCGGCCTGCGCCTTGCCGCCCTCGACGCGAAACGATTCATGGCGCCGCGTGATGGTGACCTCGAGCGCCGACTCGATGTCTCGCAGATGATCGTCCGTGCTGCCACACAGGTTGGCGAGCCGGGCGTTGTCGGGCGGAATGAAATCGTGTCTGAGGATCAAGGAAGGCTCTGGTTCGCCGCGGGCAACCATTGTCTGCGCAAGGCGCGCGCCAGCGGGCGGCACAATCGTCGCTCATGCCGATGCGCCGCCTCTTCAAGTTGCTCGCCCTGTGGCTGTTGCTGGCAACGGGTGCGGCCCACGCATCGACCCTGACGATCTCCTCGGCGTTGTCGGTCAATGGCGGCCCGGGGCGTCTGCCGTCCAACGCGGTGCCGCAGCAAGTCAGCCTGCCCGACGACTGGGCCGTGACCCGCCCTGACCATGATGGCAGCGTCTGGTATCGCGCCTATTTCATCCGGCCGGCCGATGTGGCGGACAACGAACTGCTGGCGCTGTACATCGAGCGCGCGTGCAGCAACATCGAGATCCGTCTCAACGGCAGGCGCATCTTCAGTGGCGGGCGCATGGTCGAGCCGTTGACCAACCACTGCTACCGGCCACTGCGCATCACGCTGCCCGCGGCGCTGCTGAGCGCGCACGAGAACGTGCTCGACATCGAAGTGAGCGGCTCGTCGTTGCGGCATGTGGCGTCCAGGGCGCGTGCGGGCGGCTTGTCGCAGTTGCAGATCGGCCCGCAGGCAGAACTCGTCGAGGCGTATTCACGCCGCCATTTCTGGAACATCGCCGTCGTGCAGGTCGCAGGCGTCGGCCTGCTCGCGCTGGGTGGCTTTTTGCTGGTGCTCAGCTGGATGAACCGCAGCGAGGTCTTCTTGCTGCACTTCGGCACGCTGATCATCGGCTGGGCGCTGCTGTCGATGCGGGTGTGGTGGAGCGATCTGCCCATGACCACGCAGACCTTCGAATTCGTGGCGGCGGTGGCCTTCGCGCCCATGCTGTCGCTGGCGGTGCACTTCTTGTTGAACCACGCGCGCACCGACTGCCGGCGCGTTGCCGGCGCGCTGCTGCTGCAGTGCGTGCTGGTACCGGCGAGCTTGGCAGTGGCGGGCACCGACCGGCTGTTCACGGTTGCCAACGTCTGGTTCGTGCTGATGGCGGTGGAGCTGGTGGTCGCCGGTGCTTGGTACCTGAAGGTCATCTGGTCGATGCGGCGCGACGACTTCTGGCCGATGGGCCTGACCTTCGGCGGGCTGGGGGCGCTGGTGCTGCTGGAGCTGGCCATCCAGTTTGGTGCGTTGCCACGGCTGGCCGTGCACCCCCTGAGCGTTTTTTCGCCGCTGCTGCTGCTGGTCATCGGCTCGCGCTTGCTACTGGTGTTCGGACGGGCGATGCAAGCCGCCGAGGCCAACCGCGCGCAGCTCGAGATTCGCGTGGCTGAGGCCACCGCCGAGGTGGAGCGCAACTTCATGCAGATGTCGACCTTGCGCATGGAGCAGGTGACCGAAAAGGAACGCAAGCGCATCGCCGCCGACCTGCACGACGACCTCGGCGCCAAGCTGCTGACCATCGTCCACACCAGCGACAGCGAGCGCATCTCGAATCTGGCGCGCGAAGCCCTCGAGGAAATGCGTTTGTCGGTGAAGGGCCTCACCGGGCGGCCTGTGCAGCTGGCCGACGCGCTGGCCGACTGGCGTGCCGAAGCCGTGTCACGACTCGGTCAGGCCAACATCGAAGCCGATTGGCGCAACCCGAGCGAAGACCTTGTGCAAACCTTGTCGGCGCGGGCTTTCGTGCAGACCACCCGCATCCTGCGCGAATCGGTGAGCAACATCATCAAGCACAGCCGTGCTTCCCAGTGCAAGGTACGCGTGACCGTCAGTGACGCGGACTTCGGGCTGGTGGTGCAAGACAACGGCAGGGGCATTTCGGTCGAACCCGACAGCAAGCTCGACCGGGGCCACGGCATGGCCAGCATGAAACATCGCGCCAAGACCATGCAAGGTCAGTGTCTGGTCGAATCCGCACCGGGATACGGCACGCTGATCCGGCTGACGATTCCATTTTGAAGATGCTGCAGCATGTCAGCGCTTTTGAAAACCGCTCGTTGACCGATAACCCGATGAACGGAGGCCTGATGACCAACCACAACATCCTGCTGCTTGAAGACCTGCCCGAGATTCGGGCCTGGATGAAAGCGCTCGTCACACGCGTGTTTCCAAGCTCACGCATCCACGAGGCCGCGCGGGTGCAAGACGCGCTCGAGCTGGTGGCGTCGATCAAGTTCGACCTGGCGCTGCTCGACCTCGGCCTGCCCGATGGTTCCGGCGTCGAGGTGGTCGAGGCCTTGCGCGACAGACAGCCCGACACCCAGTCGGTGGTGGTGACGATCCACGACGACGACGAGCATCTGTTCCCCGCGCTGCAAGCCGGCGCCTTCGGCTACCTGCTCAAGGAGCAGCCCCGCGAGCTGATCGCCGAGCAGCTCAAGCGCATGAGCGCCGGCGAGCCGCCGCTGTCGCCGTCGATCGCCCGGCGCGTGATCGCGCACTTCGCCGCGCAAGCGGCCGTCAAGCCCGCGCGGTCGACCAATGTTCCGCCGCGCGCTGCTCTTTCCGAGCGTGAGACCGACGTGCTTTTGCGCGTGGCCAAGGGCTTCACGCTGCCCGAGATCGGCGACCAGATGAACCTGTCGCGCCACACCATCGCCGACTACGTCAAGCAGGTCTACCGCAAGCTCAACGTGAATTCGCGCGCCGAAGCCGCGCTGGAAGCACAGCGCATGGGCCTCCTGCGCACCTGAACCGCGGCCCACGGGGCCGGCCGGATAATCGGCCAATGATCGGACGTCTCACAGGCACCCTGGCTGAAAAGTCGCCACCGCAACTGCTCATCGACGTCAACGGTGTCGGCTACGAAGTCGACGTGCCGATGAGCAGCTTCTACAACCTGCCCGGCCTGGGTGAACGCGTCACGCTGCTCACGCACTTCATCGTGCGCGAGGACGCGCAGATCCTGTTCGGCTTTCTCACCCACGACGAACGCCAGACCTTCCGGCAACTCATCAAGATCACCGGCGTGGGCCCGCGCATGGCGCTGTCGCTGCTGTCCGGCCTGAGCGTGGGCGAACTGGCTCAGGCCGTGGCACGCCAGGAGACCGCACGACTCGTCAAGGTGCCGGGCATTGGCAAGAAGACCGCCGAGCGTCTGCTGCTCGAGTTGAAGGGCAAGCTCGGCGACGCGCTCGCAGCCCCCGCCTCGGTGGCCAGCGACGCGCAGGCCGACATCCTGCAAGCGCTGATCGCGCTGGGCTACAGCGACCGCGAGGCTGCCGCCGCGCTCAAGAGCCTGCCGGCGGACGCCAGCGTCAGCGACGGCATCAAGCTCGCGCTGAAATCGCTGGCCTGACGCCGCGCGCCGCCGCGGTTCGCGGCGAATTCAGACTCAGTGCATGTGCTCGTGGTCGTGCTCATGCTGGGGCTCGGCCTTGGCGGGCTCGGGCTGCTCGACATTCACCGTCACCACCACCTTGCCCGCCTTTTCGAATTTGAGCGTCATCGCGAAGGTGTCGCCCGACTTCAGCGGGGCCTTCAGGCCCACCAGCATCAAATGGTAGGCCCCGGGCTTGAGCTCGACCGTCTGGCCAGCGGGCAGCTCGAGAGCATCGAGCTGTCGCATCTTCATGACATTGCCGTCCATCGTCATCGAGTGCACCTGCACCGAGGCCGCGACGGCGGTCGTGGCCGACAGCAGCCGGTCGGCAGCGCCCTTATTGACGAACGTCATGAAGCCGCCGCCCACGGTCTGGCCTGCCGCGGTGGGTCGCGCGTTCGGGTGGTCGATGTCGATCGAGCCGACCTTGTAGCTGTGGGCCGAGGCCGCCAGCGTGGCCAGCGTAAGGGCGGTGCCGGCGAGCCAGCGGCGGAGGGAAGCGGTGTGCATGGAGGGGCTCCGGGTGGGTGTGGGTGGGGTTGAGTCGGCACCAAAGGGTACCTCAGCGTGGCGTGACGGTTGGCTGGCGCCGATGCTGCACCGGTCGGGCCGCGACCGGGTGCACGACAGGGCCGTGCCGATAATGCGCCATGAGCATCCAGACCGACGATTTCGAGCCCAGGCGCGTGGTCAGCGCGGCCAGCGCCTCGCCCAACGAGGACGCCATCGAGCGCGCGCTGCGCCCCAAGGGGCTGGACGAGTACGTCGGTCAGGTCAAGGCGCGCGAGCAGTTGCAGATCTTCATCGGTGCGGCACGCATGCGCGGCGAGGCGATGGACCACGTGCTGCTGTTCGGCCCACCGGGTCTGGGCAAGACCACGCTGTCGCACATCATCGCCAACGAGCTCGGCGTGAACCTGCGCCAGACCTCCGGCCCGGTGCTCGAAAAGCCCAAGGATCTGGCCGCGATCCTGACCAACCTCGAGCGCAACGACGTGCTCTTCATCGACGAGATCCACCGCCTGAGCCCGGTCGTCGAGGAGATCTTGTACCCGGCGCTCGAGGACTACCAGATCGACATCATGATCGGCGAAGGCCCGGCGGCGCGCTCGATCAAGCTCGACCTGCAACCCTTCACGCTGGTTGGCGCCACCACGCGCGCAGGCATGCTGACCAACCCGCTGCGCGACCGCTTCGGCATCGTGGCGCGGCTGGAGTTCTACACACCTGACGAGCTCGCGCGCATCGTCAACCGCTCGGCCGGCTTGCTCAACGTGCCCACCGACACCGCAGGCGCCTTCGAGATCGCGCGGCGCTCGCGTGGCACGCCGCGCATCGCCAACCGGCTGCTGCGCCGCGTGCGCGACTACGCCGACGTCAAGGGCGACGGGCGCATCACCAAACCGCTGGCCGATCTGGCGCTGGCCATGCTCGACGTCGATCCGCACGGGCTCGACGTGATGGACCGCAAGCTGCTCGAAGCGGTGATCCACCGCTTCGATGGCGGCCCGGTCGGGCTCGACAACGTGGCCGCGGCCATCGGTGAGGAGCGCGACACCATCGAAGACGTGATCGAGCCTTACCTCATCCAGCAGGGTTACCTGCAGCGCACGCCGCGCGGGCGCATCGCCACGCTGGCGGCCTACCGTCACCTGGGAGTGACGCCGCCCAAGGGCGCAGGCGGCACCGACCTGTTCGGCGAGTGAGCGTGCGGCCAGCCGGCCGCACCCTCAGATGCCCGGTGCGACGTCGCCGTCAGACGACTCATCGCGTGCGGCCTCGTCGAGGTGCCGCGTGTCGCTCCAGCCGACCAGCGTGAAGCCCTCAGGGCTGTAGAGCAGCCGGTTGATGCCCGCGTTGCCCAGCGGCCAGGAGCGCGGGGCCTGCAAATCGAGCCGGGTCGCCGCGCGGTACAGGCAGTCCATGACCCCGCCATGCGCCACGATGGCGATCGTCTGGCCCGGGCGGGCTTGGGCAAAGTGCGACACCGCGGCCACGCAACGCGCGTGGAACTCGCGCAGCGACTCGCCCCCCTCGGGCGCGAAGTCGGGGTCGCGCTGACGCCACAACCGCGCCGGCTCGGGCCAGCGTGATTCGATGTCGGCGTGGGTCAGCGTCTCGAAACTGCCGAAGGCGCGCTCGCGCAAGCGGCGATCGCTGACGACCGGCAAGCCGATGACACGCGAGATCGCCTGCGCGGTGTCGAACGCGCGCTGCAAGTCGCTCGTGTAGATCGCGGCTATGCCCTCGTCGGCCAGCGCGCGCGCCACGCACTCGGCCTGCCAGCGGCCGGTGGCGTTGAGCGCGATGTCCTGGTGGCCTTGCAGCCGGGTGTCAACGTTCCAGGCGGTTTCGCCGTGGCGCACGGCGACGATGCGGGTGGCCAGGCTCACGCGCTCACACGCCCCACACGACCACGACATCGGCCGCGTGGCAGCGCTTGAACATCTCGAGCAACGGCCAGGCGCGCTGGCGCAGGCTCACGCCATCGGACGGCGGCAGCGTCTTGCCTTCGGCGGCTGCGGCTTGTTCGGCCTGCCGGCGTGCGGCTTCTTCGGCCGCCACGGCCTGCTCGATCGCGGCGATGGCTGCTGGCATGTCGACCACCTCGACGATGCCCTTGGCCGCGGGCTCCTTGCCGATCACCCGCAGGATGTGGTCGCCGCTGGCGGCCAGCATCAACACGTCGCCGGTCACCTTGGATTTGAATTTGTACATTGCGCGCCTCCGTGCCCGCATCGGGGCCAGCGCGGATTGTGCGCTGCTGGCCGGCCGCGCAGCGCCGATCAGGCCTTGGGCGTGCTCGCCGCAGCAGCAGGCCGTGCGGCCTTGGCGGCGAGTGGCCGGCCGGTATCCATCACCGACTCGAACGACACCACGTCGACCGCAGGTGACCTCAGGAAGCCCTGGTACTGCTGGCAGCCGAGCTGCTTCATGAACTGCAGCTGGGCCTCGGTTTCCACACCCTCGGCGATCAGCTCGAGGTGCAGCGCGCGCGCCATGTTGGCGATCGCCCGCACGATGCCGGCGTCGCTTTCGTCGGCGGGCAGGCCCTTGACGAAGCTGCGATCGATCTTGAGCCGGCCGATCGGAAAGCGCTTGAGGTACGCCAGGCTCGAGTAGCCGGTGCCGAAGTCATCAATCGCCAGCTTCACGCCCAACTTGGACAGGCCTTCGAGGCGCTGCAGCGCTTCGTGCGCGTCCTGGATGAGGATCGACTCGGTGAGTTCGAGCTCCAGCCACTGCGGCTCCAGGCCCGCCTCGGCCAGCGCCTGCGCGACGCATTCGACGAAGTCGGGCTGCTGGAACTGCAGCGCCGACACATTGACCGACATCAGCAGTCGGTAACCCTTGTCACGCCACAACGCGGCTTGCTGCACCGCCTGGCGCAACACCCACGCGCCCAGCGAGACTATGAAGCCGCTGCGCTCGGCCACCGGAATGAACTCGGCCGGCGGCACATCGCCCAGCTCGGGGTCGCGCCAGCGGATCAGCGCCTCGGCACCCACGATCTCGCCGCTGTACAGGTCGACCTGCGGCTGGTAGTTCAGCCTGAAGCGTCCGGCTGCCAGCGCCTGGCGCATGGCGTGGTCGAGCTTCATGCGGCTGCGCAGCTTGGAGCTCGAGTCGCCGCGCCCCTGATGAAAACGGAACCCGGCGCCGCCGTTGTCCTTGGCATCGTGCATGGCCGCATCGGCCATCTGCAGCAACTCGTCGGCGCTGTTGCCGTCGCCGGGGTACAGCGCAATGCCCATGCTGCACGTGACCGTGAAGCTCAGATCGTCGAGCAGGAAGGAGCGCTGCATCACCTCGAGCACGCGTCGCGCGCTGCATTCGGCGCCAGCGGCATCGGCCTGATGCACCAGCAGCACGAACTCGTCGGCGCCGATGCGGCACACGGTGTCGATCTGACGCATCGTGGTCAGCAAGCGGTCGGCCACGTCGGTCAGCACGCGGTCACCCAGGCTGCGACCCAGGGTGTCGTTGATGTGCTTGAAGCGGTCGAGGTTGAGCACCAGCAGCGCGAACGGTGTGCCGTCGCGCTGCGACAGTGCCAGCGCGTACTCGACGCGGTCGAGCAGCGCGCGGCGGTTGGGCAGCCCGGTGAGTGCGTCGGTGTGCGAGAGCAGTTCGATGCGCCGGTTGGCCTCGATGCGCTCACTGATGTCGCGGAACGAATACACCCGGCCGATGACCTGTCCGCGGCTGAGTTGCGGCAGCGCCATGCGCTCAAGCACGCGTCCATCGGTCAGGGTGATGGTGTCGGTGGACTTCTTTTGCGGGGCGGCATCGATGGCGGACAGGCGCCGAACATAGGCCGCCGGCTCGGACACCGACTGCAACATCCAGCCGAGGATCGCCACGTCGTCGCGCTGTGCCAGCAGGCTCTCAGGCACTGTCCACAGCGCCGCAAAACGGCTGTTGAAGTTGCGGATGGCGCCGCCCAGATCGGTCACCAGGATGCCGTCGTGGGTGGACTCGAGCGTGGCCGTGAGCTCGGAGATGCGATCCGCCAGCTCGGTTTCGGTGTGCAGTTCCTGGCTGCGGTCGTGCATCGCCACCATGAACAGCGAAGCATCTGCGGCCAGCTTCAGGTGGGTGATGCGCCGGCGCACGGCCACCAGCTTGCCATCGGCACGTTGCACCCAGGTCTGCGAATCGACGCCGTCGCACGCACCCAGCGCAGCCTCCTGCCAGAAGACCATGTCTTCCGGCGTGGCGGCCAGGTCCATCGCCTTTCGTGTGCACAGTGCACTCGGCTCGACCCCCAGCAAGGCACCGGCAGGCACATTGGCCGCGACGATGTGCAGCGTGTCAGGGTCGACCAGCAGCACCGCATCGAGCAGCCCTTCGATCAGTGAGCGCGCCGGACGCAGCAGGTTGTCGGTCAGCCGATCGCGCAGCGCCGGCTTGGGCAATGCTGCGGCCAGGGCACGCCGAGCCGCCGCAGGCGCCAGAACGGCCGCAGACTCCGGATGGCTGCGCAGGACTCTCACGCTGGTGACCTCGTCTCGCCGGCGGGCTCGAAGAAATAGTTCAGCCGGGTGCGCGGGGACAGGTAGCTGAGCACGGCCTCGGGCAGCGAAGACGGCTTCAGGCTGCGCCGGATGCCCAGCCCGCTGACCGTCTGGAGATCCAGGATGACGGCCTCGTCGCGCGGCACGCGGGGGTCATGCACCAGCACGCGCGGCCTGAGGGTGCGCGACGAGATGACGCCCACCACCAGCGCATACCGGTCATCGGTGAGCTGCACCACCGAGCCTGCCGGGTACACGCCCATCATCTTGATGAACGCGCCGAGGATGGCGGTGTCGAACTGCTTGTGGTTTTGCGTGAACAGATGCGCCACCGCCTCATGCGGCGTGAGGGCCTGGCCCGGGTTGGCCGGATTGCAAAGGTTGTCGTAGGCATTGACCAGCGCCACGATGCGCGCCAGCGTGGACGTGCGGTCGGTGCTCAGGCCCTGCGGAAAGCCGCTGCCGTCGCTGTGTTCGTGGTGCTGCTCGAGGATCAGCGAGGCCCCGGCCGTCAGCTCCATGCGCTGCGCATGGGCCATGCCGGTGGCCACGTGGTTTTCATAGAGCCGGCGCTCGGCCATGTTGAAGTGATCTTCGCGGTGCCGGTAGCGCTCGGGAATCTCGGCCTTGCCCACGTCGTGCAGCAAGGCACCCATCCCGAGGTCGAGCATGTCGGTCTCGCCCAGCCCGAACGAGCGGCCCATCAGCAAAGAGATCACGCTGACGTTGACCGCATGGGCGCACACGCGGTCGCCGGTGCCCTCGCTGAGCAACTGGATGCACATGTCTTCGGTGCCGGCCATCTTGTCGACCAGCTGGCGCGTCAGCGCGTCGGCTGCCCGCCGCGCATCGGCGGGGTGTTCGACCACGCGGTCAAAGACCATCTTGGAAGCTTTGGCCGCCTCGCCGAAATGACGCTCGCTGGCGGTGAGCAACTGGCTGGGTGCAGCCTCAGGCGCAAGGCGCCGGCGACGGTCGGCCACCGAGCCGCGACGCTCCACCACGGGCGCCGCCACAGGCAACTCCTGCGGACCGTCCGAATCCGCTTCCTCCGGACTCCAGCGCACGCGCTCCAGCCCCAGCGAGCGCAGCGTGGCGATCTGGTCAACGCTCGAGATCTTGAAGCTCGATCTCGGAAACGGATGCGACATCCATCCACCGTCCAGGTGGATGAGCATGCCGACCGTGAGCGCGGCGACCTCGATGGTTTCGTGTGTTTGGGCAGGTTTCATGGAAGAAAGCACGGCCCATTCGCAGCCGCGTCTTCCCGTTTTCGGCAGCACGGTGTCTCACTTGAGCGCCGCGGCCAAATGCCCGCAGCGCGGGCTCAAGCGTCGGTGCCGGGACCGTCTGGTGCTGCGGCAGGCACCCGTCAACGTACTGAAGCGTATGAGCCCGTCGCAGACGTCGCCGGCGTATCACTACCGGCACGTTGCCGGCGAGTACTGCGGCATCCCCGTGAAATGGGCACGCCTCAGCAACCGCCGATCTCAGGAGGGCAATCGCATATCCGATGCCACCAGAGCGGCCAGACCGCCAACGAACGGTTGCTCAAGCATCGTGACGTGACCACCACCGACCTCGCGCGCCAAGAATCGTCCGGAAACATAGCTCGGCCAGTTGCAGTGCAGCGGAAAGCAGACCTTCTCAAATTCGCTGCGCTCCCGCGCCCGATAGAAGAAGGTGTCGCCAGCGTAGCCCGGCATGTTTTTCCTGTACGCCTCGAGCGCAACCGAATAAATCTCGCCTCGCTCGAGAGCCAACTCGTCGCGCGACAGCCCGGTCAGGTTGTCCAGAGCCTCCTGCCGGCTCGGTGGAATGAACTTGCGACGAAGGCGCTTCAGAATCTCTCCGGGGCCATGCCTCAAAGCGAGGGCGAGATGGCCCCGAAGGCGTCGAAGGCGTCGAAACCGGCCGATCGTCTGCGGCAGGATGGTGTCAAAAACCCCAAGGAATACCACCTCGTGATGCCGGTCGCGAAGTTGCCTGGCAATCTCGAATGCCAACATGCCCCCGAATGACACGCCTGCCAATCGGAAGGGGCCGGTCGGTTGGTACTCCAGCATCACGTCAAGGTACATGGATGCGATTTCCTCGAGCGGAGGAACTCGCTTTCCACGCAGGATCTCGTCCTCAACGGCAAGAAAGACGCCGGACACATTGACCGGTTCGCCAATCGCGTCGGCCAGCGGTTGATACAACTGAATGCCGCAGATGCAAAACAGGTGCTCCCCGCGATTGGCAGGGTGGCGCGTGAGTGGCACCACGGTGCCCACTCGTTCCTGCGCTTCAACGGCGCAAGACCGAGCCAACTCGGCTATGGCCTCAAATGTTCGTTTGATGAACACGTCTCCGAGTTCAACGCGACGACCGGTGAGGTGCTCGAGGCCGTCCACCAACTGCACGGCCATCAGGGAATCGCCACCGCACTGAAAGAAGTCCGCGTCGTGGCCCGAAGGCACTTGACCGAGCAACTCGAACCAAAGTGCCGTCAGCTTCTCCTCGAACTCATCGTTCGCCAGCGCCCCGTGGGAGTGGGCGGCCTGAACATCGATCGGATACAGATCTCCGAGCGCAAGGCGGTCAACCTTGTTCGACGGCGTCAACGGGAAGCTATCCACCTCGATGAACCGGTGCGGGATCATCGAATCAGGCAGGCTTTGGCGCAGGGCTTCGCGCAAGGCGCTCAGGGGTTCACTACCCGGAAGACGCAACACATAGGCCGCGATCAGGTTTTGCCCTCGCAGATCCGTCTGCGCGAGCGCTACGCACTGGCGGACGCCGGCCAATCGCTCGACCGCGCACTCCACCTCCTCGAGTTCTATCCGGACGCCATTGATCTTGACCTGCAGGTCCTTGCGCCCGATGAAGTAGTAGCTGCCACCTGGGTCCCGTCGAGCAAGATCGCCCGTTCGATAGATTCTTCGCAGGGGGTCCGTTGCGTGCGGCTGGAACGCTTTCTCGTCTTGATCGGGCCGGCGCCAATAGCCCAGCGCAAGGTGCTCGCTGGAGAAAGCGAGCTCTCCCTCGCTCTCGGCTGGCAAGCCATGCTCATCGAGCAACAGAACCTCGGTAGCTCCGATTGGAGTGCCAACCGACACCAATCCGGTCGTCTGTTCGTGCCCATGGGCTATGAAGTTCTGCAGCGTGACCGTCGATTCGGTAGGCCCGAGTCCGTTGACCAGCACTGCCCCCGCAACGAAATGTCGATTGAACACTTCCACATCAGACCGCGTCACGGGCTCTCCACCCAACACGACGACCCGAACCTTAGGAAAGCTTGCCCGTTCATGCGAGCCAGACATGAACAAACGGAACACCGTCGGCGTCGAGTGGTAGATCGTGATGCCTTGATCCTGCAACCAGCGCCCGATGCTGCTGAAGCCGCTCGCTTTCACACTCCTGGGGTGAAGCGTCGCCCCATTGAGCAGAGCGCCGTAGGTGGACATGAC
>NCFZ01000050.1 GCA_002281415.1 Burkholderiales bacterium 28-67-8 | reverse complement strand
ATCGAGTCCAGCACGGATTCGATGTCTTCGCCCTTGGCCAACAACTTGCGGGCCCGTGCCAGCTCGACGGCGCGCCATTCATCGGCCTGGGCGTTCAATGCGCGAATCAGCGGAACGGTGTTGCGCTGACCCAGCCAGTTGACGAAACCCTGCACGCCGGTTTCGATGATGGCTTCGGCCTGTTGAACCGCGGCTTGGCGCTTCTCTCCGGCGATCTGCACCAGCGACGACAGGTCGTCCACCGTGTACAAGTAGACGTCAGACAGCCGGTTCACTTCGGGTTCGATATCGCGCGGTACGGCCAGATCGACCATGAAAATCGGCCGCCGTTTGCGCGCCTTGAGCGCGCGCTCTACCGCGCCGAGCCCGATGATCGGCAAGGTGCTGGCGGTGCAGGAGATCACCGCATCAAATTCACCCAGCCGCTGCGGCAAATCGGACAGCGGAATCAACTCTGCGTTGAAGCGGCTGGCCAGTTTTTCGCCGCGTTCACGCGTGCGGTTGGCAATGGCCATCGCACGCGGCTTCTTGGCTGCGAAGTGCGTGGCGACCAATTCGATCATCTCGCCGGCGCCCACGAACAATACCTTGATGTCGCTCAGGTCCTCGAACAATTGCGAGGCCAGCCTCACTGAAGCCGCGGCCATGCTGATCGAGTGAGAACCGATCTCGGTGGAGGTGCGAACCTCCTTGGCCACCGCAAAAGACCGCTGGAACATCTGGTGCAGGGTCGATCCCAGCGTGCCTGCAGTGTCGGCTTCGCGCACTGCCTGCTTCATCTGGCCGAGGATCTGCGGCTCGCCCAGCACCATCGAGTCGAGGCCGCTGGCGACACGGAAGGCATGCCGTGCGGCAGCCTCGTTTTCTAGCACGTAGGCGTGCTCACGCAGCGCGGGAGCGGACATCCCGCCAATTTCCGCCAGCCAGTCCAGCGCAGGTGCGACCATGCCGGTATCTGCGCCGACATACAGTTCAGTGCGGTTGCAGGTGGAAACCAGAGCCGCTTCGGGCGAACGCTGCACCCGCTCGCGAAAAGCCAGCAGCATCGGTGCGAGCCGCTCCGGCGAAAACGCGAATCGCCCGCGCAAATCCAGCGGCGCGGTGGCGTGGTTGAGGCCTAGGGTGAAAACGCTCATGATGACTGTCAATCAAAATTTACAGTATTTCCGCCCATTCGCCCACCTCGAAATCACCGAGGCCCCTTAATTTAAGTCTCCCACCGACCGCACGGCCTGACGATGCGACCGCCATGACCCTACTCGATGCCGTATCCCATCTCTTGAATTTTGCGGCACCAGCGCTGTCGATGGCTGGGATCACCTCGGTCGCAGCCAAGGCCATGTGGCGCAAGGAGCTGTGCACGACCCGGTGGATTGTCTTGGCCAGCGTGTCAGCGACGGCGACCTTCGCTGTGGAGGTGGCGGGGCTGGCGATCACCGGGCGGGACGCCAAGATGGAGGTCTATGCCGCGATGGCGGTGGCGTGCGCAGCCAGCCTGTGGTGGATGGTCCGCCGGCGCTGATACGCCTCGTGGCTCAGGCCGTGAGCAGTTCACCACGCAGCGAATGGGGGTTCGCATCGGTGATTCGCACATCGACGAGTTGCCCCAGAAGATCAGGCTCCCCCTTGAAGTTGACCTTGCGGTTGCAGATCGTGCGCCCCATCCACTCGCTGGCATCCTTGCGCGAGGGCCCCTCCACCAGCAGACGTTGCACCGACCCCACCATCGACCGGCTGATGCGCTGGGCGTTGTCTTCAATCGCCGCCTGCAAGATCTGCAAGCGCTCGAGTTTCACGGCCTGAGGCGTGTCGTCCTGGAGCGACGCGGCGGGTGTGCCAGGCCGTGGGCTGAAGATGAAACTGAAGCTGCTGTCAAAGCCGACCTCTTCGATCAGCTTCATCATCCTGGCGAAGTCCTCATCGGTCTCCCCGGGAAAGCCGACGATGAAATCGCTCGACAGCCGCAGATTGGGTCGCACCGCTCGCAGCTTGCGCACCGTGCTCTTGTATTCCATGGCGGTGTAGCCGCGCTTCATGGCCATCAGGATGCGGTCGCTGCCATGCTGCACGGGAAGGTGCAGGTGGTCGACCAGTTGCGGAATGCGCGCGTACACGTCGATCAAGCGCTGCGTGAACTCGTTCGGGTGACTCGTCGTGTAGCGCAGGCGTTCGATGCCGGGAATCTTGGCCACGTATTCGAGCAGCAGGGCAAAGTCGGCCATTTCGGCGTCGTCGTCACCTCGCCGGCCCATCAAGCCTCGGTAGGCGTTGACGTTTTGGCCCAGCAGGTTGATTTCCTTGACGCCTTGATCGGCCAGCCCAGCCACCTCGGCCAGCACATCGTCGAACGGACGCGACACCTCTTCACCGCGCGTGTACGGCACGACGCAATAGCTGCAGTACTTCGAGCAGCCTTCCATGATCGACACGAACGCGGTACCGCCCTCGGCACGGGCGGCTGGCAGGTTGTCGAACTTCTCGATCTCCGGAAAGCTGATGTCGACCTGTGCGCGCTCCTGCGACCTGCGGCGTTGCAGCAGATCCGGCAGCCGGTGCAGCGTTTGCGGCCCGAACACCACATCGACATAGGGCGCGCGTTCGATGATGGCCGCGCCCTCTTGGCTTGCGACGCAGCCGCCCACGCCGATCAGCACGCCTTTTTCCTTCAGGTGCTTGACCCGCCCGAGATCACTGAACACCTTTTCCTGCGCTTTTTCGCGCACCGAACAGGTGTTGAACAAGATGAGGTCGGCCTGCTCGACATCGGATGTGGCTTCGTAGCCCTCGGCCTGTCGCAGCACATCGACCATCTTGTCGGAATCGTATTCGTTCATCTGGCACCCGAAGGTCTTGATGAACACTTTCTTGCCTGTCGATGGCACGGTCATGGTTGGGTCCACGTCTGGTTGCCGGCGTCGAATTCCCACTTTTGAGCCTGCAGGGGGGTCTTGGGCCAGGGCTTTCTGGCCAGTTCTTCGTCACGAAGCACCCAGATGTCCTTCAATTGGCCAGAGTTGTCCAGGGTGTAGTGAACGCTCACCTGGGACCCAGACATCGTGCCTGAAAGAACCACCATGTTGTTGGCGTTGCGGATGCGAGCGCCCGGCGACAGTCGGTATGGCGAACCATTGAGCAGAACCTCGGGCGGTTCCGAAAATTCGATCACTCCACGCAGCGCGTTTCTTGGAAACTGCCGAGTGGGCTGTCCCTGGGTCCATGCGGACTGCGAGCACACAACACCCAGAGCCACGCCCAAGGCGGTGCGCCGATTCATGAGCAGGGCGCCATGTTGACGGGTCATCTTGTCAGATCAATGCGACGCAGAAGGAACAACGGCTCCGGGTCTGAGAGACACGGAGCCGCGGATTGTTTGGTGGCGCTTCAGGGATTCGAACCCCGGACCTGCGGATTATGATTCCGTCGCTCTAACCGGCTGAGCTAAAGCGCCTCGAGCCCGTAATTATAGGGGTCTGAAGGCGGTTCATGCCACCCCCTGGCATCACCCATGTGCCAGCCCGACGCCAGCCAACCGTTCATTGCCCCCACATGTTCAGCTTCTTCAAGAAAAAGACCCCTCCACCCGGGCAGGTTGCCTCTGCGTCGCCGGCCACTGGACATGAACTGCCCGTGATGCCCGAATCGGTGGTGGTCGAGCGGCGCGGCTGGTTCGACAAGCTGCGCTCGGGTCTGCGCAAGACCGGTTCGAGCCTGGCGCAGGTCTTTACCGGCACGCAGATCGACGATGCGCTCTATGAAGACTTGGAAAGTGCGCTGCTGCTCGCTGATGCGGGAGTGAGCGCGACTGAATACCTGCTGGCCGACTTGAAGCGTCGCGTCAAGGAGGCCCGTGCCACCGACCCCGCGGCCGTCAGGTCGTTGCTGATCGAGGCCATCACCGAGTTGTTGCAGCCTTTGCAACGCCCGCTCGTGGTGGGAGAGCACTCGCCCACCGTGATCATGGTGGTTGGGGTCAACGGCGCGGGCAAGACCACGAGCATCGGCAAGCTCACCCGACATCTGGCCGAGGGTGGGCAGAAGGTGCTGCTTGCGGCCGCGGACACGTTTCGCGCTGCGGCGCGCGAGCAACTCGCCATCTGGGCCGGGCGCAACAACGTCGAGATCGTCAGCCAGGAAGGTGGTGACCCCTCAGCCGTGACCTTCGACGCGGTGGCTGCCGGCAAGGCGCGCGGTTGCGACGTGGTGATTGCCGATACCGCCGGGCGCTTGCCCACCCAGTTGCACCTGATGGAAGAACTGCGCAAGGTCAAGCGCGTGATCGGCAAGGCGCAATCGGGTGCGCCGCACGAGGTGCTGCTGGTCATTGATGGCAACACCGGGCAGAACGCGCTGGCTCAGGTCAAGGCGTTTGACGACACCCTGCATCTCACAGGCTTGATCGTCACCAAGCTCGATGGCACGGCCAAGGGCGGCGTGCTGGCGGCGATTGCCCTTTGGGCGCGCGAGCGAGGCCGCGCTCCGGGTGCCACCGTGCCCACCGGCGCCGTGCCGGTCTACTTCATCGGGGTGGGCGAACAGGTCGAGGATCTGGAAACCTTCAACGCGTGCGAATTCGCCACGGCGCTGCTCGGTTGACGTCGAGGCTCAGCGAGGGCCGCCCATGCCCTTCATGGCGCCCATGCGCTTCATCATCTTCATCATGCCGCCGCCGCGCATCTTCTTCATCATGTCGCGCATCTGCTCGAACTGATTGAGCATGCGGTTGACGTCTTGCACCTGAACACCCGCGCCGGAGGCAATACGGCGCTTGCGGGTGGCCTTGATCAAGTCCGGCTTGCGGCGCTCGAGTGGCGTCATCGAGCAGATCATGCCTTCCATGCGCCGCACATCGCGTTCGGCTCGGTCCACATCGACGGCGCCGGCCTTGGCCGTCATCTGCGTGGGCAGCTTGTCCATCAGCCCGGCCAGCCCGCCCATCTTCTTCATCTGGGAAATCTGTTCGAAGAAGTCGTTGAGGTCGAAGGCATCGCCCGACTTCACCTTGTCGGCGAGCCTTTGTGCGGCCGCCATGTCGACGTTTTGCGTCACCTGCTCGACCAGCGCCACGATGTCGCCCATGCCCAGCACGCGCCCGGCGTGACGTTCGGCGTCGAACACCTCGAGGCCGTCGATCTTTTCGCTGACACCCGCAAACTTGATCGGCGCACCGGTGATCTGTCGCACCGACAGTGCCGCGCCGCCGCGTGAATCGCCGTCCATCTTGGTCAGCACGATGCCGGTCAGCGGCAGCGCTTCCTTGAAGGCCTTGGCAGTGTTGATGGCATCCTGGCCCTGCATCGCATCGACCACGAACAGCGTCTCGACCGGATTGAGTTCAGCGTGCAATTCGCTGATCTCGCGCATCAGCGCTTCGTCGATGGCCAGCCGCCCGGCGGTGTCCACCAGCAGCACATCGAAGTAATGCTTGCGCGCGTAATCCAACGCCGCGCGGGCGATGTCGATTGGCTTGTCGGTCGCGCTGGAGGGGAACCACTCCGCGCCGGCCTGTCGGGTCACCGTCTTCAACTGCTCGATGGAGGCGGGCCGGTAGACGTCGGCCGAGACCGTGAGCACCTTCTTCTTGCGCTTTTCTATCAGGTGCTTGGCCAGCTTGGCGGTGGTGGTGGTCTTGCCCGCGCCTTGCAGTCCGGCCATCAGGATGACAGCGGGCGGCTGCGCTGCCAGATTGATGTCGCTGATGCCACCGATGTCGTTGCCCGCCATCGTCGCGGTCAGTTCGCGGTTGACGATGCCCACCAGCGCCTGTCCCGGCGAGAGCGAACCCACCACCTCGGCGCCTAGCGCCCGGTCCTTGACCCGTGCGATGAAGTCGCGCACCACCGGCAGCGCCACGTCCGCTTCGAGCAGCGCCATGCGCACCTCGCGCAGCATGTCCTGCACATTGGATTCGGTGATGCGCGCCTGGCCGCGCATCGTCTTGACGGCGCGACTCAGTCGTTCGGTGAGGGTGGAAGCCATGGCGTTGCGGGCGGTGCCTGAAAGGGCAGAACGCGAAAGTACACTTTGACGATGAGTCTATCTTCAGGGGTTGCGCGATGACCGATCTGGCGTTCCCGACCTTGCTGAGCGGTGTCAGTGCCATGGCCTTGCTGGCCTATGTCGTGGCGGCGTTGATCCCCGGTGGCTCGGTCGGTGCGTTCCGGGCCAGCCTGATCGTGGGCTGGGTTCTGCACGCGTTGGCGACCGTCGTCGACGTTTCGGGCATGGGGTCGGCAGTGACGGGGGCACGCTTTGGCTTCGCGCCAGCGCTGTCGGTCACGCTGTGGCTGGTGATCACCGTTTACGTTGCCGAAAGCCGCTTCCTGCCGATCCGCGGGGTGCGCCGCACGCTGGCCTTGCTTGGGGCGTTCGCGGTGCTGCTGGCGCTGTTGTTCCCGGGCGAGTTGCGTCCCCACGCCGGCTCGCCCTGGGCGCCCATTCACTGGGTGTTGGGCATTGCCTCGTACGGCCTTTTCGGCGCGGCGGTGTTGCACGCCGCGATGCTCAACCGTGCCGACCGCCAGATGCGCCAGACCTTGTCCGAAGGCAACGGTCTTCCGCGCGTGGCTCTGTCTTCTGCGCCGATGGGCTTGCCGCTGATGGGCTTGGAGCGGCTCACCTTCCGGTTCGTCTCGGCCGGCTTCGTGGTGTTGTCGGTGGCCATCTTCCTGGGCTGGTTGTTTTCGGACCCATGGCGCTGGGACCACAAGGCGGTGTTCTCGATCCTTGGCTGGCTGGTCTACGCTGGCTTGCTCACGGGGCGCCGTCGCTTTGGCTGGCGCGGTCGACAGGCCACGCGCTGGGTCTACACCGGTGCCGTTCTGTTGTTGCTGGCTTATGTCGGCTCCCGCTTCGTGCACGACGTGCTGCTGAACCGGACCGCGGGTTCCTGAGCGTGGCCGCGCTGCGCTGGCCGGGGCCCTCGAAAAGATGAAATTCCTGCTGCTGCTCGGCGTCTTCCTGGCGGTGGTCTGGCTGGCCCGTGGCGGCCGACGGTCCTTTCCGCGCGAGGATGTCCGCACCCGTGCACCTGACACGCCGCAGGCGTCGGCAAGCACGACCGAGGAGATGGTCGCTTGTGCACATTGCGGCGTCCATCTGCCCAAGGGTGAAGCGGTGGTCGGTCCCGCAGGCTGGTTTTGCAGTGTCGAGCATCGCGACATGCGTTCTGGGACACGGCCAAGCTGATGGACAGCGCCCCTCCCGAGCGCAGGCAGTCTGACCGCCGGCGCCGCGCGCGTGGCGTGCGGCCCGACGAGTCATGGTTCGGCGCGTTCATCCGCGATGCGGACACGGTGTCGCAAGATGACCCGGACACTTATCCGGCTGACGTGTCGGAAGGACGCGATTCGCGCTTGCTGCCCGGCGACGGTGCGAGCAGCGGACCCACTGATCCATCGACGTTTCACCGCATCTACCGTGCGTTCCTCAGTGCTCGGGCTGCGCTGGGCGTGGCGTTGATCCTCACGCTGGCGTTGGCCGGATTCTTCGGTGCGTCGCCGGGTCGCGGAGTGCTGATAGGCAGCTGCGTCTACGCGGTGCTCGCCATCGCCATGTGGCTGTTGCCGTCGACAGGAGCGGCTGAGCAGCGTGGTGCCACCGTGCTCAGCCGGGGGCAATGGCTGGCCTGCATCGGCGTCGACATCGCCAGTTTCATGGTCTTGCATGCGCTGTCTCCCGCCAGCAACCTCAACTACGTGGCGCTGCTGGTGCTGCCTGTGCTGATGGCCGGTGTGCTGACGCCGCGCATTCAGGCGCTCGCTACCGCTGCCGCGGTGGTGCTGCTGCTGCTGGCCAACGCCTGGCTGGGGCTGCTCGCTGGCGGCGAGGTGACGTCGTTGCTGTCGCAGGTCGGCCTGGCCGGCAGCGGCTTGCTGGTGATCACCTTGCTGGCCAGTGAACTGGCGACCCGGCTTGCCCGTCAGGAGTTGACGGCCCGGGACAGCCTGGAACTGGCACGTCAGCAGGCGCAGCTCAACCGGCTGGTCATCGAGGAGATGCAAGACGGGGTGCTGGTCGTTGATCGGGCGGGCCGGGTGCGCGCGGCCAACCCGGCGGCCAGGCGGCTGCTGGCGCGCCGCGGCACGGGCCGGCCGGCTCCGTTTCAGTTGCGCGGCGTCGAGGCCTGGGGCCAACTCGTGAAAACTGTCGAGCGCGGATTTCATGAGGCCGTCTGGCCCGAGGCGGGCCGCGACGTCGTGCTGCAGTTTCAGCAGGGAACCACGCGCACGCTGCGCGTGCGCATCCGCTTCACGCGCGGCGCCGACGAGCCCTCGGCCGAGGAGCTGTGCGTGCTGCTGCTCGAGGACGTGCGCAGCCTGCAGGCCCGCATGCGCCAGGAAAAGCTGGCGGCCATGGGGCGCGTGTCTGCCGGCATCGCGCACGAAATCCGCAACCCGCTGGCCGCCATCGGTCAGGCCAATGCGCTGCTGGCTGAAGATGCCGAGACGCCGCAACAGCAGCAGCTCACGCGCATGGTCGCTGACAACGTCAAACGCCTCAAGCGGATCGTGGATGACGTGATGCAGGTGGCTCCGGGTGTCGCGATCGCAGCCGACGCGATTGACGTCACGTCGGAAGTGGCTTCCGTGTGTGCCGAATGGGCCCGATCCAACTCGATCGAGCCCGGCGAGCGCAGCCTGCTCAAGGTCGAGCTGCCTGAACAGCCCTTGACCGCGGTGTTCGAGGTTGAACATCTGCGCCGCCTGTTGATCAACCTGCTCGACAACGCCCGGCTGCACGCGACCGATCTGCCTGCGGCGGTGCACGTGCGTCTGGTCGGGCTGGACGACGCCACGGTGCAACTCAGCGTGAGCAGTGACGGTGTCAGCATCCCTGAAGATGTTGAGCGCTACCTGTTCGAACCGTTCTTCTCGACGCGCAGCCGAGGCACGGGGTTGGGCTTGTACATTTGCCGGCAGCTGTGTGACCAGCATGGCGCCAGCATCGATTACCGGCTGCGTCCGCCTTCCGAATCGAACCGAAACGAATTCTTCGTCAACATGCGCCGTCTGGCCGTGGCACTGCCCGGCCTCCCGGCTGCTCCACCCGCCTTGGCCTGATCGTTCCCGATGCCATCCTCCGACCCGCTCAGCCTGCTCGTCATCGATGACGAGCCTGACCTGCGCACGCTCTACGAGCTCACGCTGATTCGCGAGGGCTATGACATCGAGACCGCCGACAGCGTGGGTGAGGCCTGTGCGCTGCTGCGCGAGCGCACCTTCAGCGCGGTCATCACCGACATGCGTTTGCCAGATGGCTCGGGACTCGACGTGTTGAGCTTTCTCGAGTGCCATGCGCGGCAAGAGAAGACGATCGTCATCACGGCCTACGGATCGGCCGAGAACGCGGTCGAGGCCTTGAAAGCCGGCGCCTACGATTACCTGACGAAGCCGGTCGATCTCAAGCAGTTTCGGGCCGTGGTGGCTTCGGCACTGGGCCGCGGTCCGGCCACGGCGCCGAGCACGCTGCCCTCGAGCCTGCCCGCCGGGCGTGCCGTCGCACCCGCATCACCGGTTGCCTCCTTCGCTGCCACGGTGCTGGCACCGGTGGCCCGCGGCCCGTCGAGCGCGGCGCTCAAGCGCATGGCCGGCCAGTCGGCAGCCATGGACCAGGTGCGTGCGCTGGTGGGCAAGGTGGCCCGCAGCATGGCTCCGGTGCTGGTTCAAGGCGAATCGGGCACGGGCAAGGAACTGGTGGCGCGTGCAATCCATGAGATCAGCTCCCGCAACATGCATCCGTTCATCGCGGTCAACTGCGGTGCGATTCCGGAAAACCTGCTCGAAGCCGAGTTCTTCGGCTACCGGCGCGGTGCGTTCACCGGCGCCAATGAGGACCGCGAAGGATTTTTCCAGGCGGCCGACGGCGGCACGTTGTTCCTCGACGAAATTGGCGACCTGCCGCTGTCGATGCAATCGAAGCTCTTGCGCGCGGTGCAGGAGCGTTCGGTCAGGCCCGTGGGTGCGGTCAGCGAGGTGCCGGCGAACGTGCGTGTGCTCAGTGCCACCCACAAGGATCTGGCCGCCGAGGTGCAGGCCGGTCGGTTCCGGCAGGACTTGTACTACCGGCTCAACGTGATCCAGATTCGCGTGCCCCCGCTGCGCGAACGACTGGGCGATCTGGCCAGCATCGCCGAGCAGTTCCTCGAACGCATCGCGCGGGACGCCGGCGTCTGGCCCGCCCCCGCTTTGACGCGCGAGGCACTGCTGCATCTGTCGCAGTACCCTTTCCCCGGAAACGTGCGCGAGCTCGAGAACTTGCTTCATCGTGCCGTGGCGCTGTCGGGTGGCGAACTGATTGATGCGGCTGACCTCGGGCTTCCGGACGAGGTTGTCACGGGCGGCACTACGTCAGGTTTCGGCGCGCTGGCCGATGTTGGCGCGGTCGAACCGCGGTCTTCGGCACCGGCGGGCGCCGCGATGGCGCATGTCGATCCAGCGGGCAGCGAGCTGCCTCACGATCTGGCCTTCCATCTCGATGAGGTGGAGCGCGACATCCTGTGGCGCGCGCTTGAGCGGCATCGTTTCAACCGCACTGCGGCAGGCGCGAGCCTGGGCCTGTCGCTGCGCCAGATGCGCTACCGGATGGCGCGCCTGAATGTGATGTCTGGAGCGGACCCTCAGGCGCATCCCGAGACCGATGTCGAGCGTGGCAGCACCTGAGGCGGCACCCGAATGGGACGGCGGCTGGTGGGTTCGTGCCCGGCGTTGCCCTTCACCCAATTTCGGGCCGCGGCCGAAGGGTGTTGAACCCAGCCTGGTGGTCGTTCATTCGATCAGCCTGCCCCCGGGAATCTACGGCGGCGACGAGGTCGAGCGATTTTTCCTGAACCAGCTGGACATTTCGGCGCATCCTTACTTCGAGGCGTTGCGCGATGTGAGCGTGTCCGCGCACTTCTTCATCCGCCGCGATGGTCGTTGCGTCCAGTTCGTGTCTTGCCGGGACCGTGCCTGGCACGCGGGCGTGTCCAGCTGGCGCGGCCGGTCCAATTGCAACGACTACTCCGTGGGCATTGAACTCGAGGGGTTGGAGGGCGAAGCCTTCGATGCGGCGCAGTACGCCACCCTGTGTGATGTGCTGCAGGCCGTGGCGGGTGGGGGCGGATGCATCGACGTGGCCGGGCATGAACACGTGTCCGCTGGCCGCAAGGCCGACCCGGGCGGGCGCTTCGACTGGCCGCAGGTCATTGCAAGCCTGGGTTGGCCTCACCGGTGTTTTCCCGAGGCTGTGGTCGCGAGTTCATGAAGCCGGCACCGCCGAGCCGATCGGCAACTTCGAAATCCGGCCGCGGACGCCGATAAGCGGCGCAAGCATTGGCGCGCGATGCAGCCCAAGTCTGGGCGGCGAGCCAATGAATTCGGGGCTTCGCGATCAGGCACCCAGCAAAGGCGCGGTGGCGCACGCGGTGAGCGCCGGGCAGTGACGCTTTGACGCAGCGAACCCCATGCACACTGCAGGGGCCGAGCACGTCAAGTTTTCGGCTGACACACTATCGGTAGTGCTTGAAGGTCGTCCAACCCACAGATATAGTGTGTGCATGCCCAACGCCGCACCCGCCCACTCCCGATGAGAATCGATCTCGCGGCGGGTCAGCTGAGCAGCTTTGGCGAGGTTGCGACCACAGCACGTGGGCACCTGCAAGCCGCCTCGGTCAGGGTTGTGCCGGTGCGCGCAGCGGCGCCTCATCCAGTCGTTTTGTCTCGCGTGCTGCGCGGCCTGAGGCCGCTGCAGCACCTGCGTTTTCCCATCCGACATCCACACAGCGTTATTTGATTCGTTGGTATCGCAGCGGTGGTCCCCCGCCGCCGCGATTCGAACGACCAGACGATTTTCCGCATCAGCAGATTCAAGAGAAAAGGCCACCCATGCAAGCTATCGATATCGGCGCAGACACCATCGCCCCCAACCTCCAGCGTGTGGTCACCGCAACGCCGGCAGCGGCCTCTGCCTTCGATGCGTTCCACATCATTCGCCGCAATGGCGCCGTGGTGTCGTTCGAGCCCAGCAAGATCGCGGTGGCGCTGATGAAGGCGTTTCTGGCGGTGCACGGAACGCAGGGCGCGGCTTCGGCCAGCGTTCGCGAAACCGTCGATGTGCTGACCGAGTCGGTGGTGCGCGCGCTGCTGCGTTCGCGCCCGGGCGGCGGCACCTTCCACATCGAAGATGTCCAGGACCAGGTTGAGCTCGGGCTGATGCGTGGGGGCCACCACGAGGTCGCTCGCGCGTATGTGCTGTATCGCGAGCGCCGCTCGCAAGAGCGTTCGAAGCAGGCGCAGCCTGCGGTGGTGGCCGAGGCCACGCTCAACGTGATCGATGGCGGCCGCCGCGTGCCGCTCGACTGGCCGCGTCTGCACACGATCGTGCAGGCGGCCTGCGAGGGTCTGGGATCCGATGTGCGTGCCGAGCCCATCCTGGCCGAGACGCGCCGCAACCTGTATGACGGTGTTCCCATCGACGAGGTGCACAAGGCGTCGATCCTCGCATCACGCACGCTGATTGAAAAAGACCCCGGCTACACCCGCGTCACTGCACGTTTGCTCTTGCACACCATCCGCCGCGAAATCCTCGGCGAAGAGGTCCTGCAAGGCGACATGCACACCCGCTACGCCGAGTACTTCCCGGGTTATGTCAGGCAAGGCGTTCAAGCCGAGTTGCTCGACGACCGGATGATGCAGTTCGACCTGGCCCGGCTGGGTGCTGCCTTGAAGGCCGAGCGCGATCTGCAGTTCGACTACCTCGGCCTGCAAACCTTGTACGACCGCTACTTCCTGCACATCGACGAGAAGCGCATCGAGATGCCGCAGGCGTTCTTCATGCGCGTGGCGATGGGATTGGCCCTCAACGAGATCGACCGCGAAGCCCGTGCGATCGAGTTCTACGAGGTGCTCTCGACGTTCGACTTCATGAGCTCGACGCCGACCTTGTTCAACGCCGGCACCCGCCGCTCGCAGCTCTCGAGCTGCTACCTGACGACGGTGGCCGACGATCTGGAAGGCATCTACGAGGCGCTCAAGGAAAACGCGCTGCTGTCGAAGTTCGCCGGCGGTCTGGGCAACGACTGGTCCAACGTGCGCGCGCTGGGCAGCCACATCAAGGGCACCAACGGCAAGAGCCAGGGCGTGGTGCCGTTCCTCAAGGTGGTCAACGACACCGCGGTGGCGGTCAATCAGGGTGGCAAGCGCAAGGGCGCGGTGTGCGCGTACCTCGAGAGCTGGCACCTTGACGTCGAGGAGTTCCTCGAGCTGCGCAAGAACACCGGCGACGACCGCCGCCGCACCCACGACATGAACACCGCCAACT
>NCFZ01000049.1 GCA_002281415.1 Burkholderiales bacterium 28-67-8 | reverse complement strand
CCGATGCCGCCTGATCCCATGACCGAACACCCGTTGCGATCCGCGCTGGAGGCCACGCTCACCGAGCTGGGCTTGCCGCTGGCGCCGGCCGAGTGTCTGCTGACGTATCTGGATTTGCTGGCGCGCTGGAACGCGACCTACAACCTGACGGCCGTGCGTGATCCGCAAGACATGCTGCGCCAGCATCTGGCGGACTGCCTGGCGGTGGTGGGGCCGATGTCTCGCCAGTTGTCGCAGCTGGCCGGTGGTGTCGCAGATGTCGCGTCGCGACCGATCCGCGTGCTGGATGTGGGCAGCGGCGGCGGTTTGCCCGGCGTGGTGCTGGCGGCGATGTTCCCGCACTGGCAGGTGGTGTGCGTCGACACCGTGGGGAAGAAAGCCGCGTTCATCCGGCAGGCCGCGGCCGAGCTGAGGCTGCGCAACCTGAGTGGCGAGCACGCCCGGGTCGAGGCGCTGCGCGGTGCGCCGTTCGATGTGATCACCTCGCGCGCCTTCGCGTCGTTGATCGATTTCACCCGGCTCAGTCGCTCGTTGCTGGCGCCGCAGGGCGTGTGGATGGCCATGAAGGGCAGGGCGCCGACCGAAGAACTGGCCGCGCTGCCGGGCGACATCGAGGTGTTTCACGTGGAACCGCTCACCGTTCCCGGACTGCAGGCGGAGCGTTGCCTCGTCTGGATGCGGCTGCGGCCAGCGGCTGCGAACCCTGCCTCGGCAGTTTGACGGCTCGCGATCGCCGCCAACGCCACTGATTCGAAGGCCCCCGCGACGTGCATGAGCCCTTCGCGCAGCGGACCCGGTTTCTATAATCTGCCCTTGCCTCCCGGCCGGCCCGGCACTCGACGAGTGCTGCGCAGGGCGGCCTTTTCCCCTAGCCCCACATCCCCGCCATGGCCCGAGTTTTCTGCATCGCCAATCAAAAGGGCGGGGTCGGCAAGACCACCACGACGGTGAACCTGGCCGCCGGTCTGGCGCGGGTGGGGCGGCGTGTGCTGGTGGTGGACCTCGATCCGCAGGGCAACGCCACCATGGGCTCGGGCATCGACAAGCGCACGCTCGAGCTGAGCGTGTACGACGTGCTGCTCGAAAACGCCACCATCGCCGAAGCCCGCCAGCGCAACGACAAGGTCGGCTACGACGTGGTGGGCGCCAACCGCGAGCTGGCCGGTGCCGAAGTCGAGCTGGTCGATCTGGAGCGGCGCGACCGGCGCCTCAAGGGCGCGCTGGCCACGGCCAATGACCAGTACGACTTCGTGCTGATCGATTGCCCGCCGTCGCTCAGCATGCTCACCCTGAACGGTCTGTGCAGCGCACACGGCGTGATCGTGCCCATGCAGTGCGAGTACTTCGCGCTCGAGGGGCTGTCGGACCTGGTCAACACCATCAAGCAGGTGCACGCCAACCTCAACCCCGATCTGAAGATCATCGGCTTGCTGCGGGTGATGTTCGATCCGCGCATCACCTTGCAGCAGCAGGTGAGCGAGCAGCTCAAGACGCACTTCGGCAACAAGGTGTTCGACACCGTGATCCCGCGCAACGTGCGGCTGGCCGAGGCGCCGAGCTACGGCCTGCCCGGCGTGATCTTCGACCCGTCGTCCAAGGGCGCTCAGGCCTTTGTGGCCTTCGCTCAGGAGATGGTCGGGCGAATCGACTCGATGTGAGTGCTCGCTAGCGGCCCATCCAGGACCGCTGTCACCTCACAGGCCCAGCGCTTCGTCCACGCCCAGGTGCACGTTCATCGCCTGCACGGCCGCGCCGCTGGCGCCCTTGCCCAGGTTGTCGAGTCGCGCCATCAGCAGCACCTGGCTGTCGCTCGCGAACACGAACAGGTCGACCCGGTTGGTGTCGTTGCAGGCTTGCACGTCGAAGAACCCGTCGGCCAGCGTGGCCGCGTCGCACAGTGGCATCACCCGGATGAAGCGCTCGCCGGCGTAGCGCTGCGTCAGTGCGGCGTGCAGCTCGGTCGCCCCGACCGACGCACCCAGCTGAGACTGGTGCAGCGGCACGCTCACCGTCAGCCCCTTGTAGAACGGGCCGACGATGGGCATGAACACCGGTGGTGCGGTCAGGCCCGTGTGGGCCTTCATCTCGGGCAGGTGCTTGTGTGCCAGCGCCAGCGCATAGGGGCGTGGTGCGGCCAGCGGCGAGTACGCCGCGCCGGTGGTGCCGCCCGGGGCGATCGTCGCGCCGGCAGCCTCGTACTCGGCAATCATGCTTTTGCCACCGCCCGAGTAGCCGGTGATCGAGGTGGCCGTCACCGGCGTGTCGGCCGGCAGCACGCCGGCGTCGACCAGCGGGCGCAGCAGCAAGATGAACGCGCTGGCGTGGCAGCCCGGGTTGGCGATGCGCTTGCTGGCGCGGATCGCCGCGCGCTGCTGCGGCGCCAGCTCGGGCAGGCCGAAGGCCCAGCCCGGCGCCGTGCGGTGCGCGGTGCTCGCGTCGATGAGGCAGGTGTTGGGGTTGGTGATCAGCGTGGCCGCCTCGCGCGAGGCGGCATCCGGCAGGCACAGGAACGCCACATCGGCGGCGTTGAGCAACCGTGCCCGCTCGGCGGTGTCCTTGCGCAGCTCGGGGTCGATGCGCAGCACCTCGATGTCCTCGCGCTGGGCGAGATACTCGTGAATGCGCAGCCCCGTGGTGCCTTCCTGGCCGTCGACGAATATGCGGTGCTTCATGGTGCTTCCCCCCAAGGTGGACCGCGAGGATAAGCGAGCAAGATGACCCACGACCGCCCGACCACCTCAGAAACGCCGGCCGGCAGCGTGCCTGCCGCTCCGCCCGCGCGCGTGCTGCTGCTGCCCGGTTGGCAAGACTCCGGTGCGACGCACTGGCAAAGCCGCTGGGAGGCCTTGCATGGCTTTCGCCGCGTGCAGCAAGACGACTGGCTGTGGCCGCGCCGAGGCGACTGGCTGGCCCGGCTCGACGAGGTGCTGCTCGAAGACGAAACCCCGGCCGTGCTGGTCGCGCACAGCCTGGGCTGCCAGATGGTGGCGGCCTGGGCCGCCCATTCGACACACACGCCGCGGGTGCGCGCCGCGCTGCTGGTGGCCCCGCCTGACATCGAGCGCGACAGCGCACCGCCGCAGCTGCAGCGCTGGTCGCCGATCGTGCGCCAGCGGCTGCCCTTTGCGAGCTTGGTGGTGGCCAGCAGCGACGATGCGAACTGTGATGTCACTCGCGCGGCGGGCATGGCCGCCGACTGGGGCAGCCAGTGGCTGTTGCTGGGCGCGCACGGGCACCTCAACGGTGAATCCGGTCTGGGTGACTGGGACGACGGCCTCGCGCTGCTGCGCTCGATGAGCTAGCCGCCCGCCGGCCCGATGCCAGACAATCCGCCGATGGTCACCAAGAAACCCAAAGGCCTCGGCCTCGGCCTCGAAGCGCTGCTCGGCCCCCGCGTCAAGGATTCCTCCGACGGCTCGCCGTCCGACGCCGACCGAGTGCCCAGCGTGCTGCGGCTCGATCAGTTGCGCCCTGGCAAGTACCAGCCACGCACGCGCATGGACGAAGGCTCGCTCTACGAGCTGGCCGAGAGCATCAAGGCGCAAGGGATCATGCAGCCGATCCTGGTGCGCCGGGTTCACGATGCCGAAGCCGCTGCCGGCAGCGTGCCCCAGTACGAAATCATCGCCGGCGAACGCCGTGCCCGGGCCGCCAGACTGGCCGGTCTCGAGGAGGTGCCTGTGCTCGTCAAGGACGTGCCCGACGAGGCCGCCGCGGCGATGTCGCTGATCGAGAACATCCAGCGCGAAGACCTCAACCCGCTGGAAGAGGCCCAAGGCCTCAAGCGCCTGACCGACGAGTTCGGCCTGACGCATGAGCAGGCCGCGCAGGCCGTGGGCCGCTCGCGCAGCACCGCGAGCAACCTGCTGCGATTGCTCAACCTCGCCCTGCCGGTGCAGCAAATGCTGATGGCCGGCGACATCGACATGGGGCATGCGCGTGCGCTGCTGCCGCTCGACGGCGCGCAGCAGATCTTGCTGGCCACCGAAGTGATTTCCAGGAAGCTCAGCGTGCGCGAGGCTGAAAAGCTGGTGGCGCGTTCGAACGACAGCGACCGCCAGAAGCCGGCCGCGCGGGTGGCGGCGGCCAAGTCGCGCGACCTGTTGCGCATCGAGCAGGAGTTGTCCGACGCGCTGACCGCGCGTGTCGAGGTGCGGGTGAAAAAGCGCACCGCCCGCGGCGAACAAGGCGAAGTCGCGATCAGCTTCGGCTCGCTCGAAGAGCTGAACGGCTTGCTCGACAAGCTCGGACTGCCCCCGCGCTGACCCCGCAGCGCCCCCGGCCGTGGGGCTTGCCGGCCGAAGCCACATGAAAGCCAGACGTTGAATGCTCTTGAGGAGATGATGTTGAGTGATGTGCGCGTGTTGGTGATTTCCGGCAGCTCCCGCGAGGGCTCGTTCAACCGGCAACTGGCCGCGGTCGCCGCGGGCTTGGCCACGCAGGCTGGCGCTGCGGTGACGACGGTCGATCTGCGCTCGCTCGAGCTGCCGATCTACGACGAAGACCTGCTGTCGTCGAAAGGCGCGCCCGAGGGCGCGCGCCGTCTGGTGCGGCTGTTCGCCGAGCATGACGCGCTGCTGCTGGCCACGCCCGAATACAACGGATTCCCGACGCCGCTGCTGATCAACGCGCTGGACTGGGCTTCGGTGATGCCCGCCGCCGACGGCCAGCCTTCGGGTTCGGCCGCCTTTGCGGGCACGGTGGCGGGCCTGTTGAGCGCGTCGCCCGGCGCGTTCGGCGGCCTGCGCAGCCTGCTGGCCACCCGGCAGTTCTTGCAGATGAACCTGGGCATGCTGGTGGTGCCCGAGCAGTTCGGGCTGGTGCGCGCCGATCAGGCGTTCGATGCGGCGGCAGCCTTGGTCGACGCGACCGCACTCGCCGGCGTGGCCCGGGTGGTTGATGCCGTGCTGCGCACCGCGCGCTCGCTGAAGGCCGTCGCCCTCTGAGCTGGCCGCGGCGCAGCGACAGATCGACCGGGGCGCGTCCTCGCCCGGCGCGCGTCTTGCTCGCGGGTTGCGGCACCTCCCGCCGAAAGCTCGCCCCGATGAAAACCGCCTGGTTGCCCGCACCGTTTCCCGTTCCCCAGGGCTTCGCGACCGATCGCCTGTGCCTGCGCCCGCTGACCATCCACGACGTGGTCAAGGACTACGACGCGGTGATGAGCAGCCGCGAGCAGTTGTGGGGCCTGTTCGGCCCGGGCAGCGACTGGCCGCTCGAGACCTTGACCCTCGAGCAGGACCTGATCGATCTGGCCTGGCACCACAAGGAGTTCCAGCTGCGCACCTCGTTCACCTACACCGTGCTGTCGCCCGACGGCGCGCGGGCGCTGGGTTGCGTGTACGTGATGCCGCCCACGCGCGATGACCGCGACGCTGACGTCTACCACTGGGTGCGCACCAGCGAACGGGCCGGCGGGCTCGATGCGCACCTGGCGCAGCGGCTGGCTCAGTGGTTGGCCGAGGCGTGGCCGTTTGAGCGCGTGGCCTATCCGGGGCGAGCCGATCCGCACACGGCCTGAGCCGCGCAGTGACGGCGGCTGTCCCGGCGCACGGCACGCGGCCCTCTGGCCTTCGATAATCGAGGCGTCGTCGGCTGATCGGGCCGGCACCGCCCGGCCACCGCGCCTTTGCCACCCTGCCCCATGCCCGCTTCATCAGACCGTTCCGGCTCCTCCCCGCGCTTGCCTTCGCCCAATGCCACCTGGCAGCAGCGCAGCCTGGCCAGCGTGTGGCACCCGTGCACGCAGATGCAGCGTCTGGCCGAGGTGCCGCCGATCGCGGTGGCGCGCGCCCACGGGCCGTGGCTCGAGGACTTCGCGGGCACGCGCTACTTCGACGCCACCAGCTCGTGGTGGGTCAACCTGTTCGGCCACGCCGATGCACGCATCAACGCGGCGCTCAAGCAGCAGCTCGACACGCTCGAGCACGTGATGCTCGCCGGCTGCACCCACGCGCCAGCGGTCGAGCTGGCCGAGCGGCTGTCGGCGCGCACCGGCCATGCGCTGGGCCACACGTTTTTTGCCAGCGACGGCGCTTCGGCGGTCGAGATCGCGCTGAAGATGAGCTTTCACAGCTGGCGCAACCGAGGTCTGGGCGACAAGCGCGAGTTCGCCTGCCTGCGCCATGGCTATCACGGCGAAACCATCGGCGCGTTGGCGGTCACCGACGTGGCGGTGTTCCGCGACGCCTACGACCCGCTGCTGATGCGCTCGCACGTGGTGATGGCGCCCGATGCGCGGCAAGCCGAGCCGGGCGAATCGGCGGCCGATGTGGCGCGCCGCGCCGCGGCCGATCTGCAGCGCCTGCTGGAATCGCGCCACGAGCACATGGCCGCGGTGATCCTCGAACCGCTGGTGCAGTGCGCTGCCGGCATGGCGATGCACGACCCCGTCTACCTGCGCGAGGTGCGCGCGCTGTGCGACCGCTACCAGGTGCACCTCATCGCCGACGAGATCGCCGTGGGGTGTGGCCGCACCGGCAGCTTCTTTGCCTTTGAGCAGGCGTTGGTCGAGGGCTCAGCGCCCATCTGGCCCGACTTGCTGTGCCTGTCCAAGGGCATCAGCGGCGGCTACCTGCCGTTGTCGCTGGTGCTGGCGAGCGACACCATCTACGAAGCCTTCCTCGACGACGACACCGCGCGTGGCTTTCTGCATTCGCACTCGTACACCGGCAACCCGCTGGCCTGCCGCGCGGCGCTGGCCGTGCTCGACCGCTTTGACGAGGAGCCGGTGCTGCAGCGCAACCGCGACACCGGCGCGCTGCTCACCGCAGCGCTGGCCGAGCGGCTGCACGGCGATGCGCGGCTCGAGCACGTGCGCCAGCGCGGCATGATCTGGGCGTTCGACGTGCGCCAGGAATTCGCCGGCGAGCGCTTCGCCGAGCGCTTTCACCTGGCTGGCCGCGCGCAGGGACTGCTGATCCGCCCGATCGGACGCACCGTCTACCTGCTGCCGCCGTACCTGCTCAACGAGGAACACGTGGCCTACCTCGCCGAACGCACCGTCGCCACGTTGCACGCGGTGCTCTGACGCCGGGCGGCCGCGCGATGCTCAAGCACCTGGCTCAGCAGCTCGCCGAGCGCGACGCGCAGGCGATGCGCCGCCGCCGCCGCGTCACCGAGACCGCCTGCGCGCCGCAACAGCACATTAGCCCCAGCGACGACGGCGGCCACGCCATCGACCCTGATGCGGCACCGCGCGAGGTGCTGGCGTTTTGCAGCAACGACTACCTGGGTCTGGCCAATCACCCGGCGCTCATCGAGGCCTGGGCCGAAGGCGCGCGGCTGTACGGCGTGGGCAGCGGCGCGTCGCACCTGATCAGCGGCCACTCGCGTGCGCATGCGCTGCTTGAAGACGATCTGGCCGAGATGCTCTCGCCGCACCTGCCCGAAGTGCGCGCGCTGTCGTTCGGCACCGGGTACCTCGCCAACCTGGCGCTGCTCACGGCGCTGGGCGACGAGCACACCTCGATCTATTCCGACGTGCTCAATCACGCCTCGCTGTTCGACGGCGCGCGGCTGGCCAAGGCCTCGGCCTACACCTACCCGCACCACGATCTGGCCGGCCTCGAGCGGCGGCTGGCGGCGTGCCGCACGCCGCGCAAGCTCATCGTCACCGACGGCGTGTTCAGCATGGACGGCGACCTGGCGCGAGTGCCCGAGCTGCTGGCGCTGGCCGAACGCTTCGACGCGTGGATCGTCGTCGACGACGCGCACGGCTTTGGCGTGCTCGGCGAGCAAGGCCGCGGCGTGCTGTCGCACTTCGGCCTGCGCAGCGAGCGGCTGATCTGCATGGGCACGCTGGGCAAGGCGGCTGGCGTGGGCGGCGCTTTCGTGGCCGCGCACCGCACCGTCATCGACTGGCTGGTGCAAAGCGCACGGGCCTACATCTACACCACCGCCGCGCCGCCGGCGATGGCGCACACGCTGCGCGCGAGCCTGCGCCTGATCCGTGGCGCCGAGGGCGACCGGCGCCGGCAGCACCTGGGCGAGTTGATCGGCGCGCTGCGCAGCGGCCTGCCCGCAGCGCTGGGCGTGGTCCCGGGCGCGCCGGCAGCCAGTGGCTGGCACCTCACCGATTCACTCACCGCCATCCAGCCGTTGATCGTCGGCGGCAGTGCCGAGGCTTTGGCCGCGGCCGCAGCGCTCGAGGCGCAGGGCCTGTGGGTGCCCGCCATCCGGCCGCCCACCGTGCCGGCCGGCAGCGCGCGGCTGCGCATCACGCTGAGCGCAACGCACAGCGCCGGCGATGTCAATCGGTTGCTCGCCGCGCTGGCGGTGGCCGCCCGCACGGCGGGAGCGCCCGAATGAGCGCGTCCGATCTGAGCGAGGAATCGGCGGCGGTGCCGTTGCGCGGCTGCTTTATCGCCGGCACCGACACCGGCGTGGGCAAGACCGTGATCAGCGCGGGCTTGCTGTGTCTGCTGGGCCGCGGCGGTCTGCGCGTGGCGGGCTACAAGCCGGTCGCTGCAGGCGCGGTGTGGCACGCCGACACGGCGACGCCGGGCGAGCCCGGCGGCTGGCGCAACGACGATGTCGAAGCGCTGCTCGCCGCTGGCAACGTCGAACTCACGCGTGCCGAGTTGTGCCCGGACGTGTTTGAAGCGGCCTGCGCGCCGCACCTGGCCGCGCGGCGGGAAGGCCGGCGCATCGAGCCGCAGCGGCTGATCGACGGCGCGCGCCACCTCATGCCGCGCTGCGATGCGCTGGTGGTCGAAGGCGTGGGCGGGTTTTGCGTGCCGCTGGTCGAGGGCGCCGGCGGCGACTGGGGCACCGACGACCTGGCGGTGGCGCTGGGCCTGCCGGTGGTGCTGGTGGTCGGTTTGCGGCTGGGTTGCATCAACCACGCGCTGCTGACGGCGCAGGCGATCAGTGCGCGCGGCCTGCGGCTGGCCGGCTGGATCGCCAACCGCATCGACCCCGACATGGCCTACGCCGCAGACAACATCGACACGCTCACGCGCGCCTTGCAGTCAAGGCACGCAGCACCCTTGCTGGGAGTGATCGCTCACATTGAGGAGCCTGACGCTGAGTCCGTGGCGGACCAGCTTGACGCGCAGACCGTGATCGAGGCGCTGCAACTCGGGCGCTGAGAGGTTCGCTCAGGCGCCCCATCCGACGGCACGCGCCGCCGGAATTCCTGCCCGGCACGCCGTGCTCAGGCAGGGCAAGACGGCTGAATTCAGCCGCCCAGCATGCACACCGCGCTGGAGCCGGCGTGGTCAAGCGCGCTCTTTTCGACTTCGAGCTTGGTGACGACACCGTCCTCGACCACCATCGAATAGCGCTCCGAACGACCGGCCAGCCCGAATGCGGGCAGGTCCAGCACCAGGCCGATGGCGCGGGTGAACGAGCCGTCGGCATCGGCCAGCATCAGCACCTTGTCGTCGGCGCCATGCGCCTTGCCCCAGGCGGTCATCACGAACGGGTCGTTGACCGAGATGCAGGCGATGGTGTCGAACCCCGCGGCGCGCAGCTTGGCCGCGTTGTCCACGTAGCCCGGCAGGTGGCTGGCCGAGCACACCGGGGTGTAGGCGCCCGGCAGGCCGAACAGCGCGACCTTCTTGCCCTTGAGCAGCGAGTCGGTGGTGACGTCGACGACGCCCGCGTCGGTGAGTTGCTTGAAACTGCCGCTGGGCACGCGGTCGCCTTGCTTGATGGTCATGACGTGATCCTGTGAGGTGTTTGAGGGGGGTGAGTCGAGCGAGTGGAGCGCATCGAATCGATCGGCGCGCCCGCGCGGCGAATTGTGGGTGCGCTGCGACCCCAATGGGCGACTAAAAAAGTCGGGATTACGCGGGGTCGCCGCAAACCGCCGCGAGGCGATCCCCGGTGCCTGCGCCTTAACATCAACCGCTTTGCACCCGAGCCCACGATGACGGTCCACCAGCCCCGAGGCGCAGTCGAAGCAGTGCTCGCCGCGCTGCTGCGTGGCACGCTGAAGCTGTTGCTCAAGCCTGTTTTTTCCCCCCGGTTTTCGATCCCGTTCCAGCGCCGCTGGCTTGAGGGCCTGACGCGCAGCGCCTGGCTGCCGCGTGGCGTGACGGTCGAGCCGGGCGAGGTCGCGGGTGTGCCGGGCGAATGGCTGCGACCCGCTGGCGTCACGCGCACCGGGGTGATGCTTTACGTGCATGGCGGTGCTTTTTGCGTCGGCTCGCCGGCCACCCACCGCGCCTTGACCACCCGGCTCGCGCTGCTCACCGGCTTGCCGGTGTTCGCACCGCACTACCGGCTGGCTCCCGAGCATCCGTTCCCGGCCGGCCTCAACGATGTGCAGGCGGTCTACCGCGCCTTGAGCGCCGGCGGGCCGGTGGTGGTCGCGGGCGATTCGGCCGGCGGTGGCCTGGCGCTGTCGGCGGTGATGGCCTTGCGCGACGAAGGCGCCGTGTTGCCCGCGGCGCTGGTGCTGCTGTCGCCGTGGGCCGATCTGACGATGCGCCACGGGCCGCTGGTGCCGCCGCCCGGCGAGGCCATGCTCAGCGCTCCCTGGGCGGCGGTGTGTGCCGCGCACTACCTGGGCGGTGCAGCGGCCGGCGATCCACGCATTTCGCCACTGCTGGGCGATCTTCGGGGGCTGCCGCCGACGCTCGTTCAGGCCGGCACCGACGAGATGCTGCACGACCAGGCGCTCGAGCTGCACGCCGCGTTGCAGGCCGCAGGGGTCGACGCCACCTGTGACATCACCGCCGGGCGCTGGCATGTGTTCCAGACCCATGGCGGCGTGCTGCGCAGCGCCGACGACGCCATCGAGCGCATCGTCCGCTTCGTGATGCCGCACCTGGCTGCCGCCACGCCGGCGCAGACCTCGAAGCACCAGGTGGTGATCCTGGGCGCGGGCATGTCGGGGCTGTGCATGGCCGTCAAGCTCAAGCGGGCCGGCATCGACGACTTCGTGATCCTCGAAAAGCAGCCCGGGCTGGGCGGCACCTGGTGGGACAACACCTATCCCGGCGCCCAGGTCGATGTGCCGGCGCCGCTGTATTCGTTTTCCTTCGCGCCCAACCCCGGCTGGTCGCGCCGTTTTGCCGCCGCACCCGAGATCCAGGCCTACATGCAGCGCCTGGCCGCGCGTCACGGGCTGCTCGCGCACATCCGGCTGGGCACCCGGCTGACCGAAGCGCACTTCAACGAGACGGCGGGCGTGTGGAACTTCGCCACCGAGCGCGGCGACGCGCTGCAAGCGCCCTTCTTCGTGTGCAGCACCGGGCCGCTGAGCCAGGTGCGCTGGCCCGACATCCCCGGCCTGGCCGACTTCCAGGGCCGCAAGCTGCATTCAGCGCGCTGGGACCACAGCGTGGCGCTCGACGGCGGACGCGTGGCCGTGATCGGCACCGGCTCGACCGCCGCGCAGCTGGTGCCGCCGCTGGCCGACAAGGCGCAGCAGCTGCACGTGTTCCAGCGCACCGCCAACTGGGTGATGCCGCGCGCCGACCGCACCTACCACTTGCTCGACCGGCTGCTGGCGCATGTGCCGCCCTACGCGGCGATGGTGCGCTGGAACTGGATGCAGGTGCTCGAATGGGGCCGTCGTGGCTTTGATGAAGGCACGCTGGCGCGTCGGGCGCTGCTGAAAGTGGCCACCGTGCACCGCAACCGGCAGGTGCGTGACGAGGCGCTGCGCGCGCGCCTTGTGCCGCCCTATCCGCTGGGCTGCAAGCGCATCATCTATTCGAACGAGTTCTACCCGGCGCTGGGTCGGCCCCACGTCGAGCTGGTGACCGAGCCGATCGAGCGCATCACCGCGCACGGCATCGTCACCGCCGATGGCCGCGAGCGGCCGATCGACACGCTGGTGTGTGCCACCGGTTTCGATGCGGTGCAGCTGCTGTCGTCGCTGCAGGTCAGCGGACTCGAAGGCCGCACGCTGCGCGACGCCTGGCAGCACGGCCCCGAGGCATTCCACGGCATCACGGTGGCCGGCTTTCCAAATATGTTTTTGATGCTGGGCCCCAACACCGGCACCGGTCACACTTCGACGTTGCTCTACATCGAGCCCGAGGCCGACCACGCCATCGCCTGCATGCAGGCGGTGCGCGCCGGCGGCCACCGCTGGATCGATGTGCGCGCCGAGGTGTTTCGCGAACACAACCGGCGCTTGCAGGGCCGCCTCGAAGGCTCGGTGTGGAGCCACTGTCGCAGCTGGTATCGCATGGACACGGGGCGCATCGTCGCCCTGTTCCCGGGTTTCACACGCGAGTACGTGCAGGCCACCCGCCAGCCGGATTTCGCTGATTACCGTTTTGGTTGAGTTGATGAACGATCGACATTCCCCCCCGCCGCTGGCACCCGAGGCCGCACTCGAGTCCGATCTGGCTGCCGTGCGTGTGGACCGCGCCACCACCGAACTCAAGCACGGCCGCGCCGTGCGCCTGTCGGACGCTGACGGCAGCGGCCCGACCGGCGCGCTGGTGATCGCCGCAGTCGAAGCGCTCACCGCCACGCGCTTTGGCTGGTTTGCCGGCCTGGGCGTGCCGATGCAGTTGCTGCTGGGTGGTGACCGCCGCCATGCGCTGGGCGCCGAATCCCTGGCGGCCGGCCCGATGCGCCTGGACCTGCCGCCCGGCGCGACGCTGGACGACGTGATGCGCCTGGCCGCCGTGACGCCACCCGGCGAGGCGCAAGCCGAACTGCCGCAGCGACTGCGCAGCGGTGCGCGCCCCGCCTCGGCGGATACGCCGGCGATGCTCAGCGCGCTGCAGCTGGCCAAGCGCGCGCGCCTCGCGCCGGCCTTGCTGATGGTCGTCGAGCAGCCCGCCACCCTGCCTCGAGTGGCCGCGGCGCAGTTGCTCGGCGTGTCAGGGGCCGATCTGCGCATCACGCAGTGCGCCGTCATCCCGAAGCTGCGCCGCATCAGCGATGCGCACGTGCCGCTCGCGGCGCGCGAGGATTGCGAGCTGGCGCTGTTTCGCGAGGAAAACGGCGGCGCCGAGCACCTGGCCATCATCGTCGGGCAACCCGACCTGAGCCAGCCGGTGCCGGTGCGGCTGCACTCGTCGTGCCTGACCGGCGACCTGCTGGGCAGCCTGCGCTGCGATTGCGGCGATCAGCTGCGCCGCGCGGTGGAGCGGCTGGCGGTGGACGGTGGCGTGCTGCTGTACCTCGAGCAGGAAGGCCGCTCGATCGGTCTGGCCAACAAGTTGCGCGCCTACCGGCTGCAAGATGCCGGACTCGACACGCTCGACGCCGACCACCACCTCGGCTTTGCGGCCGACGAACGTGATTACGGCGCGGCGGTGGCGATGCTGCGCGAACTGGGCATCTCGCGCATCCGGCTGCTCACCAACAACCCGAAGAAGATCGATGCGTTGGCGGTCGAGCGGCTGTCACTGCACGCGCCGGTCAACCCGCACAACGCGCGCTACATCGAGACCAAGCAGCAGCGCGCCGGGCACCTCAAGGAAGACTGAGCGACCCGTGGTTCGGGTCGCCAGGGATCAGGCAGCGATCTCGGTGGCTTGCGCTGCGGCAGCCGAGTCGAGGCACTTGTTGCACTTGCCCAGGCCACGCAAGCGCGGATCGGGCTTGCCTTCACCGGTCTTGAAGTTGGCCTGGCAACGACGGCAGACGTACATCTTCGAGCTGGACATCATGGGCTTGATGCCGGGCTCCGACGACGGCCGAGCCGCCGAATACTCGGCCTGGGTTTGCCGCAACTTGACATTTTCGGATGTCGCTGCGGCAGGGGTGGCGGGGGTCTTGGTTCGTGGGGTGGCCATGGCGCGGGGTGAACCTCTCAGATAAAGCCGACACGTCAGGGGCCTGAGCGTGTCAAGGAAGCGCGTATTGTCCGCGCACTGGGGCTTTCGTGGGGACAAAGAGGGCTTGTTGGATCAAGCCTGGCGCGAATCTTTTCGGTAATCGCGCGCCGAATCTCCGCTGCCGTGGCCCTGAGGCACCGCAGCGGGCCGGCGCTCGCGTCTTTTGACCGGCCCCTCAGGCGGTTGCTCGGGGCAGGCGCCCGGCCGCACGCAACCCGTCGGTGAGCTGTCGCGGGTGATCGAGCCGCCACGGCAGCAGTTGCGCGGGCACCGCGTGCGCGCCGTAGCCCCAGCTCACCAGCGCGGCGGCGCAGCCGGCGGCTTGGGCGGCCAGCATGTCGGGCGGCGCATCGCCCACCATCAGCACGCGCGATACCGGCACGCCCAGCGCCTGCGCGGTGGTTTGCAGCGTCAACGGCAAGGGTTTGCGCTGCGCGGCCGAATCGGCACCCTGCACGTGGGGCAAGTAGGGCTGCAGGCCGGCCGCCTCGACGACGGCCTGCGCCAGCGGCGACGGCTTGTTGGTCACCACCGCCATGGGCAACTGCCCGTGCAGGCAGCGCAGCGCCTCGATGACGCCGGGGTACACCGTGCCGTGATCGAACGGCGCCGCGTGCGACGCCTCGATGAAGCGCCCGTGCAGCTGTTCGCGCAGCGCGAGGTTGTCGCTGTCGGCGCCGCGTGCCCGCAGCGCGCTGGCGATCAATGCGTTGGGGCCGTTGCCGATCCAGCCCTGCACGGTGGCCAGTTCGAACGGCTGCAGCCCGATCGAGCCCAGCGTGGCGTTGAGCGCGTGCGCGATGTCGCCCGCGCTGTCGATCAGCGTGCCGTCAAGGTCAAAGACGACGGCGTCGATGTGGCCCAGCTCAGGCGTCATGCGCGCGCCGGGCGGGGGTTCTGCGCAGGCGCTGGCCGGCCAGCGCGTTGTCGCGGATGGCCGCGATCGACTCGCGGTAGCGCCCGCCGCTGAAGACCGCCGAGCCGGCGACCAGCGTGTCGGCGCCCGCGTTGCCCACGCGCTGCGCGTTGTCGGCCTTGATGCCACCGTCGACCTCGAGCCAGATGTCGCGCCCGGTGGCGTCGATGCGCCGACGCACGGCCTCGATCTTGGGCAGCACGTGCTCGATGAAGCTCTGGCCGCCGTAGCCGGGGTTGACCGACATCAGCAGCACCAGATCGAGCTGCTCGAGCACGTGGTCGAGGCAGTGCAGCGGCGTGGCCGGGTTGAGCACCAGCCCGGCCTTCATGCCCAGCGAGCGGATCAGCTGCACCGTGCGGTCGATGTGCTCGCTGGCTTCGGGGTGGAACGAGATCAGCGAGGCGCCGGCCTGCGCAAACATCGGGATCAGCGCGTCGACCGGCTTGACCATCAGGTGCACGTCGATGGGCACCGGCTGGTCGCCCCGCACGGCATACGGCTTGATGGCCTGGCACACCAGCGGGCCCACCGTCAGGTTGGGCACGTAGTGGTTGTCCATCACGTCGAAGTGGATCAGGTCGGCCCCGGCGTCGATGACGGCGGTGACTTCCTCGCCGAGGCGGGCGAAGTCCGCAGACAGCAAGCTGGGGGCGATGCGCATGGTCGGGCTCGTCATGGTGGTGTGCTTTGCAAGGTGTGGGGGCCGTGAGGCCGGAGGGCGCTATTTTCCGGCGATTCACTGATCCTCGAAGGCGAGGCGTTAACCTCGCGCTCGCGCCTTCGCGGCGCCCCCCGCCACCGAGAGCCTGCCGACGCCATGCGCGCGGCCCCCCCAGACCATGTGGATCGTTCGCTACGCCCTCAGCCGCACCTACAGCATCGGCGTGCTGGCCATCTTGCTGGTGCTCGTGGGCACGCTGTCGGCGCGGCGGCTGTCGACCGACATCCTGCCGTCGGTCGACACGCCCAGCGTCAGCGTGATCTGGACCTACTCGGGCCTCAATGCGCGCGAGATGGCGGCCAAGATCGCCTCGTTCGGCGAGCTGGTGATCCTCAACAACGTCGACGACGTGCTCGAGGTGCGCTCCGAAACCACCGACGGCGTGACGATCATCAAGGTCGACTTCCAGCCCTACGTCGAACTCAGCCTGGCGCTCACGCAGATCAACTCGGTGTCGCAGACCATCTTGCGGCGCATGCCCACAGGCACCTCGCCGCCGCTGATCGTGCGCAACTCGGCATCGAGCCAGCCGGTGCTCAACCTGGTGCTGAGCTCCGACACCCTCGACGACAGCGGCCTGTACGACTTCGCCCGGTTGCAGCTGCGCGGCCAGATCCAGACCATACCCGGCGTGCGCATGTCGCTGCCCTACGGTGGCGCCTCGCGTCAGGTGATGGTCGAGCTCGATCCACGCTCGCTGCAGACCTTCGGCTTGAGCGCCTCTGACGTGAGCGCGGCAGTCTCGGCGCAGAACCTCACGCTGCCGTCGGGCACGCTGCGCGAGGGCCGCATCGAATACAAGGTGGCGATCAACGCCAGCCCGAGCGCGGTGGCCGATTTCGCCGACCTGCCGATCCGCCAGGTCGACGGCCGCGTGGTGCGCCTGAGCGACGTGGCCAGCGTGCGCGACGGCCCGGCGGTGCAGACCAATCTGGCGCGGCTCAACGGGTCCAACGCGGTGCAGGTGTCGATGCTCAAGCTCGGCGGCGCGTCCACCGTCGACATCGTCGATCAGATCCTGGCGCGGCTGCCCGAGATCCGCGCGGCCGCGCCGCCCGGCATGCGCATCGAGCCGCTGTTCGATCAGAGCGTGTTCGTGCGCGCGGCGGTGCGCAACGTGCTCAACGAGGGCGTGCTGGTCGGCTTGCTGGTGGCCACCGTGGTGCTGCTGTTCATCGGCAGCCTGCGCTCGACGCTGGTGGTGCTGACCTCGATCCCGCTGGCGCTGCTCGGCTCGGTGGCCGCGCTGTACGCCACCGGTCAGACCTTCAACCTGATGACGCTGGGCGGCCTGGGGCTGGCCATCGGCATCCTGGTCGACAACGCGCTGGTCGAGATCGAGAACTGCAACCGCCGCATCGCCGCGGGCGAGCCGGTGCGCCAGGCCATCCTCAACAGTGCCGGCGAGGTGGTGTTTCCGGAGTTCGTGTCCACGCTGTGCATCTGCATCGTGTTCCTGCCGATCTTCTTGCTCACGGGCGTGCCGGCGTATGTGTTCAAGCCGATGGCCTGCGCGGTGGTGTTCGCCATGATCGGCAGCTTCTTGCTGTCGCGCACGCTGGTGCCGTGCCTGGCGTACCTGCTCATTCCCGGCGAACTCAGGCGCCGCGCGGCCCACGGGCTCGATGCGGTGGAGCGCGTCCACCACCACGTCGAGCGCGCGCTCGACGCCTTTCGCGACCGCTACGTCACGCTGCTGCAGCTGCTGGCCACGCGGGCGTGGTTGCTGTGGGTGATCGTGCTGGTCGTGCTCGGCGTGGGGGTGATGGGCGCTCGCCAGCTGGAGCAAGGGTTTTTTCCGCGCACCGATGCCGGCCTGATGCGCTTGCACGTGCGTGTGCCCACTGGCACTCGGCTCGAGGAAACAGCGCGCATTTTTTCCGACGTGCAGCTGGCCATCCGGCGTGTGGTGCCCGCCAACGAGATTGATGTGATCGCCGAGGTGATCGGCCAGCCCGAGCCGGTGAACCTGGCCTGGATCGACAGCGCTGCGGTGGGCAGCTTCGATGGCGAGATCGACGTCGAGCTCACGCCGCGCCACGCGCCCATCGCGCAGCACCAGGCGGCGCTGCGGCGCATGCTGGCGGCTGACTTCCCTCAGCTCACTGTGTTCTTCCGCCCGGCCGACACCACCGCGCTGACGCTGGCCGGCGCCTCGCCGACCGATCTCGACTTTCGCGTGGTCGGGCGTGACGTGCCGGGCAACCGCGAGGCGGCCGCCAGCCTGATGGCCGCGCTCAAGAAAACCCCGGGCGTCGAGGACGTGACGCTGCGCCAGGTGTTCGACTTGCCGCAGATGTACATCGAGGTCGACCGCACCCGCGCCTTGCAGCTCGGTGTGACCCAGCAGCAGGTGACCAACGCGGTGCTGTCGGTGCTGGGCACCTCGGGCACGGTGTCGCCGTCGTTCTGGGCCGATCCGGCCAACGGCAACTCGTACCCGGTGCAGGTGATCGCCACGCCGTTGTCGCTCGACAGCGTGCAAACGCTGATGAACACGCCGGTGCGGCTCGGCGCGGCCGGACAGACCGTGCTGCTGGGCAGCGTGGCCACGGTCAAGCAGCGCCGCGTGCCCGCCAGCGTCACCCGCGTCACGCTGGCGCCCACGCTCAACGTGCTGGCCAACCTGAGCACCGAAGACCTCGGCGGCGTGCTGCGCGCCATCGAACCCACCCTGGCCGAACTGCGCGCGGCGCAAAAGCCGGGCAACAAGATCGAGCTGCGCGGCCAGGGCCAGACCATGAACCAGGCCTACAGCGAGCTCGCCAGCGGGCTGCTGCTGGCCATCGTGCTGGTGTTCCTGGTGCAGGCGGTCAACTTCCAGTCGTGGCTGCTGCCGCTCAACGCGATGGCCGCGCTGCCGCTGGCGTTGACCGGCGCGGTGCTCGGGCTGTGGCTCACGAACACGCCGCTCAGCGTGCCGGCGCTGATGGGCATGATCATGGTGGTGGGCGTGTCCACCGCCAACAGCGTGCTGATCACCAGCTTCGCGCGTGACCGGGTGGCCGAGGGCTTCACGCCGCGCCACGCCGCCATTGCCGCGGCCCGCACGCGGCTGCGCCCGGTGCTGATGACCGCCACCGCGATGATCCTGGGCGTGCTGCCGATGGCGCTCGGTCTGGGCGAAGGCGGCGAGCAGAACGCACCGCTTGGCCGTGCGGTGATCGGAGGGCTGCTGCTGGGCACCGTGGCCACGCTGGTGCTGGTGCCGCTGCTGTTCACGCGGCTCGGCCGGGCGCGCACTCCGGCCCCCGCCGAGGCTGTCGCAGAACCCACCGTGTGAGACTCCCGACCATGACCCGACTTCACGCCACGCCTGCCGGTGAGTTCCGCAACGCCCCGCTTGTCCGATCGCTCGTTGCGGTGCTGATCGGCGGTGCGGTGGTGGCGCTGGCGCAGGCGCAAAGTGCCTCGTCGCCACAGGCCGCCGCCAGCGCCGCCGCGGCGGCCGCGGCGCCGCAGGTGCACGTGGTGATCGCCACCGCCTCGCCGATCAAGCTCACGCTGCGATTGCCCGCGCGCGCGGCGGCGGCTGAAGAAGCGCGCATCTTTGCGCGCACCAGCGGCACCGTGGCCGAGCGCCGCGTGGACCTGGGCGACCACGTCAACGCCGGCGATCTGCTGCTGCGCATCGCCGCACCCGAGGCCGATCAGGCACTTGAGCGGGCCCGCGCAGCGCTCGGTCAGGTCGCAGCGCGCGAGCAGCTCGCGCAGCTCAACCTCGATCGCGCCCGGCCGCTCGTCGATCAGCAGTTCCTGTCGCCGGGCAGCCTCGACAACCTGGTCGCCGGTCTCGCCGTGGCGCGCGCCGACACGGCCGCCGCACGCGCCGAGGTCAAGCGGCTCGAGGCGCTGCAGCAGTTTCAGCAGGTGCGCGCGCCGTTTGCCGGCGTGATCACCGAGCGGCTGGTCGAGCGCGGGGACCGCGTGTCGGGCGATGGCGGGGACGCTGCGGCCTACCTGCTGCGGCTGGCGCGCCTGAACGAGTTGCGCGTGGTGGTCGATGTGCCGCAGTCGGCGGCCATCGACGTGCCGCTGGGCGCGGCGGTCAAGCTCGCGTTTCGCGAGTTTCCCGGCGAGACCTTCAACGCCACCTTGCGCCGGCGCTCCGGCGCCATCGATGCGGCCACCGGCACCATGCGCATCGAACTCGCGCTGCCCAATGCCGACTTGCGCGTGCCCGCCGGGCTGCGCGGCGAAGCCACCTTCGAGGTCAACAGCCTGGGCGGCGTGCGCGTGCCCGCGGCCGCGCTGCTCAGCCGTGACGGCAAGCCGCATGTGGCCACCGTCGACGCGCAAGGCCGGCTGCGCTTCGTGGCTGTTCAGGTCGACCGCACCGCCGAGCGCGACGTGGTCATCCGCAGCGGCCTCGACGCCGGCGCCAAGGTCGTGATGTCGCTGGGATCGATGCTGCGCGAAGGCGCGCCTGTGAGCATCGCGCCGTAGGTGGAAAATCCCCGGTTCTGCCAACCCCCAACCCTGCCGATCCCATGAGTGCATTCAACGAAGAGCGCGTGCTGAGCGTCCACCACTGGACCGATCGCCTGTTCAGCTTCACCACCACGCGCGATCCGAGCCTGCGCTTTTCCAACGGGCACTTCACGATGATCGGTTTGCGCGTGAACGACAAGCCGCTGCTGCGCGCGTACAGCATCGTGAGCCCCAACCACGAAGAGCACCTCGAGTTCCTGAGCATCAAGGTGCAAGACGGCCCGCTCACCTCGCGGCTGCAGCACATCCAGGTGGGCGACTCCATCATCGTGGGCAAGAAGCCCACCGGCACGCTGCTGATCGACTACCTGCTGCCTGCCAAGAAC